>JANRJQ010000010.1:0-326052 GCA_033763895.1 Chloroherpetonaceae bacterium | reverse complement strand
CAAGTTGTCACGACGCTTCAAAACAATGCCTTAGCTACCAAAGCACCTAAGCTTTTTAAGGAAAACACACAAATAAACTGGCGGCTTACTTCTGAGGAAATCCATAATTTTATTCGGGGGCTTTCTAAACATCCGGGAGCTTGGACAACCTTTGAGGGTAAAACTTTCAGAATTCTAAAATCAAAACGCTCTTCATCAGAAACGACGAACGATACATTTGGGCTTTGGAATCTTACATCCTCATCCTTTATTGTCAATTGCGGCGTTGGAGAAATAGAAATTCTTCTGTTGCATCCCGAGGGAAAGAAGGAAATGACCGCTCAAGAATTTCTTAGGGGATATCGAAAAAAAGAAGGGGAGCGATTTGATATCACTCCCCTGCCATCATAACTAACTCGTATAGATTTCTTTTAATGCAATTTCGTGAGCATGAATTGTGGCATCAATTTCAACCCTCTCATGCTTAATTGAAAGAAACATTGCTTCATATTGAGCTGGAGGCAAGTATATTCCTTGCCTTAGCATTTGATGAAAATACGCCGCAAACTTTTTGGTATCCGAACTCGTAGCGGTTTGGAAATCAGTAACATCTTGATCCGTAAAAAACTCACAAATCATTGACCCTACTCGCTTGATGCAATGTTCAATTCCAAGTTTTCGGTGTGTATCCTTCAATCCTTTTTCAAGTTCGGCAGTCGTTTTTTCTAATAATGGATAAGGATTCTCATCGCGAAGTAATTTTAAGGTGGCGAGTCCGGCACTCATTGCAAGCGGATTTCCAGAAAGTGTTCCAGCTTGATACACAGGCCCGAGCGGAGCCACTGATTCCATTATCTCTTTTTTACCTCCATAGGCTCCAACAGGTAAACCGCCGCCTATGATTTTACCAAAGGTTGTCATATCGGGCTTTATATGAAAAAGCGATTGTGCACCTCCAAGTGCAACTCTAAAGCCGGTCATAACCTCATCAAAAATCAATACAATGTTTTTTTGATTACAAATCTCGCGCAGTCCTGTTAAGAATTCACGTGATGCCGGTACAACACCCATATTTCCACCAATCGGCTCAATTATTATTGCTGCAATATTTCCTGCATTTTCATCGACTAATTTCAAGACTGAATCAAGATTGTTATAAGTTGCATTCAGCGTATCAGCCGCAGTCCCTTTTGTAACTCCCGGACTATCGGGCACACCGAGCGTAAGCGCGCCTGAACCTGCACGAATCAAAAAGGAATCGCCGTGGCCGTGATAGCATCCTTCAAACTTAATAATTTTATCTCTCCCCGTAAACCCGCGGGCAACCCGAATCGCCGACATGCAGGCTTCTGTTCCAGAGGAAGTCATTCGAATAAGGTCAATCGAGGGAACAAGTGATTTGACAAGTTCTGCCAACTCAATTTCCAATTCTGTGGGTGCGCCAAAACTTGTTGTGACCGTCTTCAATGTTTTTTCGATCGCTGCGTTAACAGCAGGATGTGAATGACCTAAAATGAAGGGTCCCCAAGATCCGATGTAATCAATGTATTTGTTTCCATCCGCATCGAAAATATAAGCCCCGTCGCCTCGGGTCATAAATACTGGCGTTCCGCCAACAGACTTAAATGCCCGCACTGGAGAATTGACTCCACCCGGAATTGATTTTTTTGCCCGTTCAAAGAGCGCTTCTGAATTATGAAAATTCATTTCCTGATATTTTTTTAGGTAAACAAAATAAATTTCTTTTATGACTAAGTATTCTCTACTACTTCCCCGATTCAAACCGGTTTCTCCCTCTTTGCTCCGAAAAAGTATAACTGAAAGCGTTAACTTCAGTTGTTTGTTTTTCGTTAATCAAATTTTTTGCTTCGTCGCATTTTTACATTTTGATTTCAAAAAAAAAGATAAAACTCTTCCATACATAATGAATGATGATTATAAACGATATCTGCTTCCTGATGTCATTTCAAAAATTAAATCTTTTGAGCTTCGAGCAAAGTTTATTGTTGAAGGATTTATTACCGGAATGCACAAAAGCCCATATCACGGATTTAGCGTTGAATTCGCGGAACATCGTCAATACACACGAGGGGACGAGCTTCGGCATTTAGATTGGAAAGTATTTGCAAGAACCGGTAAATATTACATTAAACAGTACGAAGAAGAAACAAATCTCCGCGCATTTATTCTGTTGGATACTTCAAGCTCTATGAAATTTCAATCATCGAATGAAGTAATGACAAAAATCGAATATAGTTCGGTTTTGGCTGCCGCACTTTCTTCACTGATGATGGGCCAAAGAGATGCCGTGGGGTTAGTAACTTTTAATACTACTTTGAAAGAATATTTTCCACCAAGTTTGAAAGCCTCTCACTATAACTTGCTTTTGAAAACTTTCGAAAGGATTTCAAAAGGAGTAAAAGAAAGCAGCGGGGAAAAAACGGATCTTGCAACTTCGCTTTCAAACCTTTCTGACCGATTGAAAAAAAGAAGTTTAATTATCGTTCTCAGTGATTTTTGGGATTCTCCGGAGCGAATCGCGTCTGCCCTTAAGCACTTTCATCATCAACATCATGAAATCATTGTATTCCACATTCTTGATCCTAAAGAAAGAACTTTTGATTTCAAAAATTCTTTAGAACTCGTTGATTCAGAAAGTGGGGAAAGAATTGCCACAAACCCGGAGCTCATCAAGCGTGCTTATGCAGAGGCATTTCATCATCATACCGTTTCCTTCGCAAATCCTTTGATGGATTCCGGAATTGAATACACAATGATTGATACCTCCGAACCATTTGATATCGCTCTTCTTTCTTACTTAAAAAAACGAACCCTTATGATGAAGTAACCTCAATTTATGTTTTCACCGTAAAGAGATATCCCGAGCAAGGCTTCAATTCAATCATTGATTCACCACGGTAAATTTTAAATGTTTCTCCATTTATTAAATCTTCCAATTCCCCATTTGTAACCCCAAGCTTCCAAATTGGAAATACCACCGTATAAGGTTTTTCTGCATTCGAGAGAACAACCACCAAAATTTCATTACCACTAAACCTCGCATAAGCCAAAGTATGATTGTCAGCATAAATCCATTGAATAGATCCCCGTTTCAATGCATTGCTCTTTCTTTTTACGTCGATCAACTTCTTAAATAATGCTCTGACTTCAAGGTTCCATTTTTCTTCATTCCACTCCATACAGCGGCGACAGTCGGGGTCGCGATCGCCGGTCATTCCAATTTCATCTCCGTAATAAATACCTGTTATTCCGATGTATGAAAAGAGATAAAGCACCCCAAGCTTAAAGCGTTTCATGTCTTGATGAATGGTATGCATAAATCTTTCACTATCATGAGAATCAAGCAGATTATACATCAAGAGTTGATTTTGAAACGCATGCGAGGTTCGAAACTCTTCCAATTGATTCATCATTTGCTTAGCAGAAAACGAAAATTGAAACTTAAACCCATTATGGAAAGTGGCATCGTGAGCATATTCTTCACCCTTCAACCATTTAATGAGGGGTTTACGGAAACCTGCGTAATTCATTGCGCCATCGAGCCGTGCATCGCTAACAAGTTCCTTTGGGTCATAAAATGTTTCGCCCAAGAGATAGCAATCCCTTTTTTCAGTCTTTAGCGACTTTCGAAATTCTTCCCAAACCTCTCCGTGAAGTTGAACATGTTCGTAACGAGCAGTCATGTTTGCGACATCAATTCTCCAACCATCAATATTATAGGGTTCACGAAGCCAGAAGCGGGTCACCGAATCGGGTAAACGGTACATTTCATCGCGCAATTTTTCAGAACGATAGTCTAATTTCACAAGCGTATCATACCCTTGCCAAGAGACATAATCGTTATTCTTAAAAATAAAGAATTCACGATTGGGATGCAGCGGATCAGAAAATGCTCCGGAGACCGGATACTCTTGATGCTTATTAAACCAAGGGTGACCGCTTCCGATATGATTAATGACTGCATCCAAAATGATTCGTATCCCATTTCGATGCAATTCCTCAACCAGCGCAGCAAAAGCTTCATTGGTTCCAAAGTGAGGATCAACCACTTTGAAATCGCTGGTATCATATTTATGATTACTTGGCGCAGTAAAAATGGGTGTTAAATAAAGCGCCCCAATCCCAAGGTCTTTGAGGTATGGAATCTTCAATCGGATGCCTTCAAGATCTCCTCCAAAAAAATCATACCAAGTAATGTCCAGCTCGCCCCATTTGCGCGCTCGTGAGGTGAAATGTGGATGTTTAATTTCTCCGGTTTGAACATTGGTTTCAGAGTTGCCGTCATAAAAGCGATCAGGGAAGATCTGATAAAAAATGCTATCGATCGCCCAATCCGGATTTTCAAAATCTGAAATCACTGTAAAATCGCGCTCATCCGTTGGATGAAAGTCTTTCAAACCCGTTTGATTATACCAATATTGATATGCTTTTCCTTCCTCTTTCGTGTAAATCATAAATCGATATTTCAAAATTCGACTTGGAATTTTCACTTTGGCAGAAAAAGTTTTAAAGAAGTGATCTTGCTCTTGCTCTTCATGCATTTCTTCCAAATACTGCTCTCCCTCCGGTGCAAGCCTTAAAAAGACGCGTTCAACTGGCGCATGTACCCAAACTCTAAGTTTAATTTTGATATCTTCACCCAATTTGGGATTTTGGGGGATAATAAAATTTTCTGACCCATCACTAAATATGGTTTCTTTCCAATCAATAGCCATAAATTTGATTAATTAAATAACTTGGTTTTTAGAAACGAAGCAACACAAATTCAAATGAATTACAAACTTCTCGGAAAATCAGGACTTCGTGTTTCTGAATTTGCTTTAGGTACGATGACTTTTGGAACAGAATGGGGATGGGGCAGCGACTATGAAACTTCAAAAAAAGTCTTCGACACTTATGTTAAAGCAGATGGTAACTTTCTCGATACTGCCAATCGATACACCGAAGGCACAAGTGAAAAATGGCTCGGTGAATTCATTAAACACGACCGCGATAAATTTGTCGTTGCCACAAAATATACACTCTTTGACCGCCAAGGAGATCCATCTTTTTCGGGAAATCATAAAAAAAACATGATGCGATCTGTTCGCGATAGCCTGAAACGCTTAGGCACTGATTACATTGATTTGCTTTGGGTTCACGCGTGGGACTTCACAACACCAGTTGAAGAAGTTCTTAGAGGGCTTGACGATTTAATTCGCAATGGCTCCGTTCTCTACATCGGTATCTCCGATACACCGGCTTGGGTTGTTTCACAACTAAACACAATGGCAGATTTACGGGGATGGTCAAGATTTATTGCCTTGCAAATTGAATATAGTTTGCTGCAACGCACACCTGAACGTGATTTACTTCCAATGGCCAAAGCCTTCGATATGGCTGTAACACCTTGGGGAGCAATTGGCGGAGGGGCACTAACGGGAAAATACCTTAAAGGGGAATCGGGACGCGTGCCGACACACAGCGCAAGGCGAAGCGATCGAGCCAATTCAATCGCTACCATTGTTTTAGAAGTTGCCGAAACTTTAGGCGTATCTCCTGCACAAGTGGCAATTCAATGGTCTCGTCAAAATAATCAACAAACGATTCCGATTATCGGCGCAAGAAGTGCCGAGCAACTTGAAGACAACCTTAAAACACTCGGTGTGGTCATTCCACCTGAGTTGATGACGAAGCTCAACGATATCAGCAAAATTGAATTAGGGTTTCCGCACGATTTTCTCACCAATGAACCTACTCGTAATGTCATATTTGGAAGTACGCAACATCGTATCCAAAACCATCGGGTTTAATTCTCACGATAAACTTTAATGCATTATATCGAATCTGAAAAATATGAAAGGATTCCATTTTCCTTTTTTATTTATGAGAAATAAACCTTTATCTTACAGAAGTGAGAATATTTGCTCGTCACACCATATTTAAAAATGTGATAATTATCACATCGACTTCTTAAATACAAGGGTTACTTTAATCCCTTCACTGATGATTCAATTCTTGTTGAATTTGTCGCTGAGGATGACTTAGATATTAACGCTGCTGTATCTATCGGTTTCACATTTTTTTCAGTCGATTTCTGTCATAATTAAAGCACCATTTCATTTTTGATGCCGAAAATTTTACCCTATAAAGGCGTTTTTCCATCTATTGATCCAAGCGTTTTTCTTGCTGAGGGATCATTTGTTATTGGTGATGTTACTCTTGGGAGAGATACAAGCGTTTGGTTTAATGCCGTAGTAAGAGGGGATGTTTGTCCGATACGAATAGGAGCAAGAACCAATATTCAGGATAATTCTACACTTCATGTAACTCATGATATAGGCCCTTTAACGATTGGCAATAATGTTACCATAGGGCATAATGCCGTTTTACATGCTTGTACCATTGAGGATTTCTCATTAGTTGGAATGGGATCAATTTTGCTTGACGACTGTCATCTTGAACCCTATTCTTTCGTTGCAGCTGGTTCGCTCGTTAAAAAAGGGTTTCGTGTTCCATATGGAACTTTAGTAGCAGGAACACCGGCTAAAGTGATGAGACAATTAACCAACGATGAACTTCGTTCGCTTGAAGAATCAGCAGAAAATTACATTCGGTATTCTACGAATTATAAATGCGATACCGAGTACTTAGCACTTACGAACCGAGCCAAGGATTCACATTTTTCCATTGGCCTTAAAGAAAATAATTAAGGAGTTAACCCTTATGAGCTTGACGGTTAAACCGCCTAAACGAGTTGATTATAACTTTTATGCCTTTGGTAATGATATTTATCGAATCGGCGGCCCAGAGCTCTCGCTCTGCGCTTATTTGGTTGAAACCTCATCTGGGCTCATTCAAGTCAACACGGTTCCCGAACTCTTCAAATCTTATTTTCCCCACATAAAAAAACTCCCAACCGCTGTTTGTATGACTTCACCGCTTGTTTCGCAAACAGGCGACACCCAAACGGGTTTCGAATTTGAACTTTGGACTTCACGCTTTATGAACTTCCAAAACCCGCATAAAGTCAAATTCCTTGGAGCAGAAAATGTGCTCAAATCGCTTTATAGCCGGTTAGAAATTACAATGAATGGTGATTTTGTAGAGGATTCCAATGGTGTCAAGCAAGCTTCCTTTGTTGACCGCCGTTGGGTTGATGATGTTTTTGACTGGCAACCTGTTAAAGATGAATTTATCTTAGGGAAAGTTGTATGTCAAATTGGGAAAGACAGTGTCAAAATTTTTGATAAAGGGAAAATCGTTTTCGATTCAGACATTTATCCCACAATGAGTACCGAAAATGCCGGGACACTTTATGTTGATACCCTCCTCTCACAATTAAATCCACCTTCTTTTCAAGAAAAATTAAATGTGATTGTTGTTGGTAATGGCATCGGAACCAAACCCGGCATCACAAGCAACTTTATTGTTCGGTTTGGCGATCGGATTATGTGGATAGATCCTCCGGCAAGAATGTTTGAAAAGGCGGTCAATATTGACATTCACCCCGACTATATCACTGATTTTATCATCTCCCATTGTCATGAAGACCATATCGAAGGATTTAGCTCCTCGCTTAAGCGCATCATCGACCGTGGAAACAAAATGCGCTTGTTAACGACACCTCAGATTCTTGTGCAGCTCAAAACAATTTTCGATCCGATTTTTGGCGGAATTGAACCTCACATCGATTTCCTTGATATTAATGACCGTTCGATGACTTCAAATTATTTTGGTTGCAATATTGAAGTACGCGAAAATTATCACCCCATTCCAACGCTTGGCTTCAAATTCAGTTACAACGGAAGAAAGGTGGCCATTTCTGGTGATATTCTTTACAAAAAAGTGATTCTTGACTCACGCCTTAAAATCGGAGCCATTAATAAAGCGACTTATGATTTGCTCGCCCCATCGTGGTATTCAGATGCAGAATTTTTACTTCACGATACCACCGTCGTTAAAGACCCGGTTCATACCGATTTAATGGATGTTGAAGAAATCGCTCAAGAACTATCTCATTTACCGGTTCACGCTTATCACTATGGCTCCTCCTTTGAGTCGTCGTTAGTTCGGGCAACAAATCCGGGGCTAATTCTTTAATTTATAGAGTCAATACCATTTAAGTACATATCACTAAACAACGAAATTCGACTTCGAAAAGCACAATAATTTCAACTTTAGCCTTTTTTCCTCTCATTTCTCTTTTTTGCCCACAATATTCCAATGGTCATCACGATAAAGCGTTGGAAGAGTTGTAAAGAAGTCTTAACTTTGCGGCTCTTTTTTCAAGAGGTCTTGAAATCATTCGTTCATCTTGTTTGAACTTATTTTGGATTTCAGTTTTCGAAATTTAAGGAATCATTTTCCGATCGGTTGTTACTAATTGAGTTATTAAGAAAAGTTTTCAAAACATATTTTTTTCAACTAAACGATTTAATCTTACAGGATTGATCTCCAAGCGATGAAGAAAAATCAATTCCGAATTTTTTTGACACTGGCGTTAATTCTATTCTCCGGTGTACTGCTATATCCAACATTCCAAAGCTATCGATTTACAGGTAAGCTCGCTTCTTTCAGCACACCTGAAGACAGTATTGAATATGTCAATTCAAACCGCCAATCCATACAATCAGCGCAAGACAAGCAATTGAAACTTGGCCTTGACTTGCAAGGCGGAATGCACGTGGTCCTTGAAGTTGACGTACTTGGTCTCATTGAAGCTCAAGCAAGAAACCGTGATGAATCTTTCGATAAGATTTTATTGGGTGTAAAACAAGAAATAAAAACCAACAGCACGCCAATTCCAACATTGCTTTCAAATGCTTTTGATGCAGAGGGATTGCGTTTAAGCCGCTATTTTTATGATGATCTTCGTGCTTCGAACGCAGAAATTACTGCGAAACTTCTCTCTGAATCGGAATCGGCAGTAAACCGTGCAAAAGAGATTATCCGAAACCGTGTTGATCAATTTGGCGTTGCTGAACCCACAATCACCACGCAGGGAGGCCGAAGAATTATCGTTGAGCTTCCCGGCGTTTCTGATAAAGAGCGTGTTCGACGCCTCTTAAAGGGAACCGCAAAACTTGAATTTAAATTGGTTCGTGATAATGCACTTGCTTTCAAAGTTTTGCAAGATGTCAATACCTATTTGGCAAAAGCTTACCAATTCGATTCGCTTGGTGCACCGCTTCCGGATTCTCTTTTATCGGTTGCTGCACTTGCACAAAAACGGTTACAAGATTCACTTTCCACGCGTCCGGATTCTTTAAAATCACAAGACGAATTAAAGCGTGAAAATCCACTTTTTGCTTTACTTGGCGTTGAGCAAAACCTGATTTACACCACCGAAATCAACCGCGTCAAACTTCAAGAGCTTCTCACAAGACCCGATGTTCGCCGGAGAATTCCTACCGATTTTGATTTTGCCTTTGATGCACGGCCTTTTTCAAACACCGAAGACGGGCTTAAACTATACAGGCTTTATTCTCTCAAACGAGAAGCTGAACTTACAGGAAAGAATATCACCGAAGCCCGCTCGACAATGAGTATCGACGGCTCTCGCCCCGAGGTTACGATGAAAATGGATGATGAAGGCGCAAAAATTTGGGGCCGTGTTACCGGTGCTAATATTAATAAGCAAATCGCGATTGTGCTTGATAACACGGTTTTCTCAGCGCCTGTGGTTCAATCTAAAATTGCCAACGGCAGCTCGGTTATTAATGGTCTTGAAAGTATGCAAGAAGCGAGTGACCTTGAAATTGTTTTAAAAGCAGGTGCGCTTCCTGCGCCGGTGATGATTGCTGAAGAGAGAACTGTTGGACCTTCGCTCGGTGCCGATTCCATTAGAAATGGAATGCTATCGCTGCTCTTTGGTTTTGTTACCGTGGGGCTTTTTATGATTGTTTACTACCGCTCTGCTGGTATGATTGCAAATTTAGCTCTCGTATTCAATATCGTTTTTGTGATTGCAGCACTTGCCGGATTTAGTGCCACACTCACGCTTCCGGGCATTGCCGGGTTAGTGCTTACGATTGGTATGGCTGTTGATGCCAATGTGCTCATTTTTGAGCGCATTCGCGAGGAATCTGGGCGAGGTAAAATGATGAAACTTGCTATCGACCTTGGATATGACAAGGCTTTTTCTGCAATTCTCGATTCACACGTGACAACCTTTGCTGCCGGTGCCCTTTTATACTTTTTCGGAATTGGGCCAATTAAAGGCTTTGCCGTAACCTTAATGATTGGAATTGCGGTAAGTCTTTTTACTGCCATTGTCATTACCAAAATTGTTCTTGATTGGATTCATGACCGTGAGCAAACCTCATCCGTCTCATTCGGCTAAACAATCAAATTCAAGTCAATAATAGGAATTATATAATCTTAAATAGAAATGCGACTTTTACACAACACAAATTTTGATTTTATCGGTAAGCGAAAAATCGCTTATGTGATTTCTGCAGTCATGCTCTTTGTTGGATTAGGTTCAATGGCCATCCGCGGATTCCATTACGGAATAGACTTCAAAGGAGGAACTGAAATTGTTCTACGTTTTCAAGAACCGGTTGAAATTGCAAAAATCCGTGCAATTGCTTCTTCAGTGGAAATAAGCGGGGTAATCAAAGAATTCGGAAACCCTAAAGAAGTAATGATTACTACTGATTTCAGTGGCGATTTAAATGATTTACAAGGGCGATTGGAAACCGGCTTAAAGCGGGAACTTGCACAAAACCCTTTTGAAATCTTGAAAATTGATGCCGTTGGTCCAACAATCGCCAACGACCTCAAATTATCGGCCGTTTATGCTCTTTTAGGCGCTTTGGTAATTATTCTTATCTATGTCTCTTTCCGTTTTGAGTTTAAGTTTGCAGCTGCGGGTGTTTTCGCAATCTTTCATGATGTTCTATTTGTAGCAGGGCTTTTTAGTCTCTTTGGCGGGGTCTTTAGTTTTATGTCTCTTGAAGTTGATTTAACCGTAATTGCCGCCTTTCTTACAATCGTTGGATATTCGATAACTGATACAGTCGTCGTTTATGACCGTATTCGCGAGAATTTAAAGATTAGAAAAACCGAGCCTTATGAAAAGGTATTCAACGATAGCCTTAATGAAACTTTAAGCCGAACCATTATTACATCAGGTACTGTTCTTCTTTCTGTCTTGGTTCTTTTTATTTTTGGCGGGTCAATTATCAGAAGTTTTGCTTTTGCGATGTTAATTGGAATTTTTGTTGGTACTTATTCCTCAATCTTTATCGCTTCAGCGATTGTTCTTGATTGGCAAGAAAAATCGGGAGAAAAAATCAAATTAAGAGGATAATCATGCTCTTTAGCAAAAAGCAAATTGGCGAAATTCTCGTGCTTGAATTTCAAACAGATGTACTCAGCGGCACAGATGCTCAAGAGTTTCATCAAGCCTTGCGTTTGCTCCTTACTGAGGGCTCGAAGCAGTTTGTGGTTGATCTCGCCAAGGTTTCATATATGAATTCTTCCGGACTTGGGGCTATGACATCGGCACTGACATTTGTAAAGAATTCAGGCGGAAATTTGAAGTTGTGCCAAGCATCGGAGAGAATCAAGTCGCTTTTTGTGGTTACAAAGCTCGATCGAATTTTCGAGATTTATGAAACCCAAGACGAAGCAGTTGCAAGCTACTAACTACTAAAAGTGAGAACTTTTCAAAAGCCCGATTATCGGGCTTTTATATTTTTTGCGCCTTTTTGTTTGGTGACTCCTTTGGAACTTGGATTTCGCTTTGGCGAGATTGCTTTTGGCTTTTTGTATCCCAAATAGTCTTGAAGAGATTTCACGCGAAACGATGATTTTCTCAATTCTTGAATACCAGCAAGTGCCGCTTCAGCGGTTTCAATCGTTGTTGCATAAGCAATTCCCGAAAGTACAGCCGCAGTTCCAATCGCCTCTTCATCATATCGGGAGCGCTCACCTAAGGGCGTATTGATGACAAACTGAACTTTCCCCATTCGAATTACATCAAACACATTTGGGCGACCTTCGCCTACTTTGAAAACGGTTTTGCAATCGATGTCGAATTGACGCAAAAATGCAGCTGTGCCAGAAGTCGCCATAAACTCAAATCCACTCTTTTCATAAGCGGCCATCAAGCGGGCTGTTAGAGCATTTTTATCCACATCACTAAGGCTTACGAGTACAGTTCCCGATGTCGGCAATTTATTTCCAGCACCAAACGCTGCCTTTGTAAATGCCTCACCGAAGGAAGTTCCTAACCCCATTACTTCACCGGTTGAACGCATTTCTGGACCTAAAAAAACCCCAGACTTCAAGAATTTTGAAAATGGAAAAACCGGTTCTTTAACGGCGATATGCCCGAGCTTTAGTTCATCGCAATCTTTAAGTTTCAGCTTTGTGATTAACGGTTGAAGCTTTTCGCCAAGCATGACACGGCAAGCAATTTCAATCATAGGCGTTCCGGTAGCTTTTGCCACAAATGGCACTGTTCGGCTGGCTCGTGGGTTCACCTCAAGGACATAGACCTTTCCAGCCTGCACGGCATACTGAACATTCATCAGTCCCGATACCTTGAGGGCTTTCGCTAATTTGCGGGTATAGGTTTTCATTGTTTCAATCACTTTCTTTGGGGTATTGTGGGGAGGCAGAACCGAAGTCGAGTCGCCGCTATGTATTCCGGCAACTTCAATGTGCTGCATAATCCCCGAGACAACTGTGTCTTTTCCATCGGAGACGACATCAATATCATATTCCACCGCGTGCTCCAAAAATCGATCAATGAGAAGCGGGTGCTCATCTGAAACCTTTAATGCTTGCGCCACATAATTTTCAAGCGCTTCTTCAGAGTAAACAATTTTCATTGCCCTTCCGCCCAAAACATAACTTGGCCGAACGAGAACGGGATAACCAATTGAATGTGCTGCTGCTTTGGCTTCATCAAGATTTCTTGCCGTGCCATAAGGCGGATGCGGAATCTTGAGCTTTTGAAGCAATACGCCAAACTTCTCTCGGTCTTCAGCGACATCAATGCCCTCGGAGCTTGTGCCCAAAATTCGAACACCGGCTTTGGTTAAAGCCGTCGATAACCGAAGAGGGGTTTGACCGCCAAAACTGACGATCACCCCGTAAGGCTTTTCATGTTCAATAATATTCATGACATCTTCAAAGGTGAGAGGCTCGAAGTACAGTTTATCCGAAACATCGTAATCGGTAGAAACCGTCTCGGGATTGCAATTCACCATAATGGTTTCAATTCCCATTTTTTTGAGCGTGAAAACCGCTTGAACACAGCAATAATCGAACTCAATGCCTTGTCCGATTCGGTTTGGCCCGCCGCCGAGAATCATCACTTTTTTCTTCTCACTTGATACGGATTCATTCTCCTCTTCATAGGTGGAGTAATAATAGGGTGTTGTTGTATCAAACTCCGCAGCACAAGTATCAATTGTCTTGAAAACCGCCTTCACCCCAAAGTAATTGGCAAGCGCACGAATATTCTCAGGCTTGGCATTAAAAATATTGGCGAGTTGAACATCTGAGAACCCATTCTCTTTGGCTTCACGAAGCTTTTCAGCTGTAAGCTTGTGAGACAAGGCTTCTTCAATAGATGTTAATTGCATTTTCTTTGGATGTGGTTGAAGAGACTTCATTGTAAGTGCGCTTTGTTTTGGGTTATTGACGAATGATTTCTTTTCAGACATTGATTGTGCTTTTAAGATCAAGTTTCAGTGGGATAAGAATTTACGGGTCATTAAACTTTGCGTGCAAAAATAGGGAGAAGGTTCTAACTTTTTATCATTCATTGAAAAATTCCCAAAGAAAAAAGTGACATTTTCACTGAGATACTTGTAAAATGAATATGAGGAAACCCGTTTCACTTCTTAAATTCTTATTCAGTGAAACGCCGACTGTTTCCACTGTAAGTGACGTTTTAACCAAATACCATTCATATGCAATCACATTTTGCCTCGAGAAAGGCCTCTTTGAAAGGCTTGCTATTCTCATTTGCTCTTTTGCTTTCTTCGCTGCTGCTTGCTCAAGCCCCTTTCAATCCCGATACAGTTAAACCCGGAAAATTTGATAACGGGAAAATGTGGACTTTTGAAAACCCACCTTTGAAATATTTTGAAAGTGAATATGGCATTAAAGCAACAGAAGCTTGGCTGACCAAAGCAAGAAAAGCATCGCTTCGATTTACAGAGGTTGGCGGAACCGGTTCGTTTGTATCCCCAAATGGATTGATTATGACCAATCATCATGTGGCTCGAGAGGTTGCAATGAAAACCGCAAAAAAGGGCGAAGACATGAATGCCAATGGCTTTTCAGCGAAATCACTTGCTGAAGAACGCCGCGTTCCGGGTCTTTTTGTTGATCAATTAGACCGGATAGAAGATGTCACGGCATTGGTCGAAGCCGGTATGGCGCAAGGGAAAACCGAAGCTGAAAAGGTCAAATTGCGTGATTCAATGCTTGCTGTTCTTAAAGTTCAATATGGTGAAAAACCGGAATGGAAACCCCTTGAAATTCAAACGATTACCCTTTATAGCGGCGGTCGCTACTCGCTTTATGGATTTAAACGATACAATGATATTCGATTGGTTTTTATTCCTGAACTGCAACTTGGCTATTTTGGTGGCGATCCGGATAACTTCACCTACCCGCGGTATGCTATGGATTTCTCCTTCTTCCGAGCTTATGATGAAAAGGGCAATCCGTGTAAAACACCCGATTTCTACCGCTTTAACATCAATGGCGTAAAAGAAGGCGAACCCATCTTTGTTGTTGGAAATCCCGGAAGAACCGAACGCTTGAACACCGTTTCTCAACTTGCTTTAAGCCGCGATTTCATTTTGCCACTTCAACTTCGGCTTCTTCAATCCCGCTCTGCGATTCTCAAAGCCTATAACGAAACGGCGAAAAGCGATAGCATTCTTAATGAAATTTTTGGATTAGAGAATGGCATAAAAGCCTACTCCGGTCAGCTCCGAGGGCTTCAAGATGGGTATCTTTTTGCCCGAAAAAAAGCGTTTGAGGCTCGCTTTCGTGTTGACCTTGCAGCAAATCCAAAATTCGCGTCAGATTCATCCTTTTGGAGCGAAATGGAAACTTTAGTTCTTGAAACCAAAAAATCGATTCCGGATCGTATTGTTTTCAATTCTCAAGATGTCGGTTTACAAAGAGCCTATGCCTTGCTTTCAGCCGCTCAAGCCAAAGAACGCGGTCAAACCGAGCAATTCGAAAAAATTAAGGCTGGTGTATTAGAAGAAATGAAAAACAGCTCGCCGGTTCTTTCTTTAGATGAGCAATTTCTTGCATTGCATCTTCATTTGGCTCTCGATTATTTAGGGGCCGAAGATGAATACACCAAAGCATCACTTCAATCAAGCTCTCCGGAGGCAGCGGCCAAGATGCTGATAAAAGAAACCAAACTTTATGACCAAGCCGCAGTAGAAGCCCTTTTTAACTTATCACAAAAAGAACTCACACAATCCTCAGAGCCATTTCTTAAACTGGGTACAATCGCCTTAAGAAGACTTCGCTTGGCTGGCGCGAAACAACGAGAGTTACAAGCCAAAGTTGCAGTACTTCGCACGCGCCTTTCGAAAACATTTTTTGAAATTTATGGAACTGACACCCCACCCGATGCCACTTTTTCGCTTCGCATCAATGACGGCGTTGTAAAGGGTTATGATTACAACGGCACCACGGCGCCGTTTCAAACCACATACTATGGTCTTTACGACCGATATTACTCCTTCAATAAACAATTCCCTTGGTCGTTGCCCAAGCGTTGGGAAAATCCTCCCAAAGAGCTCTTGAGCGCACCAATGAATTTTGTGTCAACCAACGATATCATCGGCGGCAACAGCGGAAGCGCCGCGGTCAATAAAAATCTGGAAGCCGTTGGCCTTATCTTTGATGGAAACATCGAAAGTTTGCCCGGCTCATTTATCTATACACCTGAAGCCAACCGCGCCGTTTCGGTTCATACCGGCGGGATTGTCGCTGCATTGAAATACATCTATAAAGCGGAGAAACTGGTTAAAGAACTCACAAGCGAAACCCCAAAAAATGAAATCAAGGCTGGTAAATAATCCTTTCAATTGATTTACACTGAATTGGTTGATTTTAATAAAGCCATCATTTCAAATAGAAGTGATGGCTTTTTTATTTACTCTTTTTTCGATTCATTGTGAAGCGTATCTTCGGTTCAAATTTTGACAAGCGTTTAATTCCTATATGACACATCGGCCTGAAGGCGCATTTTTCCACGATATTGATCTTTCTGTCGTCATTCCTGTTTTTAACGAAGCGGAGCTCATTGATACGCTTTACGATCGTTTGAAATCAAGCCTTGAACTGCTTGCCGTTCGTTTTGAAGTCATCCTTATTAACGATGGCAGCCGTGATGAAACACCACGACTGCTCGCTGAAATCGCCCAAAAAGACAATCGATTCCGCGTCATCCATCTTGCGCGAAACTTCGGGCACCAAATTGCCATTACCTGCGGCATTGACCACGCTTCAGGGAAAGCCGTAATGATTATGGATGCCGACCTTCAGGACCCGCCCGAAATCATCGAAAAATTTTATTCGAAGTGGAAAGAAGGTTATGAGGTGATTTACGCCATTCGCCGCAACCGTAAAGAAAATGCCTTGAAACGCCTTGCTTATTCAAGCTTCTATCAATTGCTTCAAAAAATTACTTCCATCGAAATGCCACTTGACTCCGGCGACTTTGGCCTTATCGATCAAAAAGTGGTTCAAGTCTTGCGCTCACTCCCCGAGCGAAATCGGTTCGTGCGCGGGCTTCGCAGTTGGATTGGCTTTAAACAAGTTGGCTTAGAATACGAACGCGATAAACGCTATGCCGGTGAAGTGAAATACACACTTTCAAAACTCATGAAGCTTGCACTTGACGGCATTTTCTCTTTTTCATTTGCCCCGCTTCGGCTTGCAACCTACTTTGGGCTTACCGTTTCCTCGCTTAGCTTTATTCTTGGAATTATTTACCTCATTCAAAAACTCACCGTTGGCATTCAGCCAGAAGGCTGGGCTTCAACGATGGTCATCATTCTCTTTTTGGGCGGGGTTCAACTTCTTACCATTGGGATAATAGGTGAATACATTGGCAGAATCTACGATGAAGTGAAATCGCGGCCGATTTATCTGATCAGTTCACAAATCGGTTTTCCTTACAAAACTATTGATAGAAAGGAAAGTCAGAATGGATGAATCGTTATATCACGAGTTTTATGAGGTCGAGCGGTCGCATTGGTGGTTTCAAGCGCGAAGAGAAATTCTTTACACACTCGCCCTTCAATTTCTCGCCCCAAAATCAAAGCTTTTAGATATCGGCTGTGGCACCGGCTACTTTTTAGAAAAAGCGCAAGAAGCATTCCAAGTTTGGGGTGTTGATGCTTCGCCTATTGCTGTTGGGATGTGCCAAAAGCGGGGCTTAATTGGCGTTTCGCAAGGTTCACCCGAAAATCTTTCAGCCGTTCAAGGCAACACATTTGATGCCGTGACTTTCTTCGATGTCATCGAACACTTAGACGACGACTTGGGTGCGCTTCTTCGCGCAAAGGACTTGCTTTCTTCTAAAGGCTTGTGTCTGATTACCGTTCCGGCGTATCAATGGATGTGGTCAAAGCACGACGACCTCAATCATCACAAACGCCGCTATACCAAGCCCCAATTGGCCCGCGTAATTCTGAATGCGGGATTCGGGATAAAGAAAATTTCCTATTTCAATTCCTATCTCTTTCCGCTTGCGGCTGCAGTACGAACGATTAAGAAAATTCTGAATATGCAAGAAGGGAATGAATTTGCCATTCCTTCTCCTTTTGTAAACAACTCCTTAAAATCGATTTTCCAATCCGAACTTAGCGTTCTCAAAACTTCGTCACTTACCTTTCCTTTTGGACTTTCAATTATCGCGATAGCAGAAAAAAAGTAAGACAAAAAAAGACGCCCCGAAAGGCGTCTTTTTCAATCTTATTAAATTGTGATGTTTACTTAATGAGCATCATCTTCAATGTTTTGGTAAAGCTACCCGCTTGGATGCGATAAAAATACACGCCGCTTGAAAGATTACGAGCATTGAATGTTACTTCATAATTTCCGGCATCCTTTGTTCCATTCACCAAAGTTTGAACCTTCTTACCCAAAATATCATACACATCAATCGACACATTGCCCTTTTCAGGCAATTGATACTTAATGCGTGTGCTGGGGTTGAACGGATTCGGGTAGTTTTGTGATAAAGCAAACTCTCTAATTCTTACTGATTCTTCTCGACCAACTGAAAGAGTTTTGTTATTAATGAGGTGGTAATAGGTATTTATTAATAAATTTATACCATTTGATGCTGCAATATCCCTAACCCAATCTTGGTCTGTGTTCATGACCACCACACCGCCATTTGGCGTTGGTTTATAATAAAAACCTAATTTATTTGCACCTTTTGACAAATAGGTTTTCACTTGATTTTCATCGGTCGTGCCTGCAACGCCCCACCAATAGTAGTTTAATGGCACAGTTGGATTTGGAATATTTGATAGTGAAGTTGAAATGGTCACCGGTTTTTGATCTCCGGTAACGCCCGCGCTCCAAGAGAAATTTCCGCCTAAGCTATCGACAAGCCGTTTAAACATGATATTTGTTTCATAGGTCGTTTGATACTCTCCTTGCAGGTACAGTGACCTTCCGGAACGAACATACTGAATCAAATTATTACTTCGCGCTGTGGTGATGTTATTCACTGAGGTTCCTTCACCATAAATAATGACATCGTACGTTTGCATCACAGTTAGTGAATCCAATATCGAATAGGTATTTTGAACATTCAGTGAATCTCCAAAAGTGGATGCGGCACTTTTCCACGCAGCAAGAATGCTTGACTCCCAATTTTGTGTGATAAGAATAATCACTTTTTTTCCTGTTCCGGCGGTGCTTACTCCTCGAGCTGGATTTTCTAAGTTTAAGGGTTTCACCGGCCGAAGTTCCGGCCCGCCCAAAGGTGTGGTTTGCCCATTTACCTCAACGAAGACGCTGATCATGAGAAAGAAATATATAATTAACGATTTCGGTGAGCGTTGGCAAATATTTTTATCGAAGTGTTTCATCGTGCTTTATTTTAGGTTAGTGTTTCTTATTAAATATTGTGATTTTCTCACTATTTTTTTGTGACCTACCACAAAAAAAAAGACGCCCCGAAAGGCGTCTTTTTCAATCTTATAAAATTGTGATGTTTACTTGATGAGCATCATCTTCAATGTTTTGGTGAAGCTACCCGCTTGGATTCGATAGAAATACACGCCACTTGAAAGATTACGAGCATTAAAGTTCACTTCATAATTTCCAGCATCCTTGGTTCCATTCACCAAAGTTTGAACCTTCTTACCCAAAATATCATACACATCAATCGTCACATTGCTCTTTTCAGGCAATTGATATCTTATTGTTGTGCTTGGGTTGAACGGATTCGGGTAGTTCTGCGAAAGCGCATACTCTCGAAGCCCTACGCGTTGTGAAATGGTCAGTGTAAGTGGTTCATGCGAACGAACAGCCCCACTGAAACTGACATCTCTTAATTTATAAGTATAGGTTTTTCCAAACTGGACCGTTGAGTCAATGAACGAATAGTTCGTGGCATTGCTTGTTGTGCCTCTGCCTTTTAACCCGGGATACTCTGAGAAAGACGCAATTTGAACGCCATCTCTGTAGATTAAGAAACCGGCGTTTTCTGTTTCAGATGCTGTGCGCCAAGTAAGCTTTGCCCCTTCAAACGTTGAGATTGCCTTAAATTCGGAAAGCTCAACGGGAAGCGGATTGTCTCCGATATCCGAAGAAAGTACGACGCCCCAAACATTTGTAGGTGCTGCAAGTGTGAGGGTTTGTGAAAACGCAACACTGCTAATATCTGTTGGCAAATTTCCCGGCAAGGTATTCGGAGGAGAAGCTAACGCCAATTGAGTCCAAGGGCTAAAAGGTGAAGTTTCAAATGCGTAAGCCAAGTCCAAAATGATGTTAGACGCAAGCGGCGCAAGATTATCATCACTGTTGATTCTAAATTGTGGAATAGAATCTACGGTCATCGAGGCACCGCCTGCCGCATTTGTAAACCGATAATACCATTTGCCTGAAACAGTTCTTGGAGAAAAAGCTTCGGCAAAACTATACGCTTCGCCGGCAGTCGTGTCTAACTCACCACGAAGGAAGGAGGTACCTGCAGATGTTCCCCGAACTTGGATCGGGCGATAAACATTTTGGATGCCAAAAGGATATAACAGACTTTGACGCGTAGTGGTAAAAGAGCGCTCTAATTGACCAACTAAATAACTGCTGTTACTTCCTCCTGTAATTGTACCTGTAGAATTCATTCGAAGAATACTTCCGGGAGATATACTTAAAACACCGCTCACCAAATCAAGGGTGTCTTCTAAGGTATAATTTCCGGTAAAAGTGACTCCGGCCGGGTTATTAATTTGAATATCAGTACCGGCTCCAAAACTACTCACAAAACCTGTTACTGTTTGAGGCGTTGTGCCTACAAAATTAATTTCATTTCCTCCTCCGGTAAAGGAAACTGACCCTGCGGTTCGGGTAAAGTTCCCTCTTATGTTCATTCCTACGGGAATATTAAATGTAACCGTGTTTGCCGAAGAAATGTTGATTGTATCAACAGTAAACGGCAAGGTTGTTGAGGAAAAGCTTGACGAAATTCCACTTCCATTAACCAAAATATTTGCATAAGTTCTTCCGGCTACAGCTGGGGTTATAGATCCACCTTTCAATTCATAAATGCTACCGGATTCAAATACTATTTTTGAGGCTGGTCCGGTTAATCCAAATGGGTTTGCACCTGCAAAATGAACATACCTTGAACCGCTTCTGAAAATCACTGTATTTTCAATACCAGAGTTCCCAAACATATTCCCTGAGGAACCGTTACTTGCGAAGGCTTCTTTCGGTCCTGTTCCTTGGAAAAGAATCGAGGCTGAATCAGCTCCTAACAAACGACCCGCAGCAAGTTGAAAACGAATTCGACCTTCAATTTCGGCTGTTGCTCCGGAAGCAACACTTAAGGTACAAATGGGTGTTGTTACAACAAGAGTATCAGTGCCGTCAATATGCAAGGCATTGCCTGTTCCTGTTCCAAATCCGGTTAAAGTAATGGTGTTATTTGCTGCACTTACATTAAATGTCACAGTGGATCCGCCCGTGATTTCGATTCCCCCGATTGAGGTCGTTGGAATTGAAGAAACGGTAATCGTTCCTTCACCACTAAACAACGCCTGATCGCCATCGGTTGGTGGACCCGAGGGTGACCAATTTCCGGCAGTACTCCAAGCACCGGATGACGCATTCCAAGTATAAACTTGACCTGCGGTTGTTGTAAAATTTGCGGAAGGAGCACCTGTCGTAAAGTAATTGGTTGACCCGCTATTTGCCGCACCGCTCACTTGGCGATAGGGATAAACCACAAAATAATGATCAGTTCCTGAAGCTAGACCTGAAATGGCAGCTGAATTTGTTGGATGTGCCACATTAGCAGCTACCGTTGCATTTCCGAAAATTGTTCCCACCGTATAAGTTGTTGTATCAGAAGGCAAGGTGGTTGGCGCTGAACCAGCACGGCGCAGAACCAAGTACCCTGTTGGCGTAGGACCGGTTCCGGGATTTACCCAAGAAAGGGTTAAGGACGATTTTGTAATGCTTCCACCGGCAATTGTATTCACATGCTCCGTTGGCTCAGTCGATAAAGTGATTTTAGAAGTTCTTAAGCCATTCGGATCATAATTTGAATTGATTCCGGAACCATTGTATTCATAAACACTCACCATATAGAATGTTCCGGGTGTAAGACCTGTTACATTCACCGTATTGCCTGAACCATTGAAGACGACAAAGTTTCCGGTGCCGGTTGTTGAACCGCTTCCAAAAGCTGCATTCGCAGTATAAGCGACCGCATCGGTTGGTGCTACTACCGCTGTGGCGTATTCATTCATGACTACCAAACGACCTTCGCCATTACCATTTGTCCAAGTGAGGGTCATCGTTGTTTCTCCTACCGGATTAAAAACGAGTCCCGAAGCATCGGTTGTCGGTTGAGCCGGAAGTGTATTTCTGGATGCCGTTGGCGCACCGGTTGTAAAGAATCGACCGGTTCCAAGCGGGACACTGCCACCATATTCATACACGGCAAAGTGATAAGTGGTATTTCCGGTTAAACCCGTGACATTTACCGAAGATGATGTTCCAGCCGATACAATTCGGTTGTTGTCACCATCTTGATTGGTTGCAAAAGAAAAAATCGAATTAATGCCCGAATAAACCGTATTGTCAACCGGTACAAAAGTTACCGGGTTTCCTTCACGAACAACCACCATTCGGTTTGATCCGTTACCCGGTGTAAAGTTAATTGTGATGGTGCCACCACTTACGCCGGTAAAATTAATACCGCTCGCATGAATGGTTGGCGTAACCACATTATCGGCAATCGCGGCATAACGCGTTCCTGCATTTAAGGTAAACGCTTGTGCAGTGCTTGTAACAACAGAATCAACAATGACGCCGCCGATAGGGCTGTAATCGCCACTTTGGGCATTCGAGATTGCGACAAAAGATTCATTCGTTAATAAAGTAGTAAGCCCTTTAATTTCTAAAGTTGCACTCGTTAATTCAAGCGGAGCGTTGATTTCTTCAAAAAACCAATTTTGCGGGCGAACATTGGTTAGGGCACCCGTCACTGTGCTGGCTCCCGTAGCAGAAGGCGTAACAACAAAGACACTTGATGCCCCAACATTAGTACGGATATCATTTAAAGATACCGGTTGATATTCCCCTACACTATTGGCAATTGGAAAGACATAACTCGTTCCATCCACTGAAATATTCGTTTGGATGGCACGCGCCAAAACGCCGCGAACATGCGAATCCGTTTTGTAACCCGTAATTGCCGCCGGCAAATTGCTGGTTACTTCAATGCGTGCCGTTGAAGTACCACCGCCATTTTGGGTAATCAAAATCCCAAGGTTTAAGGTCAGAGTTCCGGGTAAAATATTTTGGTTACCCAATTCAACCGTATTCGTCCGGTTCATTGTCAATGACGCCATCGAATTTCCACCCGCTGAAAATAAATCATTCGGAAGCGTAAAAGCATTACCACCCAAATTTCCGGTGCTTCCAAATTGAAGGTTTGTCGAATTCGCATTCCATTGAAGCACCCCACTTCGAACGATTGGCGTATTTCCATTTTGGAAGATTACTGTATTCGCACCAGAGGTAAAGGTTCCGGTTCCTGACCCACCAAAAGTCATTGTGCCGCTTACGGTTAGGTTACCACTTAGAGTTTTACTTGGGTTGAAACCCTCTAAAGTCAAGTTTGCATAATCCGTGCGACCCGTTACCGTTTGGGTTGACGTTGAAGTAGCATAGATCACCGTTGACGCAGCCCCTAATGTAATGGTTGGGGTATTGGTATTGGTTAAAGAGGTTGCACCGCCACCACTGAAGCCGTTTGTGTTGGTTAATTGATAGGTACCATTAATGATGGCACTTCCACCAGACGCAACTTCTAATGAAAAAGCTTGCGCGTTTAAGAAACCCGCTGCATCTACTCTTAAATTTTGAAGCGAAATATCCGTATCAATAGTTGGGGTTGCGCCTACCGGATCACCAACGACAATCAGATTGGCACCATCAGAGGTAGCATCGATAGAGCCACCATTAATTGGGGTAATTGAGATATTATCTAAAGCAAATTCATCTCTTGTACCCGAACCACTCACATCGCCGCCATTCCATCTTAAATAAAAGACGCCGTTATTGGGAATATTCAACCCACTAATGCGTACGCGAAAAGCAGTACCGTTGGTTGGAACAACAGGATCAAATACTGTAGAACTACCAGCTGCGGGAGAAACATAATTTAATTCAGGTACCGGGATGTAATTCACTCCATCCGTTGAATAGAGAAAATTAAATTGACTTGAAACACCCCCATCATTTCGAACCAATAAATCATAGGAAATTTCCACCTGATTCATTGTCGAACCCATCGTGTTTCGAACACGCAGCGTTAGGTTTGCCGTTGAAGAAGAACTCCAGTCAGAACCCGAAGGTTGAATCATCAATCGTATCGCGCTACCATCATCCAAGGCGTACAACCCGCCGTCAGTAACCCCACCTGATGTTACGCCTCTTCCAAAATCACCTCCACTTGCGGTCGCACCGAAATCCACATTCCCGTCACTCATCCCACTTAATGCCCAAGAGGAGGAGTTCAAAGTTCCATCCCCATCCGCTGGTTCAAACCCTGTTCCTGCATATGTACCGCCATTCGAACCCGAAACAGCATCATCAAAGGTGATAACCACAGCACTGCCGTCTGTCGTTAAATCCAGCAATTGAACATTCGTGCTTTGGCTTGCGGTATTAACGCTTGCCGTAGTTGTGATGTTGTAATTTGTATTTGAACCGCTCCCATTCAATTCCAAGACGGTGGCGGTATAAGAAGTGTTCGCATTTAACCCCGAAACAGATACGGATGTACCGTTGCCACGATAAACAACAAAGGTGCTGAATCCAACTAAATCACCGCTTGAAAAAACGCTGTTTGCCGTATAGCTGACGGTATCCACCGGATTCTCCGTAGCAGCATTATCACGCATTAAAACAACGACTTCAGAACCGCTTCCGCGTGTCCAATTGACGGTCATGCTGTTGGTTCCCACGCCGGAGAAACTAATGCCCGATGCTTGTGTGGCAGGCTCAGAATCAATCGAGCGGCCCCAAAGCCCAAGCGACGGTGGTGTGGCATCGCCACCCCCTGTGGGTGTAATCCCTGCCGAATAGGTGCCAATTGCTTGATCGCTTAAACGGATGTAAATGGTTGTTGCTGAAAGGGTTGGCGCTGTGTAAGGCAAATTCAGCGTTGAATTAAACGTCACATTGTCAAGCGAAAACTCAAATGCACCGGAGCCATCGGATATCGATAACGGTGTGCCATCTAAATCCGACCCTGACAAAGTAACGGTTTGTACGTTTGAATTCGTGGAAGGCGTTGAAATGAAATTCGTGCGGTTTGCCACGGAAAATGTCAAACTTCCAATACCTGCGGCAGTAGTCGAAGCCGTAATTCGATTGACGGTAGATGTTGCAACTAAATTATAATTGATATTTGCGCCTGTACCGTTGTATTCATACACATCAAAGGTATAAGAAGTGCTTGCCGCTAAACCGGTTACCGTAACCGTGCTACCGCTACCATTAAAGACCACAAAACTCGATGAACCAATATCTGTACCTGAACCAAAAGCGGCATTCGCGGTATAAGTTGTGCCATCGGTTGGCGCAACCGGGTCACCGCCTTGACGGGCGACAACAATACGATTGGCACCATTTCCATTGGTCCAATTTACTTGAATGGAGTTGGATGAAATTGAACCAGTGGCAATCGCAGTCGCTGTGGTTGGCTCTGCAACTAACTCGAGGTTATCAAGACCTAACCCTTGTGCATTGGTTGAACCACCTGAACCGGTATATGACCAACGAAGATAATAATTTGAACCATTGGGAATGGAAAGACCTGTGATAACAACTGTTTTAGAAGTAGTTGCAGGTGGGTTTGAAATTGTAGTGTTATTTGCATCTGCTGGATAATTTTGGTCACCCGCGACAGAAGCAGTCCAATTTGTTCCGTCAGACCCGTGGAAGAAATTCATATCAAAAGCACGAGTTCCAGAACGGTATTTTTCGTAATCAAACCGAACTCTTAAAGAAGTCACCGTAGAGCCGGTATTGTTTGAAAATTGAAGCATGATGTTTCTCGGAGAACTAAATCCTCCAGATGACAAAAAACCTAAGGCTCGATCAGTTGAAGAACCTGTAACGCCATTGGCGAAATTATAAGTACCCCCAGTAGAAGAACCTGTTAAAATACCAGTCCCTGATGTTCCTGCCGCTTGGGTTGTAGCAGTTGTACCTCCTGAAAATACAGTTCCATTACTAACCACAAACCCTGTTGGTAAGGTTGCAGTAGCGCTGGTATTTAAAGAAGTAAAATCTTGAGTGTAAACTCCCGAAGAAAGAGTCGCTTGCCCAAAAGCTTGGGAAGACACGAAAGAGGACAGCAGTAGAAATAAAAATAATCGTATCGTTCTATTCATGATGCGTTTGGTATTAATAATAAGTTGATAAACTTTGATAATGTTGGGAAACAATGAATAATTGGTCATTTCTTCCTTTGTATCAATTTCCGGCGATGCTTGACTCGCCAACTGGATTTCCTGTTAAATTTCCTTTTATGTTGTTTATAGTATTCTTTCAATCGAATTGCCTATAATCAAATCCCTTCACGGTCGATTTCCCTTTTCATTAAGGGGCTTTAATCACATGAAATCATTGAAACAATACCTCCGAGCGGTGAAAAATCTTTTCACCTATTACTATGAGTCTTATAAAATAACGAAAATTTTTGAATAAACCATATTAAGCGAAGGTTAATGCCCCAATTTCCCTTTTTTTTCTAAGCCTTACCAAGACTCACCTGTTGCCTTTTTGAATGTCATGAAGCACCATTTTTAAGTGTTTGATAAGGCATTCTAAAATGGTTTTTAAGTTAAAAACAATTTATTTTAAGCTTAAAAACATTTTGTTTTAAGGTTAAAAACAAAATGAAAATAGCCTTAAAAGAGTTTAAAAGTAGCCTTAAAACAGGTTCAGATGAGGCTATTATTTTTTCAATTTCAGCTTCAATCCGGTTTAATATCAAGGCTTTCGGAGGCTTGTGACGCCCTATTATCTCCCATTTTATCCGCCCTTGTGAATCCTTTTTCAGCGCGATGTTTGGCTTTATTGAAATGGCGAAAAGTACGCTTTTGAAGGGCAATGGGCTTGCATCAAAAAAAGAGGTGCTTATGAAATCGAAAGCACCTCTTCAGAGTAAACGATGGTTATGGTCAGTAAGGGGGCGCATTTGGGTGGATTCGACGCCCCTGTGGCAGTTGTCGTTTTGCCTAGCCCTGCTTCTCTCTACACTATTTGACGAGTAACATTTTCAACGTTTTCACAAATCCCCCGGCTTGGATACGGTAGAAATAAATCCCGCTTGAGAGATTTGTACCGTTCAGGATGGCTTCATAATACCCTGCTTCTTTAACCCCTGAGGCAAGGATTGCGACTTTTTTACCGAGCACATCATAAACTTCAATGCTCACATTGCTTTTCACGGGCAATTGATATTTAATCCGCGTGGCGGGGTTAAAGGGATTCGGGTAATTTTGCCCAAGAGCGAATTCCTTCGGCCGTGCACGCACGGTAATGGTAAGCGTAATTGGTGAATGTTCTTTGATAGCCCCACTAAAACTCACATCTTTCAATTGGTAAGTATAGGTTTTGCCAAATTGCACGGTTGAATCCACAAAGGCATAATCGCTTGCGCGCGATGTGGTGCCTTTGCCTTTCAGGGAAGCAACTTCTGCAAATGAAGCCAATTGAACGCCATCGCGGAAGATGAGGAAGCCCGAGTTTTCAGTTTCGGAGGCGGTGCGCCAATTGAGCTTTGCGCCGTCTATGGTTGAAACGGCGGTAAAGGATGCGAGTTCAACGGGCAGCGGGTTATCGCCGATGGTAGAGGCAAGCACGATGCCAAAATTTTGGAATGCAGTAAACCCTTGTACGATTGCTGTTGAAGCAATTGTAATTGGCAAGTTTGCTGTTTGCGTATTTGGAACTGCGGTTAAATCTCTTAAAAACCAACTTGGGTTTCCATCATAGCCATAAGCCAAGCGAAGGTTGGTATTAAAGCCAAAGTTAGCCACATTATCATCGGCATTGACTTGAAACCCTGAAACACCGGTCAAAGTCGTATTAATTGAGCCATTTGCAAATTCATAAAACCTTAATCCGGAGACCACGGCAGGTGGAGTAACAGTTTTGTAAAGATAGGCCGCGCCGGCAGTAAAATTCAAAGCACCTGTAACGGTAGAAACACTCACATTGGCTGCAAGCGTGAGTGAAATGGGACGGTAAATGCCTAAGTCTCCAAAGGGAAAGAGTTTATTCGTAGGAGTAGTCGTATTTTGATGAGCCAAATTTCCTGTAACATAACTGGCATTGCTTCCACCACGGATTTCGGTCGAAGGGGTTAAGGTAAGCGTGGATCCAAATGTATTTAAGATGCCATTTTGCAAACGAAGCCGTGCATTTACTTGACGATCCCCAGTTATAAAGACTTCGGTTCCGGAGTGATTGATCACCAGCGTATCTAAAATATTCAGTGTGTTTGGAAATTCATCCCCGATAGAAACGGTTCCGCTTGTATGAGCATACGTGAGGTTGTATTGACCGGCATAAGCGAGTTGATTTGGGAATATCTCGCCTGTTTCTCGAACAACAAACCCGTTATTGGCTACGTTGAAGTTAAAATTGGTGTTATCGAAACGGCCTCTTCGTAAATACAAAGTATCTGAGATGGTTCTCAATCCGGAGATTGCGGTCTCAGTTAGATCTGAGGGATGGTCTATGCCAACAAACTTAACGGGCGAAGGTAAGGCGTTTCCCGTGGAGCCGTTTGAACTTGTTGAATAAATGTAACGAGCGTTTGAGTTAAAGATTCTGCTTGTCGTTTGAATATTACCCGTGGAACCCGAAGAATTTATACCAGAGGTACTTGTTACGATCAAAGTTCCTTCGGCATTGAGATTAAAGATCGCACCCCCCGATAAAGTAAAGTTATTGGTGTTCAGCGTTCCATTATTTAAGACACTGAAAGTCGTAAAGTCTGGCAATACGATTGATCTTCCAAGCGAAGCAATTTTTCCACTCCCAACAGAGAGATTCACATTATTGACGAATAAACCTCCAGAGCCGCTGAGAATTACGGCATTGGTTGACCCGCCGAAAAAATTTAATACAGGCGCAATTGTAGCTGTGGAGCTAATTGTTCCGTTGGTATTGAGTTCCAAATCGCCTCCAATGTTGAAAACGATATTTGATGCGGCATTCGAAGAGCCATTTGGAAATAAATTACTTGGATTAGCTCCGCCACCAACCGCAACTTTTCCACCGATGGTTATGACACTTGTTGTGGAGGGATTATTGGCAACGCCTAACCCGTAAAAATTCCCTTGCGCAACGGTCAAATCTTGACCGATGGACATATTGATGATTCCTCCACTCGAGGTTGCACCTTCAAATTGAGCAGAAGTTCCTGACATTGTCATCGACCCGGTAATGTTAATGGTGGCCGTACTACTTCCGGTCGTTCCCCTCAAAATGACATTCGCAAGATTCATTGTCACATTTCCTCCCACATTTAAGGTTGGGGCTCCGGCTCCTGATGAAAGTTGCACTGTACCGCCGGCAAGGGTGAAATCTCCTCCAACGTTAAGGGTATAAGATGCCCCTGTTGTGAGATTCAGAGTACCCGTTCCGGTGTTGAAAGCAGCATAACCTGCAATTGAATTTAGACTTCCTGCAAGATTGACAGTTACAGATTGTATAGGGTTATTCCAGACAAAATTGCCGAAGTTTTGAGTTAAACCGCTTGGTGCTACGGTGCCGGTTGTGTAACCTGTAATGGTAACAGTTGAGTTCGAAGACCAAGTTGCGGTTGGTATTGCACCTGCCTCGGCATTTAAGATAAATTCTGAGCCATTTAAGAATTCTAAAGTAGCTCCTGTACGTGTAATACTACCATTTCCCAATTGCAGTTGTCCATTAATCCGAGCAGCTGAACCCGAAGCAAGTGTTAATGAAACATTATTTGATAATGTTAATGAAGCTCCTGAAGGAATTCTTACAGCGTTTTGAGATGCGGTAACCGTGAGTGTATTCGTTGCCGGCGTTTGAAGCGTTACCGTCGCCCCAGTTCCTATGCTCAATGCACCGATACTGACCGTTGGAACAGTGGCTATTGTTGTTGAAGAATTAATGACGATAAACTCACCGGCAGAAGGAAGCCCGTTTGGATTCCAATTGGTTGTGGTCGTCCACGGTTGACCGGAAGCACCAATCCAAATCCTTTCGGTGGGTTGTGCGGCACTCGAGGCGCGACTATCCGAATACAAGGTTCCGCCTGAGACATGAAAGACCAAGTAATGATAGGTGTTACCGGAGGTGAGGTTGGTAACGGTTACCGATGCGGCATCGCCGTTATAGACACACTTCGCGGCGGGGTCGTTTTCATACGCCGTGCCTGTGCCGGTGAAATTGGCATCGGCGGTATAGGAAGATGAATTCAAGGATGGAGACCCAACCGTTATCGCACTGCCTTCTTTCGCAAAAACGAGAATGGTTCCTGAAGCAGGCGCGAAATTAACCGGAAGTGTCCAATCAACAGTTGCTTGTGTTCCTGTAATTGGCGCCGCGGTTAGCGCAGTTACGGGTGCAAGCCCGGGCGTGGTAAAATTATTGGTATAGGCAGGGGTTAAATAATTGGAGGATAATCCGTTGCCATTGTAGGTATAAATTGCAAGATGATATTGAGTGCCTGAATTAAGGCCCGTGACCGTGACTGAACTTCCCGTTCCATCAAATACCACAAAATTTCCCGTTCCAAGTTGGCTTCCGCTTCCAAAGACAGAATTGGCAGTATAGCCATTTCCATTTACCGGATTTGAATCCACAGCGCTTGCGGCTTTGAGCAACACGATTGTTCGCGCGCCATTGCCGCCCGCCCAACTGAATGTTGCTGACGAACTGGTTGTGGAAAGTGATGGCAATGAATTGTGTTGAGCCGTTGGGGCTGCGGCTGTTGCTTGAACCGTAATATTCACATCATCTAATCCCAACCCCTGAGAATTCGTCCCTCCCGTATTGAAATTCCAACGCAAATAAAATTGTGAGCCATCAGGAATTGTAAGACCCGTAATGCTTAGGGTTCGGGTATTGACTAAAGGCGTTGAAAAGGTATAGGTACTTGTACCGGTTGGTATATCGGTAGTCGGTATGTTGCCGGCGGAAACCGATGTCCAAGTTGAACCATCCAAAGAGTAGAAAAATTGGATTGATGCCGGAGCGGTATTAATCCGGTAACGGTTAATGGCGAAATTGACCGATATCGCATTGACCGTTGTGCCTGTTCCATTTGTAAAACGCGCCATTATACTATTCGGAGAAGCGTAACCTCCAGAAGTCATAAATCCTATGGCACGGTTTCCATCTCCGGTTATTGACCAATTGTACCTTCCTCCGGCTGTTGGCGTCCCAGAACTTGCAGCTTGGGTGGTAGCACTAAAGTTTCCCGCGTCAGTCCAAGTTGGTGAAGTAGAACCTGCCGGAGACATGAGCCATCCCGTAGGTAATGCTGCTGTTGATGAAGTGCCAATGTTAAATGCTTCCGTCAATACAGTGCCCAAAGTGGTGATAACATTAGGACCTCCAGTGGTTTGAGAAATACGATTAACGCCATCGGTCACCGAAGTATTAAAATTAGAAGTACTTCCGGTACCATTCACTTCATAAATTGCAACCGTATAGGATGTTGTTGAAATTAAACCCGTAACTGTGACCGTATTTGAATTGCCCAAATACACCACATAGCTTAAGCTTCCAAGATTTGAACCGCTTCCAAAATTTGCATTTGCGGTATAGCTTACTCCGTCAACCGGAGAAACAGGGTCTCCGCCTTGCCGAACCACGACCAAGCGATTTGCGCCTGAGCCGCTTGTCCAATTGACCGTAAATTGATTTGACAACACACCAGATATTGAGATTCCTGACGCTTGAGTTGACGGTTCATTGGCATTAACAAAAGAAGTTGCGACATTCGTGCTGGTTGTTGAAAAAATACCTCCATTGATGTAAGCGGACACGACACCACCGGATACTGTTCCTTCCGGATGGAATGCTTGTATTCTTACAAATACTGTAGCGGTTAAAGTGCCTCCACTATAACTGTATGGGAAAGCAGTTCCATTGGTAAGGGTCAAATTTGGAGCGTAGGTCGTTCCATCTAATGACAGCTCGAAGGCGGAATTATTGCTACCAATTTCAATATCTAAGCCTGATAAATTAGAACCCGTTAAAGTCAGGGTTTGGGGAGCAGAGGGCGTTCCTTGAATGGTTGTAAACGAATTTGTTAGTGAGGGTGAAAGTCGAATTCTTTCCGCGGCTGGGTCAAGGGCTAAAAGATTAATTGAATTGCCTGAACTCGTTGATACATTATAGACTGAGGTAATTCCAGAACCATTGTATTCAAAAATTTGAAACGAATATTGATTATTGTTCAAGAGACCGGTTACTGTTACAGAATTTCCAGAACCGTTATAAACCACATAGGTATTTGCTCCAATGAGAGAACCGGAGCCAAAAATTGAATTAGCTGTGTAAGCGGTTCCGCTGACCGGCAATTCGGGCAGTTGATTATTACGGGCGACGACAATTCGATTTGCGCCATTGCCATTTGTCCAAAAGATGTTGATACTGGTACTGGATATCGCACCCGGCGCAACTGCTGACGCTTGAATTGAGGGTGAGGAAGAAACGACAATGTCATCAACAGAAAAACTTGGTCGATTTCCTGCACCCGAAACTTCACGATAGACCCAACGCAATTGCACATTGGCTTGATTATCACAAGCAGCGGGGAGAACAACTGAAATGGTTTGAGGATTAATTAATCCAGTACCTGTGGTGTTGTTTGAACCGCCGGGATTTTGATATTCTGTACCGGAAATATCGGTGAATGTTCCACTTGTGCCAATTCGGTATTGCAATCCAATAGCTCCGATTCTTGCCCCTGTTTCTTGCCTCTGGGTTGCTGCCGTGTAAGATATATTTATGGAAGAGAGGCCTGTGGTATTTATGGCAAAAGCGATTGAGCGTAACGCTGCTCCGGTTGAGAGCACACCCATTTTCCCATTCATATCAAAAACCCCTGAACCAGCGGATGCATTTGTTCCGCCGGCTAAGGCTTGGTTTCCATTTGGCGCAGCTGTTGGAAAAGTTAGAGCAGTACTACCTGCAATTGTCCACCCTTGGAAACCAGATGGGTAAACTGTTTGAGCACCATCAAAGGTTAAGAAATTTTGGCTAAAGGGTACCGATTGAGGCGTAGGATCTGTTTGTGAAAAAGCGATTAGTGGAAAAAAAATCAATAAAGTAATCGCGTAATAAATCTTTTTCATGTTTGGTTTCGGATAATTTTGCAATTCAAATAATCAATTTTTTAAGAACCCAAAGGCTCGAGCCTAAGGAAACTTTCAATTGCAGCAGATAAATTATGAGGGATAAAATGAGGGCTTGTTTAATATAGGAGTTCTTTGATTTTAATGCGTTAATTCAAAATTAAATTTCTTCTTTACCCTTTGGTTTCTTTACCTTCAAACACCGATCAAAAGAATTTTTTTTATTCGTATGTCAACCTTAGTCTCTTCAAGTATTCCTCAAAATAAAACGCCGCACCGCATTCTTTTCCGCTCACCCAATTGGCTTGGCGATGTGGTGATGAGTTTGGGCTTTGTGAAGCGGCTTCGGGAGGCGTATCCGAAATCGGAGATTATAGGAATTGCGAAAAAAGGCTTGGAGCCCCTGCTTTCGCTTTCGGCGCCGCTCACGGCAGTGTATGGGTTTTCGAAAACGGAGCACCGTGGGGTTTTGGGGTTAAGATCATTTGCTCATTCCATCCTAAAGTCGCACGGCGAGTTTGACCTTTTTATTTCTTTGCCTGAATCGTTTTCAACGGCACTTTTGGGGTGGTTTACCGGTGCGAAAGTGCGCGTGGGGTTTGGTGGTGAGTTTCGCAGCCTTCTGCTTTCATCATCACTTCCAAAGCCCCAAAATTTACACCGAACTGAAGAATATGCTGCGCTTTTGAATCCCGCGTTTCATCACTATGCGCCGGCTTCGCAAACACTTGCACCGCTTGAAGCAAAACTTAAAGTCATACCTTCTCCCCTGCTTTTGCCCTTTGCAGGAATGAAGAAGATTGTGTTGAACCTTTGTTCCGAAAGCCCTTCGAAGGTTGTTCCTCTTCGCTTGGGTATTGAACTTGCAGAAGACTTACTCCGCGACCCGCGTGTGCAACTAATCGTTACCGGCATTGCAAAAGAACGCGCGTATCTTGATGCGTTTCAATCGATGATATCTGCGCCTGAGCGAATGCTGAATTTGGGCGGGAAGACATCGGTGGTGGAACTTGCGTCGGTGCTTGCGGGGTGTGATTTGGTGATTTCTACGGATTCGGGAACGGCGCATTTGGCGAATGCGGTGGGGTCGCCAACCGTTGTACTCAACGGTGCCGGTGATGAGCGGAACACGCATCCGTATCATTTGGAGAATTCAATAGGGCTGAGAGTTTCGGGTCTTTCGTGTGCGCCGTGTGTTTCAACGGTGTGTAAATTCGGCGAACCGAAGTGCCTTGCCGAGATGAAGGCAGCGGATGTTTTGGCGGCGGCGAGCGCGATTCAGCGGGGTGGTTGAGCTTGTCGAAACCACTGTCTGAACTATGATTTTTATGATTTAATGATAAACAGGATTAATACACTTAATTGAGGTGGTTGAGCTCGTCGAAACCACCGTGTCGTGAAGGGGGGCATTTCGACAAGCCGTGGCCACCACAATTGTCACTCCGGGCTTTTATAAATACTCAGTAAACTCGCAGCAGAATCCTGCACGAGATGAATGTTGCGCTCACCACAGATTCCCGACGCGTCGCTTCGCGACTTGCGGGAATGACATGAAAGTATTTTTGGAAACGCCTCGCATTTTTCACTCTCCTTTGAACTGACAAATTCCTTAACTTTGCAACCAAAACCATCTCGAATTCGGGCGCAGGTGAAAGCGAATTTCACAATCTTTGAATACAATCACTATGACCAAAAAAACCGGCGTTTCCCTTTCAAAACGCACCAAACCAAGCAAGAAACCAGTTCCCTCTTTGAAGAAATCGAGTCCAAATCCAAAATCAAAAACGCATCATGAGGAGCATCATGCACCAAAGCCTGTAATGAAACCAAAGGGGGAATTGGTGTTTCCATTCACGGCGATTGTGGGGCAAGAGGAAATGAAATTGTGTTTGATTCTCAATATTATCAATCCGAGAATCGGTGGCGTTTTAGTGATGGGGCATCGCGGAACGGGGAAAAGCACCACAGTTCGTGCTCTTGCAGATGTGCTGCCTGAAATTGAACGCGTGCAAAACGACCCCTACAACCGCTCGTTGAAAGAATACTTGCATGAAACGGCTCATGCCAAACACCCGCATGTTGAGAAAATTCCTGTACCGGTGGTTGATTTGCCTTTAGGCGCAACGGAAGACCGTGTGTGCGGCACCATCGATATTGAACAGGCGCTCACCAAAGGCGCAAAAGCATTTGAGCCGGGTTTGCTTGCGAAAGCGAATCGCGGCTTTTTGTATATCGATGAAGTCAATTTGCTTGATGATCACTTGGTGGATGTCTTGCTTGATTCGGCGGCAAGCGGAAGAAATACGGTTGAGCGTGAAGGAATTAGCATTCAGCATCCGGCACGGTTTGTGCTTGTTGGTTCAGGAAACCCTGAAGAAGGCGAGCTTCGTCCGCAGCTTCTCGACCGATTCGGGCTTCATGCGAGAATTAATACCATTAATGATGTGGCGAAAAGGGTTGAGATTGTCAAGCGTCGCCGCAGCTTTGATGAAAACCCGAAAGAATTTTTGAAAGAATGGGAGCCGGAACAAAAAGCACTGCAATCCAAAATTGAAAAAGCAAAATCATTGGTTGATTCAGTGACGATGCCCGATGAGTTGCTTTCAAAGATAGCCTTGCTTTGTATGAACTTGGGAATCGACGGTCACCGCGGAGAACTTACCGTGATGCGCACGGCCTCTGCTCATGCGGCTTACGAGGGGCGAAACGAAGCAACGGTAGAAGACATCTTAGCGGTATCCACCGCTGCACTTCGGCACCGGCTGCGCCGCGACCCGCTTGAAACAATGGATGCCGGTGAAAAGGTTGAACGGGAGTTGAAGAAGATTTTTGGAACTTCAACCGAATCTTTTCCGAACCCTTAATGGAACGCGGATGACGCGGATTTAACGGAGTTTCACAGATTGCTTTTTTCCTTTACCGTAAGTGAAAAATGGCGTGGTGGTTGAGCCCGTCGAAACCACTTGCATTCATACAGGTCATTTCGAGCACGGCGAGAAATCTCCGACTATCCGCACAATTGAGATTTCTCACTCCGCTCTGCTTCGTTCGAAATGACAAAACATAAGGCTTTCAACACGGTGGTTTCGACAAGCTCAACCACCTCACAGTTTGTCATTCCGTGGCTTTATGAGGCTCGGCAAGCTCGCCGCTCAATCCTGCACGCTTTTCCAATTCGTCATTCCGGCTTGTCCGGAATCCTGAATGCGACAGATTGATGGGTATGCTCGATTCCCGACGCGTCGCATAGCGACTTGCGGGAATGACATGTAAGGTGAACGATTCAAATGACCTGCATCTATCCTCTCAAAGAGCGCAGCTGAGCCAAACGGTTGCCGCTGAAAAATTTTCTTGAAAAGGTATTCCCTTTGCAAGGGTTGGCGTTGGTTTCAACTTGTGGGATGGGTTCGCCATAGAGCGTGCACATGTGGGTAGTTAAATCGTAATTGACACAAAAAGGGCAAGCTGCGGCAATATTGGTTTGAGTTATTACCGGATTTGTTTTATCGGCTGCTGCAAGCTCAGCCCAGCGTGGGGCGACTCCGGTGGATTCAGTTGGTGCTTCCTTGTGTGTTGAGGGTGAATCAAAAATTGATGACGCCGTGCGGCGAGAAAACTGAAACATTGGTACTACAAAATTTGATCAAACTTTTGAAAGTGCTACAGAACTATGAAAGAGGAAAAATAAAAAATGATTTGATTCGTACAAGTCCGCCCGTAAACCCTGAAGGTGCATGCATTAAAAGCATTTCGTCGCCTGCTCGAATCACATACTCTGTAAAGGACCCTTTAAAAAAACTTGCCTTTACTTCTGCCTTAAATACATTGGGAGGCATTTTTTTTTCGTTTAGAGTTTCATCACCAAAAGATGAATGAAATGGTTCAATTGATTCTGGACGAATCACCACAGCGACTTTCTCGTGTGGAATTTCCGATTCACCTTTCAAGATCATTCCACGTTCGGTTTTTACCTCATTTGTTGCTATTCGAGCGGCACTTAATCCAACGGATTCTCCCAAGAAGAGCGCTCCGATTAAGCTTTTCGGTGAGTTATAGATTTCATCGGGTGCGCCATATTCTTTCAGCAATCCGTTTTCTAAAATTGCGATTCCGTTTGAAAGGCTCAAGGCTTCCTCTTGATCATGCGTGACATAAATAAAGGTTTGCCCGCTTTCGCGTTGAATGGCTTTTAATTCCTTTTGCAATTCCTTTCTTAATGGCGCATCAAGGTTTGAGAGCGGTTCATCAAAGAGAATCGTTTCAAAGCCTGTTGCAAGCGCACGAGCAATTGCAACCCGCTGCTGCTCACCACCCGAAAGTTCTGAAATTTTTGATTTCGCCTTTTTTTCAATGCCTAAAAGGGTCAATTTTTCTGTGACATTGCGGCGAATTTCATCCTCTGTTTGTTTCTGCTCCCGCGGTGCAAAAGCGACGTTTTCAAAGACTGAAAGATGTGGAAATAACGCATAGTTTTGAAATACCATCGCGGTTCGTCGTTTATGTGGCAAAGTCGCAGCAGCATCTTTCCCATCAAATTCAATTCTCCCGCTTTCAGGTTTTTCAAGGCCTGCGATCAATCGAAGTAAGGTAGATTTTCCACTCCCGGATTTTCCTAAGATTGAAAAAAAAATCCCTTCCGGGATTAGAAAAGAAATTGAATTGAGAGCAACTTTTCCGTTGTAAGATTTTTTTATGTTTTGAATAGAAATATTCATTGAATTGATCTCGGTATTTAATTTGCAAACGTGTGAAAGGAAGATTCAACGCTATTTTCGGTAAGAGCAATTTCACCGCTTAGTTTTTTGATTGCACTTGGCGTCTTCAAAAACATTGTACAAAAATAGATTGAAAAAGGGTTGAATAAAGCTCTTTTTCAAATAAATAAAGAAGGGCGATTGGCTCGCCCTTTCATGCTTTTCGACCCTTCCCATTATAAATCTTTCAACAAATCAGAAAAAACAATTTTAGGTAAGGAATCACGGAGGTTAAAATGAAGAAGTTGCCTTTTCGGATAACTCCTCAACGAACAATTTATGTGACTTCGCGGCATATCGAATATTTCGAAGCACAAATACACTGGTATCCGGATGCATCATCAATTCCTCAGTCAGTCGCATGATTTCAAATTCTTTGTCTAAAACGAGTTGCATCACTTCTTTTTCAGTTCGTGGCGTTAGTGGTGCATTTTCAGCAAATTGACGGATATTTTGTGTAACGGTTGCAAGAGTGTTTTCACTTGCGAAGCTTTGAAGGAGTTCAATTTGAGAATTATTCTCAGAAAAGACTTCGGAAAAAACGGGGCTTTTCCTGTCGTTTGATTCAAGATAACTCCAAAGCGTTAGGCCTAAAATGTGCCTTTCGGTTAAAATTTTTGTAAGCATTTTTGAATAAAGTTAAGTGCCGCTCCAAAAACCTTGTAGAGCGGAAAGGTATCATGTTAACGAATGTTAAAATGTATAAGTTTGAACAAAAAAGAAAAAGGGTCACTTAAGGTGAGCGGTCGGCAATTCGTTGGTGTGAGCTTGCTCATCGAGTTTAGCAAGCAATATTGCCCTTACTTTTTCGATTGGCATTTCTTTACCTGTCCATATTTCGAAGGATTTAGCCCCTTGATGAATGAGCATTTCAAGGCCTGAGACGATTTGCGCACCTTCTTTTTTGGCTACAGAGAGGAAATCCGTCATTTGTGGGCGATAAACCAAATCGTAGGCGATTTTATCAGAATTCCAAATTTTCCATTCGGGCAATACAAGAGGATCAGGTTTGGTTATCGCCGTCGCAGTTTGATTTGCGGAAGGGCTATGGTGATGCGTTCCGATTGGTGTAGAATTAACGATTAGCCGGCATTCCTCAAGAATTGGTACCACACTTTCGTCAGTCATTTCAACAGCAGAAATCTTCATATTTTTGCTCCGGCGTTTGAAGCGATCAACAAATGCACCGCCTTTACCTTCATCGCGTGCAAGGATATATACTTTTGAAGGATTGAAATATTGCTTTAAGGCTTGAACAACCGCTCTTGCGGCGCCGCCGGTTCCATATACGGCCACGGCATGACCTTCGATTTGATCTTTATAGGATTTCAATGGCTCTGAAAAACCATAGATATCCGTATTGTATCCAATGAGGTTTCCTTCATGATTTAGTATTGTATTTACGGCACGAACCTCAGAGGCTTCAGCGGATAATGAATCCATATAACGAACCACTTGTTCTTTATAGGGAATTGTTACATTAACGCCCATAATATCAAGTGCGCGAATTCCATAGAGAGCGTCAGAGAGGTTTTCAGGAGGATAAACGTCAAAGATGGTGTAGAATACATCCAATCCCAATGCCTCGGCAGCTGTGTTGTGCATCAGCGGAGAAAGCGAATAATCGATTTCATGTCCGATTAAACCTAATATTTTTTTCGCTTGTGACATTAAGATAAAAGATGATATCAAATTAAAAACCGAAGAGTCTTAGGTTGTAATTCCTAAATAGCTTCGAACAGAGTCATGTTTGTAAAGCTCAGGAAAAACCTTTTGAAATAAAGATCGTTTTTCTGAATCAAGCATGATTGCATTTCGCAAGGCGATTAGAGTTTCTTGAGTATTCCCAAGTATTTTATAAGCACATGCCAATTCAAAATGAGCATCTGATAGATTCGGTTCCAAGCGAATCACTTGTTCGAAAGCCGTGACTGCTGCAGCAGCATCGCCGGAATCAAGTAGAGAGGCGGCATAATCAAACCAAACGTAAACATTATCGGGCTCCAATTGAAGCAACTCTTCATAAGTTAATAATGCATCCTCAGTTCTCCCTAAGTTGAACTCCACATCAGCCTTGATGTGAAGGAAATCCGGACATGCCGGAGAAAGGTCTAAGGCATGAGTTATAGCGGCATATGCGCTTTCAAAACTTTCGGCGGCATCGTAACAGCACGCAAGTGCATACCATCCATCTGCATACTCAGGATCGATTTCAACGCACTTTAAGTAATGAGTAATCGCTTCTGGAAAATTTTCTAATTCCTCAAACGCCATCGCGATGTTAAAATAGCTTGAAACATCATTGGGCTCATAAGTAAGCGTTTGGCGGTAGCTTTGAATGGCTTCTTCTAACTGATTCATCGAAGCCAATACATTCCCGCGGTTATACCACGCAGAGGAAAAGTTTTCACGAATGGCCAGTGCCATATCATAACTGTGAACTGCTTCTTTTAACCGATTTAATTTTGTGAGGATAATCCCTCGGTTGTACCAAGTATTCGTGCTGTAGGGCTCAAAATCCAAGTGTTTATCGTAACAATTTAAGCTTTCATCAAATTTGCTCATCATATCTTTACAATAACCCAATTCATACCAAGCCTCAGGGTGTAACGGATTAATTTTCAGGCATGCTTCCAATTCTTGTTCTGCTTCCTGATAGCGCTCCATTTTTTCAAGGGCTAAGGCTCGGCAGAAGTGCGCTTCATCGTCGTATGGGGCAAATTTTACAGCTTCTTCAAAATAGGCTAATGACTCATCAAGATTACCTGCATTATCATGTGTGATGCCTAAGTGCATTAAAATTTCAAAATCATTAGGATTCAACTTCAAGGCTTTTTCGAGCGAATCAATTGAATCTTTGAATCGGGCTAATGCCGAGAGCGATGCCCCAAATCGAAACCAACTATCGCTGCTGAATGGGGCTATTTGAATAAAGTGCTCGGCAATGACCAAAGCACGCTCCGGTTCACTATTCTCGAGAAGAATAATGACATACTCATCAAGAGCGTCCGTATCGGATACGGCACAAAGCTCAGATGGATTATCAGCGAGTGACTTCGCCGTTTTTAGGGTATGATTATGACGCGGCCGTGAAGACGGATTGGCGCTTTCATCAAAAAACTCATTGTCGTGATTCATATACTCAATGAAGTTGCCGTTCTGTAATTATTAGTAACGGAGATGCAAGCTATACTGCATTCCAAAGGCCTTCTTCAGCCAAATATAAAATTTTATCTGTATCAATGGATTTTTAGAAATAACGAATGTCTGTTTTACTGAGAAACATTTCAACCAAATTTTCAAGACCGGCTTTATCCTCTTCATCAAAGCGTTCGACCAACGGGCTATCTAAATCAAGAACCCCAATGAATACACCATTTTTAATCATTGGTACCACAATCTCTGAATTCGAAGCGGCATCGCATGCAATGTGCCCCGGGAAGGAATGGACGTCTTTGACAATCACTGTTTTAAGCCGTTCAGCCGCGGTACCACAAACCCCTTTTCCGATAGCAATTCGGACACACGCAGGTTTACCTTGAAAAGGGCCTAAAACAAGTTCCTTTTCTTTATAAATATAAAAACCTGCCCAATTTAAATCAGGGAGTGAGTTAAACAATAGTGATGAAAAATTCGACGCATTGGCGATAAAGTCTCGCTCACCGTCAATGAGATGATAAAGCTGTTTGGTTAATTCTTTATAAAGCTCCGATTTCGTCGCAGCTTGTAATTCGACAGTTTCAAACATGATTATTGATTTCAGTTAGATTCTTTGCGAAGCCATTTTGACTTGAATTGCAAAGCAAGCAAGAAGTAAAAAAAAGGTTGGATATAAATCGGTGATTCATCAAAGGGTTAAATTTTTTTCAAGGTAGTGATAATCTTCATTATTGCAATCGCTTACAAATTTTTTCTTTGTTTCTTAACCACTTGAAGGGCTAATTCGTGCCATTTTGAATTTTTTCAAAAGTCTCAAAGAAAATAGCTTTTGAGAAACAAAATTGCTTTATTGAAATGCTTGTTAATTACCTTGCTCCCTCATGAGAAGATATTTCAGTAAAGGAGCTGTATGTAGAGCTTGAATAAATCCTTCATTAAATAAAATCTCTTTTAATTCATCCACGGGCATTAAATGAACCTGAATATCTTCTGTAGATTCAAGTTTCTGCTCTGAGATTTTCCGGACACCTTTTGCCAGAAAAGTATAAGTAAGATTGTTTTGAAGCGCAGGATTTGCCGAGAGGGTCATGAAGAGTTCCCAAGTTCCCTCGCCGTAGCCCGTTTCTTCAAGTAATTCTCGACGTGCAGCGCTTTCAAGATTCGTCTCTCCCGGGTCTATAGTACCCGCAGGAATTTCAAAATAAACTTTCCCCAACGCGTAACGATATTGCCGAATGAGTACAATTTCATTTCGTTCAGTTATTGCTATAACATTCACCCAAGCAGGATATTCCCAAACCCAATATTTTTCAATAATTCCTCCATCAGGCACTTTGAGCCGGTCTTCGCGCATGACAAGCCAAGGCGGTTGAGTAAAGAGATACTTCGACTCTAGCAATTGATAAGGCTTTGGGTCGTTCGGGAATTGGTAGTTTTTATCTTTATCGGGCACGGTTTGGCGCTTGAAGTGGAATAATGGTTGGTACAGTATTTTTTAGGTTTGGCATTGCCATTCCAATATCAGCATTGATATAAGTTGGATCACAAATGATGTAGCTATCACCATTGACTTCAAGTTTATCAAAGTCTCCTTCAAGGGGGGATGAAAACTTCACAGCTGTTGCAATATGACCGGGGTAGTCAAGCCCAACCACTTCTAAACCGATAAGTTTTCGAATAAGATAAGCATACAAAATTGAGCGGTCTTCACAGTCACAATAAGGATAAAAGATTGATTCTTCGGGGAAGAAATACTTTTCATATCCAAATTGATCATCATCGGTTTTGTATTGAAACGCTTTTTGAACAAAACGCAGTAGAAAATTAGCAGCCTCCGCTTCTGTTTTTCCGGTTAGATACGGTTGCAATGCGCCTAACAATGAAGCTTCGAGATCTTTTGGAATTTTACTATCAAAATAGAGTTGAATGTTGGTTTGTGGGTAAGCCTTAAGAAATTCAACATTTGAGCGATTGTAGGCGACTGCAAAAGAAATTTTTTCGCCGTTGTATTCAAATGAGAGCCGTCTGACTTGAGAAGACGGTTTTAGTAGCAAGGGCTGAGAAAATGAGAGGTTAATCAGCTTTATAGATTTTGGATTTTTGCCCTCGTAAGTATAAAGAGATCGTGCTTTCGCAGGCTTACCCTCAAAAGAAATCAAGTAAAAGCGTTTCGAATCGATTGTAAAATAGGGTGTGGCATACATTGTATTTTCAGAAGGTAGCATCAAAGCAACCCCTTCATCATCATAGCCCACTCTCGCATCAAACCCTGATTTTAGAAGAAAAAACCAAACAAACAGATGACGGGAGTCGGTTGATTTTGGATAAACTTGCAAGGCCATTTTAGAAAGAAGTAACGCGAACCCCCAATCATTGAGTCCATACCATCGCTTATAAAATAAGGCTTGGCGAAGGGTGCTATCGTATTGAGATGATGCCATTGACTCATAAAACTTGGCGATAAGTTCGCTTGTGACCTTGCTCGTAATTGATTGAGGGACTTTTTTTGGATAAGAAACTGCAAATGGAGAACCATAAAAAGCTGCTTCAGAAAAGTTAAAGTTTTCTCGTTCTTCAGCCACAGGCTCGGCAACCTTTTTGGGTGGAGCTTTATAGGCTTTACTTATTTCAGGCTTAGTGGTTTCTGTAACTTTATTTGATTTTTTATAACCAATGATATTTCGATTAGGTTGCGTTTCTGCTATTGGAATCTTTTTTGGTTTAGGGGTTTCATCCGGTTTTTCTCCTAAAGACGCTTTAAAGGCTTTCCAATCGGCTCTTAAGAACCCAATAAAGGCCTTGTCTTCTGCATCTTTAAATTGCTTGAAGGATTCAGCTTCCTTCTTTTTCCAAGCTTCAAAATCAGAATCTTGAGCAAATACTGGGTTAATCAAAAGGAATGGTATGAAAAGGAATGATATTTTTTTTATCATGAATAATCTGCTTTGGATTCAGAATTGCGACGAAATAACGGCGAATCAATTCGGCGGAAAGTGTTCTGCAAAGTATCCCTTTGATCTTGATTTCATTTAAGCATCATGTACCCAATGCTTAGCAGTGTCTTCTCGAAAAAACACATTCATTTTAACTCCGTGAATTTCGATGATTCCGCACAATGTTTTAGCCAAACCAAAATGTAGAAATCCAGAAACTACCACGGCTATTTTTGACTTAAACTTTTGACACAATTCCTCTGAAATTGCTCCAATTTCTTTTAAGTCGTGAAAAGATGGGGTGTACGAGATATGGCTTAAATCGACAATAACCGGTGTATGTTCTTGGTAGTCGGAATCACTCATCACTACATGAAGCGCTTCAATACATTCGTGAAGACTGCTTTCTCCAAAACCTCTAACAGAAACGAGTTCCTTTTCGATTTGGTATTCAAAAGGCATTGCTTGTAACGAATGATTTTAATTTAAAATCTAAACTTCAGTTACTTTTCCCTGTATCCAATATAACTTTTCCAAGCTTTGGAGCAAGGTTTCTTTTTTCTCTTAATGCTTGAACATCGTTCAATTCAAGGTGTAACTGAGGAAAACTTACGCGGTAAGTGCCATCAGAATCTGCGGTCATTTCAAATCCTAGTTCGGTTTTTAATTTTTCAAAATAGAGATTGAAAATGCTCCCTGTAATTTTTTCTTCTTTTGAATTGGCATTCACGAGTCCTTCAAATTCTTTCAGGCTTTTTGGACTTCCTTTTGTAACAAAAGCGGATTTCCAAAATCGCTTACGAATATTAATCTCGTGAAGTTTTTGATTCATTTTTATTATCCAAAACGCGCGAATAAATGGAATGATAAAAAAAAGAAAAGAAAAAATGAATGGGGCAAAACTAAAGAACCAAATGAAAGGATCATTCAGGTCATTGGCCTTAAATGCATTAATGATTATTTGAATTGATGGTGAAGGCAATTCCCAAATAAGGTTGAGCATAAAAAGACTCATTGCCAAGTTAAAAAAATTCATTGCCCCAATGAGCATGTCACGCCCCACTGTATTTGATGAGAATTCAAACTTTGGCTCATATTCATCCCAGTAATATTCAATTGACTTAGTTTCTGCTGCATCCTTTCCAATAAGTACTTCGTCATAGACAGCATAAATACTTCCGTTTTCTGAGACTTTGATTATACCTCCGAATTTTCCAGCACATCGAGCAAAAAAATGGGCTGCACTTTTTTGATCTCTTCCCGAAAGTGCCATCACTTCCGTTTGTGAAATTACTCCGGCATTTTCTCTCAGAAAGGCCAAGACTTCCTTTTCATCCGAAAGTATATCTTTTTCGACACGTGGCGGTCCAAAGACAAAGTCATACACTGATGCCACGAATCCTTTTTTATTCTCGTTCAGTACCGAAGGCTTAGGCTTAAATTTTTTATAATCATAACCGAACTGATCTGTTGCGCGAGTAGTATTACTGATAACAGTGGAGAATCGAAAAATGGAGAAGAATACATCGAACACCTTCCCTAAGGCGGAGACATCAAGTGAATTTTTATTCTTTTTATTATCGCCTGAAAAAGCCAGACCTAAAATGATTGCGATTAGAATCACCACGAAGAGTGAGAAATAAACCACTAGGGTCAAAGCAATCCACGCCTTGAAAAAAAGTTGAAACCCTTTCCACAAAAAAGAGAGAATTTCTTTCGCATAATCTTCAAGTGGCTTTTGATTTAAGCGTTTGAGCGGGGCATCGAAATCAAAAATCAACTCGCCATTTTCAGTCACTTGAAGCCTGCAGGAATAACGCGCTATCAGATTCGACAGGACAGGCTCAAGAATGGCTGCTTCGATTCCGCTTGCTGCAATTGCATCTTGCAATGTAAATGGCGACGGCTTTTCAGAAACTCTGGCTTTGACCCAAGACTCAATCTTCGAATATGCCAGCGCTTCTTCTGTCGTTAATTTATGTTCAGTTTTTTGAACAGACATGTCGTGCCTAAATTTTTGGGGATGTTATTAAAATTTCACTTCTCGTATTTTATTGCCTTACCGAGAAGTAATGGCGTTTTGTGCGGGAGCGACCTCTTTCCTTTCGCGATTCGAGAAATAGTACTTCATCATTTCACCTGAAATCGGGGCAGCAACAACGCCACCAAAACCGGCATTTTCAACCATTACGACGATTGCAATCGACGGATTCTCATATGGTGCAAAACTGATAAACCACGCATGATCATCACCGTGAGGGTTTTGGGCTGTGCCTGTTTTTCCGGCGACTTGTACATTTGGTACTTTGGCAATTTGGGCCGTTCCATATTCAACGCAACGAAGCATTCCATTTCGTACAACATCAAAAGTTGATTGAGAAATTGGCAGCCTTGTGCTATCAATTTTATGTGAAATGAATTTCCCTGTTTCGGGGTCGTTGTAGCCCTTCAAAAAATGGGGTTTGAGCAAAAGGCCACTATTGGCAAGAGCGGCGGTATAAACCGCCATCTGCATTGGCGAAGCGCCCACTTCTCCTTGTCCTATGCTTAAACTTACCAAGTATCCATCTGTCCATCGACGAAAGCCATAGATTTTATCAAAGTATTCTTTGGACGGCAATGGCGCCGAAAACTCATCTGGGATATCAATTCCCGTTTTTCTTCCAAACCCAAAAAGCCGGCCGTATTTCGTCCAATTTTCAAAGCCAATCTTAAACATCAAGTTATAAAAATAGGAATTACAAGACACCTCGATTGCTTTTGTCATATCCACGGAGCCGTGCCCTTTACCACCGTGACAAAGAAACTCTTTATTCCCAAATCGAAATCGACCGGAGCAGAAGAAGGTTTGAGAGGGCTTGGCGATTTTTTCTTCAAGTGCGGCTAAAGTTGAAATCATTTTGTAGGTTGAACCGGGTGGATAACGGGTTTGAATCGATCGGTTAAAGAGGGGCTTTGCCGCGCCGGTGGTTAAGGATTCCCAGAGTTTGGAATCAATCACACCCTCCATCAAATTTGGGTCGTAATCCGGTTTTGAAACCATAGCGAGAATGCCACCGTCTCTCGGGTCAATCGCAACAATTGCTCCTGATTTTCCGGTTGCTGTAAGCAAACTTTCGGCAACCACCTGAAGCCCTGCATCTAATGTGGTGTAGAGATCAATTCCATTTTGGGACGGCACATTTTCATTTCCCCCATTATAGTCACTCACAAATTTTCCGAGTGAATTCACCATAATCAATTTGGTGCCTTTTTTACCCTTTAATTTTTCTTCATAAGTACGCTCAAGGCCACTGTAACCAATGATATCGTTTCGTGAATAGTCTTCTTTAGAAAGCTTTTCAAGCATGACTTTAGAGATAATTTTCGTGTAGCCAAAAATATGAGCGCCACGAAAAGAATCAGGGTATCTGCGTTTATTTTCAATGACCAATTCAACTCCGGTTAGTTGCCATAAATTTTCTTCAACGCGGTTGATAATTGAGAAATCGGCATCGCGCTTAATTTTAACAGGAGCAAAGCGGTTATAGAGAATTCCTTCATTGATCAAATCATTTAAGGTGTTTTCGGGAACTCCAACGATTTCACTGAGGAATTGGGTGTTTTTTCGATCAAAATTTGCAGGTGTTAGTTGAACCGTATAGCGCGGTTGACTACCCACGACAATTTCTCCGTATCGATCGTAAATATCACCTCGAGCCGGATCAACAGGAATTTTACGAACACTATTTTGTGATGATATTTTACCGAGCTCTGTTTGCTCTACCATTTGGAGGTAAAAAATTCGGGAGAGCAAAACAGAAAAAATGATTGCAATAAGAGTATAAACAAGAGAAACGGAGAGTTGTCGATTTTCCATTGCGCTTACTTTTCAACCTCTTTAAGAAGGATCGTCATTGTTTCTTCATAAATGGGCTTAAGGTATTGATAAAAGGAAGGGACATTTTGTAATTGATTATTTCGCCCGCAAATCTCTATCTGAAAAGAAACTTCCGCCAAGCGAATCGCTCCGATAACACTGCTGCTCCCTTTGAGGGAATGTGCAGCATGCCTTAAAGCATCGGCGTCGTTAAAAGAAACTGATATTTCGTGTATATTTTTTTTGGCGTCTGCAACAAATAAATCAACAATTTCTTTGAGTTCTTCTGGGGTGGAATAAATTTCTCTTAAACTTCCAAGTGTTGCTAAATCCAACAACGGCTTGTCATTAAAACTAAATGTATCCATTTGAATTTATTAAAAGGAAATTAGCTGATTTGCAACTTTTTTTGAGATTCAATTCTTAGCTTTCCCCAATGTTCAAGGCTGGCTTGCAATTCTGCCACGCGTATCGGCTTACTAAGATAATCATCCATTCCGGCTTCAAGGCACATTTCACGGTCGCCTTGCATTGCATTGGCTGTCATTGCAATGATAAACGGCCTTTCATAGTCGTTCCACAAAGCACGGATTTGGCGCGTTGCGGCAAGTCCATCCATTTCCGGCATTTGGACGTCCATTAAAATAATATCATAGGATTGACGTTTCAATGCTGAAATTACTTCCAACCCATTACCGGCAATATCGGCTCGGTATCCCATTTTTTCGAGCAGCTTAATCGCGAGCTTTTGATTAACCGCATTATCTTCGGCAAGAAGGATTCGAAGCGGGATTCGTTGTGCCAAATTCCCATCGAGCTGTTGGGGTGAGGCCACCGCCAATTCACTTTGATTGTCAACTTTTCTAAAGATGTTTTCTAAAATTTCGTAAAGCTGTGCTTGTTTAATGGGTTTATAGATATAAGCAGCAAAGTTTACGCTGTTGGCCACTGCATTTTCTTCTCTTCTTCCAATCGAGGTTAACATTACAATCGGAAGCTGTTCTGGAGAACGCATTTTTCTGATCTCGAGTGCGAGCGAAACCCCGTCCATTTCAGGCATTAAGTAATCAAGAATAGCGACGTCAAAATGCTCGCCGCGCTTGATAATTTCAAGCGCTTCTTCGCCGTTATTTACTTCAATAGAAAGCATTCCCGCGACATTGGCTTGGAGCTGCAAAATGCGGCGATTTGTAGCATTATCATCCACAATCAACATTTTCTTGCCAGCAAGGCTAATTTTTGGCATTCGGACGTCTTCGCTTGAATTAGGAAGCGCTTCAGTTAGCAAAGTAAATGAGAAGGTTGAACCGGTGCCGATTTCAGAATCGACCCACATATTTCCACCCATTAGCTCGGCAAGCCTTTTGCTAATTGCAAGGCCTAACCCCGTTCCACCATAGCGTCGTGTGGTAGAAGAATCAACTTGAGAGAAGGATTGAAACAAGCGGCTAATTCCCTCTCGTGAAATACCGATGCCCGTATCTCGAACCTTAAAGAGTAAACGCATTTTTGGTTTGACAGCAGGCTTCGGTGGCATTTCAGCTTTCAATTTTTCCATTTCTTCTGCTGAAGGTAATTCATCACGAACACTGGCATCAAGTTTTGTGACATCGATTTCACTTACATCGCCTTCAGCAAGCTGTTCAGTCAGCGATTTCTTTTCGATAATTCCGGTTTCTTCAACTGATACTTCAATCACAACCTCACCGGAAGGCGTAAACTTTACAGCATTTCCCACAAGATTAACGAGAATCTGCCTTAAACGCGTTGCGTCGCTGATGATTCGCATCGGAGAGTTATCGTGGAAAATGTAAGCGATATCGAGGTTTTTCTCCGCCGCTTTGACAGCAAAAAGTTCTAAGACTTCTTCGACAACAGAGCGCAAATTGAACGGATAATTTTCCAATTGAAGTTTGCCTGATTCAATCTTAGAGAAGTCAAGAATATCGTTAATAATGGTGAGCAGAGCGTCACCTGAGGTTCGAATTGTTTCTACATATTCACGCTGTTCGTGGTTAAGCGGGGTTTCAAGCAAAAGACCTGTCATCCCGATAACCGCGTTCATCGGGGTTCGAATTTCGTGAGACATGTTGGCTAAAAACTCTGCCTTAAGTTGTGCGGCTTTCAAGGCTTCTTCGCGTGCATCAATCAGAGCCTGTTCAATTTGCTTTCGAAGAGTGATGTCGCTGCTTATCGAAGCTATTGCAACCACTCGATCACTTTTGGCATCACGAATGGCAAATGAATTGTATTGAACTGGAATATCAAGGCCTGTTTTCAAATGTCTAAAGCGGATTTCCCCCGACCATTGACCACTCAAGAGAGCCGTCGGGTAAATCATTCGCCGGTAAAGCATTTGATCTTTCCCGTAAATGAAGTCTGACATTTTCTTGTTTTTCATTTCGTCTGGAGAATCGATACCAAGCATGATTTGACCAGAGGTGTTGATAAATGAAAGATCTTCCTCGGGAGACATCATCACAATACATTCTGAACTGTATTCGATTAATGAAACCATTTTTCTCTGTTCTTCTTCGAATCTCCTACGGTCTGCAAGTGTGGAATTATACTTGCGTATATAAAAAATGGTGATACCGAAAAGAATAACATAAGCCACAAACATCCACCAACGTTGATACCACGGATATAAAATGGAAAAAGTGTATGTAATTGGTTTACTCCATTGATAACCGGCTTGCTGCGTTCGAACTTCCAAATTGTAGTCTCCCGCTGGAAGCAAAGGCAAAACAAAATTTGTTTCTGAACTTGGTAACGACCATTCTTGAACCCCGGAAATGCGATATTGAAACAACGCTCTTTCTGCCGGCAAAATTCTTGGAGCAAAACCAAATTCCAAGAAAGCGTTGCTGGGGAAGATATTATTTAATAAGTCAAGACGGTTTTCATTTCTGTTCACAACGATCGAAGTAATTCGCGGTGGTGGGGTTACCGGTAAAGAATCGGTAATTGCTTGCCAAAAGGCTAACCCATTTGAAGTACCAACCCAAATAGTTTTTTTATCATCATTTATGATTCCTCGGTAAATCACCTCAGTACTCGGCAAGCCTTCCTGCTTTTGAAACGGGGTTATTTCAGTTTGGTTATAAACCAATACGCCTTTTTGAGTCCCAATCCACAATTGATCTTTTTCATCAAGTAACAGTGCTTTGATGGTAGGCTGTTCGAGAAGTCCGGCGAGTTCAATTTGATCAACATATCCATCTTTGTATCGAAGCAGTCCGTGATTAGTTCCAATCCATACCGTACCGTCTTCGTTTAAGGCGAGGTCATGAACAACAAGCGGAACCTTTGGTTTAAATGGAAGTGGTACGCTGATATTAATGAAACGGTCGGAATACAGATCGAACCGAAAGAGGTAAGATTCATTTCCACTGGCACCGCAATAGAGAAACCCTCGTTTGGTTTCCTTCAAGACAGAGGGTGCACTTGTAATTCCTTTGCTCTTTCCATATTCAGTGACACGGTGCCTTGCATCGATTCTTAATACCCGATCCAAACCTGAAGCAATTCCCCAAAGCCCTTGTTCTCGATCAACAATCAACGCATCCATTCTTTTTGTGATTAATTCATCGACTTGCTTGGGTAACTCAATACGATAGGTCGTACCATTGATATAATGTTCAACAACACCATCTTGATAAGACATCCATTGATCATTTCTACCGCCCGCTGCTGCAAAGAGCAAATGATTTGGGTTTTTTGGGATTACTCTTACCAAAAGATTTTCGTCGGAACTTAGAATTGGATAAGAACGATGCGTGGTATCAATAACTTTTTGGGTATCAAGCGAAGGAGAATAAATTAAATATGCATTCTCTTGATCTTGAACGAGCACGCTTTGATCATTTGAGGAACTGATACTTTGAATAAAAACTCTTTTGCCTCGAAGTGGAAGAGGTCGAAAGAACGTTTTTTGGACAAGCGCAATTCCTTCATCTGTTGCAAACCAAATGCCATCATTGTCGTCAGGAGCAATGTTATGAACAACACTGAACTGAATCTCATTGAGTTTTTCTGGTCTAACCTGTCCTTTTTTAGCATAATAGACGCCTTGCAACCAAGTCCCTAAATAAAATTCGCCGGAAGCTGTTTCTATAAAAGAGGAAACACCATCTAAAGCAATAACACGATTCAAAGAAACCGTCTTTAAATCCTTTGAAGGAATAACTTGATAAACGCCCCAACTTGTTGCCGCGAGCAAGCCATAGGTTTTGCTTTGCTTAATTTGGTTGATTAAAAATTTCCCAATTTTAGAAACAGTGTCTGAACTTGTGGAGTCTATATTGAGCATTGGAACAAACTTATCAGCAATGGCATCAAATACAAAAAAAGTGCCTTTCCACGCGGCACAGATTAATTGGTTATCCTCTGTTTCCACGAGTGAGAATGAACGCGAATAACTTTCGCTTTGATATTCGGGGTCAAAAGTATATCGATTAAACTTTTCTGCAGAGCCTGATTTTGTGCCAAATCGAACAATTGCATTTGGTTCACTAAACCATAATGCATTATCGGAACTTTCGAAAACTTGCTTTGGATAATAAAGACCTCTTTCTGAAGGAACATTATTCCCGGAAGCGATCTCAGAATATCGAATGGTGTTGCCAAATGATTCAATAAATCCAACACCAAAATCGGTTACAATAACGAGTTCGCCTTTGGAGGTTTTGAATATTTCTTTCACATAAGGGCTTGGTAGGCTATCGGTGAACGTGGTGAATTTAATTCCATCAAATTTTACAAGACCTGCATCGGTTGCAATCCACGTAATTCCATCGCGGTCTTTTACAATGTTTTTTGTCAATACACTGGGAAGCCCGTTCTCATCGGTGTAGGTAAAACACCGTTGCTGTGCAAAAAGTGGTTGAGCAAAAAGAGTTATCGCGGATATAAAAAAAAGAATCCGTGCGGTCATGAAATTCAAAGCGGACTTATAATACAAATTAGTGATAGCCCAAATTATTAATTTGAAAATTTAGGAAAATAAAATCAAAGTTTATCCTTGTTCTCAAAAAAGTGACCAAGTTACGTTGATTTTTCCTGACGGCCACTTCAAATTCTTGATATTTGCCTGTGGGCTTTTATTTGAAACGTCTATCTTTGGCGCACCGTTTTGAAGGTTCATATAAAATTGTAATGAAAAATTCAGAAAAAATAGAATTTGATAAAATTCAGCGATTTGCTGAAACCCTCTGTATTTCAGATATGGGTAGGTCAAAGCTTGAAATTGAGCAACCCTTTCTTAGTGCCACCGCCTTGCAATTTGAACTAAAAAAAACGGCAGAGTTAAAATTACTAATGGAATCGGGTGAAGAGCTTCCCATATTATCAATGCCCGATACCCGAATTATTTATCAAAAGCTTACCATTGAAAATAATTTTCTTTTTCCGAAAGAGTTGCTTGCTGTAGGCGTTTCACTTCGGCTTTCTTCACAACTGAAAAAATTTATTTTTAATCGGCGTGAGACCTACCCCAATCTCAATCAACTCACTGAAAATTTGTGGATGGAGAAATCGCTCCAACATGAAATTTCACGAATTATTGATGATTTTGGCGAAGTAAAAAATACCGCATCCGACGCCTTGTCAGACATTCGTTCTCGCCTTGCCAATCGTAGAGATTCCTTACGTCGCAAATTTGATGCACTCCAAAGACGATACGCTGAAAAGAACATGTTGATGGAAGAAGGCGTTACCATTCGGAATGGACGTTTGGTTCTTGGGTTCCGGGTTGAGCATAAATATTCTGTTCAAGGCTTTATTCACGATCTCTCCCAATCGGGTCATACTGTTTTTATTGAACCAGCCGAAACTCTGATGCTCTCAAATGAGATTCGAGAGTTAGAAATCGAAGAAATTCGTGAAATCGAAAGGATCTTAAGAGAAGTAGCCCGCGACCTTCGCGCTTACCTTGAAAACTTACTCTCCACACAAGAAATCCTTTCGCAATTTGATGCGCTCTATGCAAAAGCTAGGCTTGCGATTATGATGAGAGCCGTACTTCCCAATTTTTCAGAAACAAAAGCGCTAAGACTCATTAATGCTTATCATCCTTGGCTTTATTTATCCAATCGAAATACTGGCAAAAGCATTGAACCGCTTTCGCTTGAACTTGGTGCAAACTCAAGAACTTTGGTAATCACCGGCCCAAATGCCGGGGGGAAATCAGTGGCGCTTAAAACGCTTGGGTTACTTTCAGAAATGCTCCGACACGGCTATTTATTACCTTGTCGTGAAGATTCGCACCTCACACTCTTCGATCAGATTTTTGTAGAAATAGGTGATGAACAATCAATTGAAAACGACCTTTCAACATTCAGTTCTCATTTGCGTAATCTCAAATTTATTCTTGACGAAGCCACAAACGAAAGTCTTGTTCTCATCGATGAAATTTGTTCCGGCACAGATCCTGATGAAGGCGCCGCCATTGCAATAGGCGTCTTAGAGAGTCTTTTAGTAAGAAATGCATTAACTGTTGTAACCACGCACCAAGGAACTTTGAAAGCTTATGCACATCAAAAGGAGGGCGTCATTAATGGATCTATGCAATTTGATAGTGTTGAATTGCGGCCAACTTACCGATTTCAGGTAGGAGTTCCCGGCAGCAGTTTCGCACTTGAAATGGCAAAGCGAATGGGATTTGCCCCACATATCTTAAAGAATGCTGAAATCGCATTGGGCGAAAGCAAACATGCACTCGAGGAATTAATCATCAACCTGAATTCAGAACTTCAAAAAACAATTGAAGAACGCACCACACTTCGATCTGAAAACGAAAGATTAAAACGCCTTACAGAGCAAGTTGAAAAATCGAAATTGGAACTTGAAAGAGAGCGCAAAGATTTACGCCGTCAAAGTATGGCTGAAGGAAAACGGCTTTTGGCTGAAGCCAATGCACTTATTGAGAAAGCGATTCGAGATATTAAGTCTTCACAAGCAGACCCTGAGGTCATCAAGCAATCGCGAAGGTCGGTTGAAGACATGAGGAAATCTGTCGCAAAAGATACCGAGCCAATTGTTGAAAAAACTATACTGGATTCGCAATTTAGACCCGGTGATAAAGTTAAACTTATAGATTCTCAAACCTTTGGGGAAATCCTTGAAGTTTCTGATGAGGATGCCTTTGTTTCAATTGGTAACTTTAGGCTTAAAACCGCACTTCGAAATTTGGAGAAAATCTCTTCAAAAGATGCTCGCGAACTATCCCGTAAAGACGCGGTTGAAACCCCCAAAAATTATGGCGGGATTTCAATTCATGAAATCAAAGATTTCAGCACACGGTTGGATTTACGCGGTAAAACCGGTGAAGAGGCCATCACAGATGTAGCCCGTTTTATCGACGGCGCAATCCAAAATGGGTTAATCTCTGTTGATATCATTCACGGAAAGGGAACCGGCGCTTTAAGAAAACGGATTTCCGATTATCTGAAAAGTGACCGTAGAGTTAAATCCTTTAGGCTCGGAAATTGGGATGAAGGCGGAACGGGAGCGACAATTGTTGAACTATCACAAAATTAATTTTTAATTATTCATCTGAATACAATGTTTGAATTAGAACGCGAAAAACTCACCACACTTTTTGAACGACTTTCTCAATTACGGAGGTTTCTTTGACATCGATCATCGTATCGAATCTGTTCAAACTTTAGAAGCTACTACCGCTGCCTCAGATTTTTGGAGCGATAATACCACAGCCCAAAAAACGCTTAAAGAAATTGCGGAGCACAAGATTTGGATTGAGTCTTTTCAAGCCCTTGAAGAAAAAGCGAATGGTGAACGTGAATCCATTGAAGTCGCGGCCGAACTTGGGGAGGAGTCTTATCTTATATCTGCCCAAAAAAATATTGACGCATTAGAAAAAGACATTACTTCGCTGGAATTCAAAAATATGCTTTCTGGTGTGGATGATAAACGGAACGCCATCTTAACCATACATGCCGGCGCGGGTGGCACTGAGGCGCAAGATTGGGCGGATATGCTCTACCGAATGTATATGCGATGGGCTGAAAGGCGAGGCTTTAAGGTTTACACCGATGATTATCAAGAGGGTGAAGGTGCCGGAATTAAAACAGCAACTCTTGAAATTCAGGGCGATTATGCCTACGGATATCTCAAAGCGGAAAACGGCGTTCATCGATTGGTGCGTGTCTCTCCGTTTGATTCGAATGCACGGCGGCATACCTCTTTTGCGAGCGTTTATGCCTTTCCTGAAGCGCCGGAAGATGTGCCAATTGAAATCCGCCGCGATGACTTGCAGATCGATACCTTTCGAAGTGGCGGAAAAGGCGGGCAAAATGTAAATAAAGTTGAAACTGCAGTAAGAATTACCCACGTCCCCTCGGGGATTGTCGTGGCTTGCCAACAGGAGCGCTCGCAATTTCAAAACAAAGAACGCGCAATGAAGATGTTGAAATCTCGTCTTTATCAACAAAAGCGAGAAGAAGAAGAAGCAAGAAAGCGCGAACTTGATGGAAAGAAAAAGAAAATAGAGTGGGGCTCTCAAATACGCAGTTATGTTTTTGATGACCGCCGCGTGAAAGATCATCGTACAAACTTTGAACGCTTTGATGTTGAAACTGTAATGGATGGCGATTTGGATGATTTTATCGAGCGTTATTTGATGGAATTTGGCGATTAATTCATTTTGAATTCAATGGTTATTCTTGGCGTTGACCCGGGCACTTTGATTACCGGTTATGGAATTATCGAAATTCAGAGTGGCAATTTTCATACTCTCGATTTTGGAATCATTCGCACCACCACGAGCGAGACGATGCCGAAAAGAATTAAATCTATTTATGACGCACTTGAAAGGCTCATTTCAGTTCATAAACCCAAGCGCTTTGCCATAGAAACTGCTTTTTACGGGAAAAATATTCAATCAACCTTAAAGCTCGGACAAGTTCGTGGTGCATTGATGGTGCTATCTGCGATAAGAAATTTGGAGTATAATGAATATGCACCGAGGGTTATCAAGCAATCCGTAACAGGTAAAGGGAATGCCTCAAAAGAACAGGTTGAATTTATGATTAAAAAAATTCTCAATCTTTCTGATACCGGGAAATGGAAGGATGCATCAGATGCACTTGGCATCGCTCTTTGTGACAGTTTCCGAATGAAACCTAATCTTTATCAGGAGAATTCTATCGATTCAAATGGTGGTGAAACCGGCGCATTGAGTTTTCTTTTGAAACAAAAAAAAGAAAAACCGAACCGTGGATCGTCTTGGAAAAATTATGCTTTATCAAATCCTGAAAAAGTGATTCGATAAGAAAAATCTGAACTAATTTTTGAACAAACCGAAAATAGAATGAGGTATTATTCATTCTATTTAAATAATATAAAGTAGATATGGCGCGTGTCGAAAAACATGCGGAAGAAGTTGGATTCATCGAGCACCTCGAAGAATTACGAGGCAGATTGATGCGTTCCATACTTTCTCTTCTCTTGGTCTCTGGAGTTTGCATTTATTTTGCTGATTTTATTATCAATGAGGTTCTATTTCGTCCGTTGAAACTTTCGAACCCAAATGCAAAACTTCAAAACCTTGTTCCTTACGGTCAAATCTCCTTATATCTTCAGGCGGTACTCTTTTCGTCATTTGCGGTATCGTTTCCAATTATTTTTCATCAAATTTGGCAATTCATCTTGCCCGGGCTTTTGCCGAAAGAACGAAAAGCAGCACGATTTGTCGTTTTGTTTGTGTCAATTTGTTTTTTATCCGGAATTTCCTTCGGCTACTTTGTTGTACTACCGATTTCGCTAAAGTTTTTTGCTACTTTCGGCTCGCCTCTGATTGAGAACAATATTTCGATTGATGAGTATATGAGCTTCTTTATTGGGACAATGCTTACAACCGGGCTAATTTTTGAACTCCCCTTTGTTTCTTACATCCTCTCAAAGATTGGCTTCTTAACACCAGCATTTATGAGGCATTACAGGCGTCACGCCGTTGTTGCTATTTTAATCATTTCTGCTCTTGTAACACCCTCAACGGATGCTGTGACAATGCTTGTCATTGCCGTTCCGATGCTCATTCTTTATGAGCTCAGTATTTTTATTTCACTTGCAGTACAAAAGAAAAGAGAAAAGAAAGAACGCGAAGAACTTTTTTCAGCTTCATAAAATCTTATAATTAATGAAATTAACTTGGAAAGACGCAGAGGATATTGGCATTTTGCTCTTTGAAAAAATGCCTTCGACAGACCCGCTCACTGTTCGGTTTACCGATTTGCACAAATTTGTTCTTGAGCTCGAAGAATTTGGTGATGATGCGAAACAGTCTAACGAAAGTAAACTTGAGGCCATTCAAATGGCTTGGTACGAAGAATGGAAAGACAACCAATAATCGCTCCGAACTATAAATTTTAATTCGCTTCCGGCAAACTTATTTCATGAATACAGAAAACACCAAAAGTAACTCCGAGCTCATTCGGCTTTCCGAAGAGTTAGCCTTCGATTTCAACCGATTGAAAAAGGAAATGGGGAAAGTGATAATCGGGCAAGAAGAAATCATTGACGAATTGATGATGACCATTCTTGCTCGGGGTCACGCGTTAATGGTTGGTGTACCGGGATTGGCAAAAACATTGTTGGTTTCAACACTCGCTAAGGTTCTTGCGCTAGATTTTCGACGAGTTCAATTTACTCCCGATTTAATGCCTTCCGATATTACAGGCACTGAAATTTTAGAAGAAGATGCTGTTACCAAATCGAGGCAGTTCAAATTTCTTGAAGGTCCACTTTTTGCCAATATTGTTTTGGCAGACGAAATCAACCGCACGCCTCCCAAAACGCAGTCTGCAATGCTTGAAGCAATGCAAGAGCATCAGGTGACTTCTGCCGGAAAACGTTATCGATTACCCGAGCCTTTTTTTGTGTTGGCAACGCAAAACCCCGTTGAACAAGAAGGAACCTATCCTCTTCCAGAAGCCCAACTTGACCGATTTATGTTTAATCTTTGGATAGAGTATCCCTCATTTAACGAAGAAAAAGAAATCGTTAGGTCAACAACTTCCACCTATCGGCCAGTGCTTGAAAAAGTTATGAATGCTGAAAAAATTATTGCATATCAAGAACTGACACGTTCGGTTCCGGTTGCAGATAATGTGATTGATTATGCTGTGTCTTTGGTATCCAAAACTAGGCCTAGTGTTACAGAAGAGAAAGAGGTGAAACAGTTTGTAAGTTGGGGAGCTGGCCCAAGAGCCTCACAGTATTTAATTATTGCTTCAAAAGTCCGCTGCTTGCTTCAAGGGAGATTCACGCCCGAAATTGCCGATATTCGCGCGGTGGCTTTACCGGTATTGAGACATCGAATCATTACCAACTTTAGTGCAGAAGCAGAGGGAATTAAACCCGAAACCATTGTCAAAAATTTGATTCGAACTTAAAATAATGCCAAGACAATTTTTTGATGATGAACATAACCTTATCAAAGCGCTCCAAACGCTAAAGACTATTCCAATTCGTTTTTCTCTCCCCCTGATAAACTTTGCGTTCGTTTGCCTTATTGCCCTTATCATTTTTTTTCTTGATGATTTTTTTCTGACTCATTTCATTTATACCGCCTCGCTGATTCTTATCCTTGCTGTCGCGTCAAGCGCATTAATGTTTGTGATTATCGATCGATTAAAGAATCTTCAAACGCGGGTAATTGAAATGAATTCGAGAATCAATGCGGTTCAGGAGGAAATCAGCAACGAAGAAACTTATAGTTATGAGCAGCTTTCCGAAGCGATTCGTGCACGAACTGAGGAGTTACTTTTCACCGAGCTTCAATACCGAAGCCTTTTTGATTCAACGGCAGAAATAATTCTCATTTGTGACGATGCCTTTCAACCGAAGGAAATGAACAGAACCGGCGAAATCTTTTTCGATGTCAGCCGCGATAATCTACAAGGGTTTGATTTCTTTCAATCCCTTCAACCTAATGATCGAGAGCGTGTTCTACAAGCAGTGGAAGAAACAAGAAGTGGCAGCATTTCAAAAACTGAAATCAAGCTTTACAATTCAAAAAATGTTCTCTCCATCTTTTTAGCCGAGTTCTCCCCATTGGTTTATGCTAATGCTGCTTTCAGCGGGTTCAAGGTACTGATGCAAAACATCACTTATGAAAAAGAAGAACAACTTGCCCGCGAGGCCATTATCCGCACAACGTCTATCGTCGAAAATGCTACAAATTTCACGGATGCCGCACAAGAATTGGTTCGACAATTTGGGGAAATCTTTTCGCCTTCCATCATCTTTATTTACTCGTTTAATAAAGCTGAGGAGCGCCTTACCCTTACGAATACCCGTGATTTTGATAACCCAAACCTCCTTCAAAAAGTAAGTACTTATCAAACCAAACCTGAAGAAATCGGAATTGCAGTTAAAACAGCTCTTGAGCAAAAAGAAATTATTGTTGAAAATGTTCAAAGTCAGCCCTCACTTCACTATTTGGTAAAACCATTAAAGGAACTGAACGCGCAAAGCCTCTACAGCCTTCCGCTGGTTGCTTCAAAAGAACTGTTAGGCGTGCTTCAGGTTCTTACCATTCAAGGAAAAAAAATTACAAGTTCAGAAATGAGACTCGCGCGCGTCATTTCAAGTGTATTCAGCGAAAATCTTTTTAAACGAAATTTGATGAAAGCACTTGCTGTGGCTAATAAAACGCTTGCTCAGAAAAATGCCGATCTTGAAAACTTTGTTTACTCTGTCTCTCATGATTTACGAGCACCGCTGATTTCCATTCAAGGCTTTTCTTCTCAAATTCAGGAAATGAATTATGAGCAAATGAATTATGACAGCCGTTATTGTTTGGAACGCATTCGCTATAACGCCAAAAATATGGAGGATATGGTTGTCGAGTTACTCGAGCTCTCTCGCGTCTCTCATGAAAATGTTCGTTATGATATTGTGGATACTTATAAGATGGTTCAATCCATTGCAGAAAATTATTGGGGAGAGTATTCATCGAAGAAAACAATTATTGATATTGCAACTGATCTCCCGCAGGTTCGATATCCTCGCCGCCGAATTGAACAAGTACTTACGAATCTCATAGGAAACGCCGTTCGCTACACCTCAAATTCTGAAACTCCTCATATCATCGTCGGCGTTATTGAAGCTGATTTTCATTGGGAGTTTTATGTCAAGGATAATGGGATAGGCATCAATCCCGACGATCACGAACGCGTATTCAAAATTTTTGAACGATTAAATCCTAATGGGCAAGGAAGTGGCGTTGGTCTTGCCATCGTCAAAAAAATCATTGAGCAGTATGGTGGAAAAATCTGGATTATTTCAGATTTGGGTGAGGGAACTGAAATGCACTTTACTGTCCCAAAACACAATGAATAATTCTTCTAAATCCAGAAAACTACGACTCACATGTCTTACTTGCTTATTAAGCAAACTTGTTTTCTCGAAACGATATAAGGCACGTAACCCGTCGGCTTCGTGTTAGGTTAATAATTCAAACTTTATTTTTATGCCAAGCATACCAATTGATATTCGTACCGGAAGTATTAAACGAGAAAGAATAATCGGAATTGATCTCGGAACCACGAATAGCCTTGTTGCTTATATGCACGGAGATTCACCGGCAATTATCTCCAATAAATACACCAAAGAACGCATTGTCCCTTCATTGGTTTACTTCGATGACGATTTTAAACCAATCGTTGGCTCAGCTGTAAGAGAGTTCCAAAGTGACAGTCACGAACGTTGTATTTATTCGGTTAAACGTTTGATGGGAAGAGCTTACTCAGATATTCAACCTGAACTTACCGGTTTGGGATATAAAGTCGTGGGAGAAGGTGAGAGACTTGCAAAAATCGAAATTTCGAATGGTAAAGAAGTTCGTGCCTTTACGCCAATTGAAATTTCATCTTTTATCCTTCGTGAATTAAAGCGCTGGGCTGATGATTATTTTGAAGAGCCCGTCTTAAAAGCTGTAATTACTGTTCCCGCCTACTTTAATGATGCGCAAAGACAAGCGACGAAAGATGCCGGTCGATTAGCCGGGCTCGATGTGCTTCGAATTGTCAATGAACCAACGGCAGCAGCTTTGGCTTATGGGCTCGATAAATCAAAAGCGGGAACAGTTGCCGTTTATGATCTTGGTGGTGGAACATTTGATATTTCAATTTTAAAATTAGAAGATGGAATTTTTGAAGTGCTTTCGACTAATGGCGATACACATTTGGGAGGCGATGATATTGATAATGCTCTTTTGAGCGTGGTTTCCAACGAAATCTTTCAACGGTTTTCTTTTGACCTTACAACAAATATCCAAATTCGTGAGCGATTGAAAAGAGCATGCGAAACCGCCAAACGCGAACTCACGCAAGATGAAGAAACTGTAATTCGACTGGATGTATGCGGGCAGTGGTTCGAACGTACTATAAGCCGAAATGAATTTGAATCCATCATCGCTCCCGTTATCGAAAAAACAAAATCGCCCTGTCTAAAAGCTCTGAAAGATTCCGGGTTAACCTCACAAGAAATTGATTCTATTGTACTTGTAGGCGGTTCGACGCGTACCCCATTTGTGAAAAAATTCGTTTCATCAATATTTGGAGGAAAAGTCCCCTTCGATAAGCTCAACCCTGATGAAGTTGTTGCTTTAGGAGCAGCTGTCCAAGCGGGCGTTCTTTCGGGTGATACAGACGATGTTTTACTCTTAGATGTTACCCCACTTTCGCTCGGCATTGAAACCGTCGGTGGTGTATTTGTTCCAATTATCCCAAGAAATACAAAGGTTCCCATTAAAGTCGCTCAAGAATTCACGACCTCTGTTGATAACCAAACCGGCATTGATGTTCATGTGCTTCAAGGAGAGCGAGAGCTTGTAAAGGATAATCGCAGCCTTGCCAGATTTACCTTAAAACCGATTCCTCCATTACCAGCCGGCATGCCCCGAATCCTTGTTATGTTTGGGCTCGATGCCAACGGTATTTTAACAGTCACGGCAAAGGATGAACGAACCAATCAAACGCAAAGCATCGAAGTGAAACCCACTTACGGGCTTACCGATGAGGAAGTTGAAGAAATGTTGCTTGCCGGCTTCATGAATGCAAAGACTGATGTCGAAGAGCGCCTGCTCATTGAATCTCGGGTTGAGGCGGAATCGATGATTGCCGCCATCGAAAAATCAATTTCATCAAACCTTTCACTCTTCAATACCTTACCTGAAAATGAACAGTCCGAAATTCGCCAAGCAATCTCAAACTTAAAAAGTGCACTACAAAGTGCTGACCGAAATTTAATCACCGACCAAACTGAAAAAACCAATCAACTGACCACAAATTTTGCTGGATTAGTTATGAACGCCGCCGTTAGCAAAGCACTTGAAAAACGTAATGTCAATGAAGTGATTTAAGTCGTTATTAGTATATTTTGCATTTAATCGATTAACTCGTCTATTTGATTTGCTTTTTTCTTTAACACTTCAATTTTGAACACGTGATATTTGAAGACACTTTTTCCCTTTCGAATATTGGCGCAAAGGTTTTGATTGTTGATGATGATGTCAATTCGTTACGTATCGTATCGGAAATTTTAAAGCGGCATCGCTGCGACGTGGTCACGGCTGTTTCAATAGAACTTGCCGAATTAGAAATCGAAAAGTCAACCTTCCCTATCGTCATTTGTGATTGGAATCTACCACATAAAAGCGGCATCGATTTTTGTAAAACACTTCGTGCCAACCCCAATTTTCTTGCTACCTATTTTATCATGATTACCGGACAGGAAGGAATCGCAAGTCGCACGCATGCGTTTAATGCAGGTGTGGATGATTACCTTGAAAAACCAATTAATATGAATGAATTGGCTTTAAGAGTGTGGGTGGGTTCAAGAATTTATCGATTAAAAGAAAAGCAACAGGAGTATGAACGGCTGAAGATACTTACTCAAACGGCTGTCACTTTCGCACACGAAATTAATAATCCACTCTCGGTAATTTCAGGATATTTGGAGCTTTTGGCCAATAGATTAGATATAGAGTCAATTGAGGGTGCTGAGTTACAAAAAGCACTTCGAATGATTCAAAACAGCCGCACCCAAGTTGGGCGAATTAAGGATGTTGTAAATCGCTTGGTTGAATTAAAGTCGATTAAAACAAAAGAGTATTCCGAGGATCAAAAAATCATTGACTTACTCCAAGAAAATTCATAGACCTCATTCTAAAACAAACCTACATACTCCAAACGAATGCTTCGATTAATGGCACCAATGTTTTTGTAGTTATCAAGCACATTCGAAAAATTTACTTCGATTGTAATTCCACTTCCGGCAAACCATCGAACGCCCAAATCTAAAAAGCCTCTTCCGTTTCCAAAAGAAGGCGTTGTGTCATCATTGAGACCTGCATCGAATTGCCCGTATATCGAAATTTCTTGACCAATTGTTTTTTCAACCCCAAAAAAGAAATTAGGGCTCGCATCATCTTCTCTTTCTAATGCACTATAACTCACACCACCGTGAAAAGTGATAAACCCAAGCATTTCAAAATTTTTGGATGCGACGGCAAAAAGTCCGGGCGCTTTCCGTTCATACCGATTTCCTATCCAATTTCCTCTTCCTTGAGATTCGAATCCTAATGTTATTGCAGGAAATGCGATTTCTTCATCCAACAATCGATATCGTGCCATTACGCCGGGGTACTTATTCCCCTTTGGATTTCCTGAACCAATGAGATTTGTAGCACCATACGAAATTCCAAAAGTGAATCGATTTGAAAGGCCGACACTTGCAAGTAAAATGGTTCCTCCTTCGCTATGCGCCCAACCTTCAATTGCGTAAGTTCCTCTCTTTAAAACTCCGGCTGTAGGCATGTTGTAAAGATATCGTGCCTCTGTTGTTGCGCTACTGCCGGCAGATGTTTGTGCATAAAGCGAACTTGATTCTGTGAAAATTAGTGAAGCAATGAGTAACGCAGAGAGCAATAAAATTCCGTTTTTTTTCATATCAATCTTCATAAAACCATTTGGGTAAATATCAATTAAAGTTCAGTTTGTAAATAAAGTCAAATTAAATTAAGGAATAGATGATAACAGATATTCCTGCACCGGATATTGCACAAATTAAATTCACCAAATCATTGTCAGCCCAAAGGTATCCTTTAATGAGTCGGTTTTCAATGGGTGTCCCATCCTCTTTACGCGAATGTGTTCGCTCAGTTTCCTTTTGGCGAATTTCATCGAAATACATTGCTTGAACTGTTGCACCTAAGAAGCTATCAATCAAGCTTCCAATTAACCCCGCCAAACCGATACATCCAATCGCCTCGAGCAACCCGCTTGATGAACCATCCCCAAAGAGACTCCGGATTTCACTGCTTGCAATCAACCACCCGCTTAACGCAATCACTGCGGCACCCAGAAACGCACTGGATGTACCTGTGACCGTAATACCTCCGGAAGTTCCGGGTGCCACTGGCTTAAAAGAAATAATTGAAACAGGCTTAGGGTTCCGCAACATCGTCCCAATTTCAGTTGCCCACGTATCGGCTTGAACCGCGGCAAGGGTGCCCAAAAACGCGACGAAAAGAATTGGTTCTGGAGTAAAAGAATACCAAATCATTATTAACCAAGCAATCCCTCCATTCGCATACACCTGACCAGCATCTCGCTGTGACCCTTTTTCAAAGATTAAATCAAATTTCTTTTTTCTAGCCTTCCCAACTTTGGAAAGAATTGAAGAAAGTAAAAAGAATGCTAAAACAGGTACGGTCCACTTTACGCCTCCCATACAAAAAATATTTGCACCGAAAAGAAAGGTGGCGGTTCCCCCGCTCGCATTAAGGAATTTCAGCCATACAGAAAGTCTAACAAAGAGAAAAGAAATACAAGTTGCCAAAATAATATTTCGAATCATTTCAGCACCTTGAATATCAAAAATCACCATTGGATAAGCCACGGAAAGAGGGACAAAAAGATTATCGATTCCTCCGGAAAGAAGTGCTTCTGTGGCTGTAGCAATCAAGGCAAGGGAAATTGAAAGCACGAAAAGTGTTTTGTCGTCAATCGAAAGAAGGGCAAGTGATTCCTGCTTAAAAAATTTCAGCGAGAGATAAATGATTACAAGGCTAAGCCCAAACATCATTAATGAACCTTCTATTGTTTTGGGTTTTGATTCACGCCCTGCCAAATTGTAGAAATGAGGCTTCTTCACACTTTCTCCAAAAAGTGACGCCCCAGCATCTCCAATGGCCAATACCAACATTGAAACCTGAATTACCCAAGTGTGTGAACCCCAAAACAGTACAACTAAAATCAAAAAAGCGAAAGGATAATAAACCGTGCCATAGTTATGCTCAATCTTGTTCTGATTTGTTAGTTCACCTCTTTCAGAGCCGTGAATGGATTCAAACCAACCGAATCGAACGGCAATGAGATTAATGGGAATAAATATTAAGGGAATCAAGGCAGGATAAAATCCGGTATGAAAAAAATTTGGCGCAATAAAAATTAAAACGCCTGTCAGAATGTGAATCACTTTCCGCGTATGCGCTGCGCTCATAATATTTTTTCGCTTCAAAAACTCTGTGATAAGAAGTTGAGAGAAAATGATCGCAAGCGCACTTAAAAATATGGGGAAGTCTTTGGGATGCGGCTCAAGGGACGAAAAAATAGAATCGGTGAAATTCATAAATGATTACCGCGAAATTGGTTTAATGGGGCCTGCTACCCCATCACATTGTACAAGCAGTGTTTACGCAAATATTGAAGTACCTCCGGCAAAAGTCCTTCATCGACAGACTCACCTGTCGCTAAGTTCTTTCTGATTTCCGAAGATGAAAAATCCGAATTGAAGTCTATAACCGTAACTTTCCTCTCCAAGTCTTCTGGTGCAATAAGAAATGAATCATTTATTGGCTGCCCGTTTTGACTTGGCCTTTTGAACACAGCAAGCGAAGCATAAGTAAGAATTTTTTCATAGTTCTTCCATTTCGAAAATAAATTGAAGTTATCTTCGCCAATACAGAGTGTTAATTGGGCAGTAGGGTTTTGCCCGTGAATATAACGAATGGTATCGATGGTAAAGGAGGGAGCGGGTCTCGATAATTCCCAATCAAACACTTCAAAAACCTCTCCTGTTTTATTCAATTCACGAGCCATTAACTTGGTCATCTCAACACGATGATAAGTTTCTGCACTTGAATCTGTCTTGAATGGGTTTTGGGAAACGCTTAAAAGGATTTGATCGGGAGAAAACAATTCTCGAATTAAAAGTGCCATTGCAAAATGACCCAAATGTGGTGGGTCAAAGGAGCCGCCAAACAAAGCAATGTGCATCATGAAATTCTTAAGATCAATATTGAAGTGCTGATTGCGTTCCACTCAATTCGCTCTCAACGGTTCTCTTGACCGACTCAACTACATTTTTTTTCGCTGGAAATCGATCTTCATACTTTTCAATTTCAGCCATTGCATCTTGCCACCGCTTACGAATTCTTAGCATATCAATTTTCCCCAAAAGAGCTTCTTCGTAAAGTTCGCTATCCGAAAAACTCGTCATCACTTCGTCAAAATAAAGTGTGGCTGAGCGAAAGGCGCGAAGATTCACATATTGCTTGGCAGTTTCTAATGTTTTGCGGGCAAGCTTGGCTCTGCAAATTTGAATTCTTTCTTCTGCTAATCGAAGGGTGTCTAATTGCCCATATTGAGCCTGCAACCTTGAAATTAAATCATTATACCGCGTTTTTCGTGTGCTATCGTCAGTTGCTACTAAGAGTGTTTTGAGGTTGTCGATTTCCTCGGCAATTTTAGCGGAGTCTGGGGGTGGATAGGTTTCGAGAAAAGCTTGATATTGAGAGATTGCGCGCCGAGTGTACTCTTGGTCAAGAGCATAAGTAGGAGAAAGTGAATAATAACAACTAGCGATTCCAAAGAAAGCTTGCTTACCATAGGGCGAGCCGGGTACATTTCGCAGCAATGTTTGATAAGCATCGGAAGAAAGTAAAAACTGACGGTTTTGATAATAGCTTAACCCTAAATAAAACTGAACATCATCCTCATACTCAGTCGCACGAGAAGTATAAGTCAGTTTCTGAAGCTCTAAATTCGCGTCTGAATAAGCCCCGTATTCGTAAAGCCTTTTGGCATAGGCAAATAAATCGGGCAAGGTGTTCGTTGCCGGTCCTTCTACCGATTTGCAGGAAGAAACAATAGAAAGGATAAATAGGCTAATTAAAAAAAAACTGACTGCTTTCTGGAAACAGAATAAATTTTTGTTGGATGCTTTCATGAATCTTATTAGACTTCGAATTAACTCGAAGCAATGCGCAAATGGTTAATTGGTTCGAACTGAAAAAAATAAATATACAATGATTCCAACCGCTGAGGAAACGGTTAAGGGGATAAGAATTTCTCCCCAAAAATTGCTCTTATGTTGCATTGCTTCATCTTCAGCGAATTCGTTTTTTAACCACTCCGCATTTTCTTGGTGCGCGTATGCAGTATAAATAAAGTGATCTACACCGGATTTTAGGATTTCATGATTCAGACTAATCTCAAACGAATACGCCACTGCAATTTGAACTTTCCACCTTTCATTTTCGTCGCTTCGCTCAATAGATTTTACTGAAAAGCGCGGATTAATTTGAATAAGAGCGGTTTCATTATTCAAATGAGTTCTTAAAGAGAAAAGGCGATTTGAACTTACAAATTCTTTCAAGGCTGATGTGAAATCCTCTTGAAATGTTTTTCTTCTTCCTATTGAATTAGCAATCGCAGCATTTGAAATCATCACCGGAGTTGGGCGAAAAGTTTTTTGACTATCACTCCTTAATTCCATTTGCTTATTACTTGCATCCCTTATTCCAATTTCCAAGCCTTTATAAAGCCTCATTGATAAATCTAAAAAAATGATGTTTCTCTCTGCGTAAAAAAGTGCCTCATCTTCTGACATTTTCTCAGTTGTTCTGCATGCATCAAGAAAAGGAATACCAAGCAAAAGCAATGAGAAAATAAACGATTTTGAATGGCGTATCTTTCGGTGAGTCAAGGTATTGTCTTTGGTTATCGACATTGGAAATCATTGCGAAGGGTTCTTGTGAGTTGTTGGTGGGCAATAGAGGAGTCGAACCTCTGACCTCATGCGTGTGAAGCATGCGCTCTAACCAACTGAGCTAATTGCCCTTAAATAAAGAGCATCAAAAATACGCCCAAGCTCTTTCATTCACAAGAATTAAGAAAAAAATCTCTTAGCGTTTATATCGTCTAAGGGATGTCGATCCATTCTTTTCCAGCCAACCAATTAATAAGTAACTCACCACTGCTCCTAAAAGTGAAATCAAATAAGGATAGCTCCATCCAAGAGAACTTGATCCAACAAGCCAGAGAAGCGTTCCAACAATGAGTGAAGTGATTGCCGCTCTTTCGGAACCAAAGGCTGAGAAAAGACCAAACACAGTGATTGTAAAAATTCCCGCGCTTGAAAAACCCGAAGTGCTCTCCGCCAATTCATAGACACTTCCTCCTGTTAGTGCAAGTAAATAAGCGATAACTCCAGATAAAATCACAAGCATTCTAGTCCAACGAAGCTTCAGCTCCTCGCTTTTGTGTGGAAAAACTCTTAAGACCAAATTGTGCGAGAGAATTGCACCTGAAGCCAACAGTGCACTATCGACTGTTGAAAGAATTGCCGAGACAAGCGCACCCGTAAAAAGAATAAATAACAAAGGGCTTAATACGCTTTTCGCTACCGTTGAAAGGACTTGTTCAGGTTCCGTTCCTTCTGGAACTAAAGAAAAACCAATCAAACCAATAATCGCAGGAATAAGTCCAACAAGAAAATAAACTCCCGAGGCAATGAGTGCTGAATTTTTCGCAACACGAGGGCTTTTAGCTGCTAATGTTCGAGCAACAAGTTCTTGAACCACCATTGAGCCAACAAGTGGAATGGCTAAAGCTTCAAGCAAATCCATTGTAGAATGCTTTTCAGAAACAAGAAGAAATTTTTCCGGATGAATTTGAGAGAATCCTGATTGTAATTGAGAATTCATAACAAGAGCAACAAAAATAATTATTAGCCCAAGAATTAACATCCCGCCTTGAATAATATCCGTCACAGCATCTGCCATTAACCCACCTGAAACGGTGTAGATTATCACCACTATCGCGGCAAACGAAATAGCAATATCAACACTAAAATTCGAAACAAATGCAATTACTTGTCCAAATGCTCGTATTTGTGCCGCAGCCCAAAGCATTGACGTTGGCGCCATTAAAAGGGCCGCAAGCCTCTCGGTATTTTCTGAAAATCGAATACGGAAAAGATCGACGAGGGTAGTTAGTTGTTTTTTCCAAAGTGGAACAGCAAAGACTAATCCCATAAAAAAAATGCAAAGGCCATAGCCAATCGGGTCTGCTAAGCCGCCGAATATTCCTTCTTGAAATATTCGACCGGATGACCCGATGCAAGTTTCTGCGCCAAACCAAGTTGCAAAAATTGAAAAAATGGAAAGCCCGTATCCGAATTTTCGGCCTGCCAAGAGATAATCATCTTCTGTTGAAATACTTCTTGAAGCCCAAAACCCAATTACGATTTGTAATGCCACATAAGTAACGATGCCGAACAGAATCCAATTCAAGTTGAAAATCCGTGATTTTTATTTTAATGAAACCGTTCGTGGAAGCTCATGATAAAGCGAGTGTTTATACATCGTTGAATTTCGGCAAATCCGCTCCAAGTTTGATACAGCAATGACCATATCTTGATAAGGGAAGGCTAAAAGGACTTCATGCTCGCCGATACTCATACCCGTATTTCCGCCCAAATCGCCAAGCGTGAATGTGGGTCGCTCTGTATGCATCACATACGATGTGACCATTTCGCATGTTGAAGTTCCGCCAATGCCGTATATCACCTGCCCAGAATCAAATCCGTATGCTCTTAAAATGTGTTGACCTTGCCCGGGACTGCAAATGACTAAAACGATATCAGGGATAAACAGGTCATCGATTGCTTCTAAAGAAGAAATCACTTGCGCTTCAAATTCATTATCCTCAAACGGAAGTGTTGAATCCATCGCCTTCTTTAAAGCGGGTAAATTTCCAAAAACCAATTTTTCACCAACCATAAATTTCGCTGCAGCTTCAATGGGAACCGGGGAACCAAAGCCGGCGGCAACGGCTCCTCCTCCACAGATATGATGTTTTTTGACGGTGTAAAATGGCCCTGCTCCGGAAAATGCGTCGCCCCACATCGCGCATAACATAGATTTTGCAGAGCCTTGCGCGTCTTTGCCAAACTCCGGTATATCAGAAGGCAATTCATCGGCTTTTCGAATAAACTTAATCCCAACCGGCTTTCTCTGAATCCCCTCAATCAGCGCCAATGCTGCGGCCATTTCACTTGGTTTCATACTTCTTTCATTTTATAAGTTGAAAATCATAAAACAAAAATCTGAAAAATTTACTCATTGATTTAAAGAATATTCACTTGTTCTTAATTTGTTAACTTGAGGAAGATATAATCGCCCTCGTAAATCTGAATCATAAAAAATTTTTTATTCAAAATTATTAAGGCATTGCTTCCCATCAAGTTAAGAAGACCGTAAACTTTTCAACCGTAATTTTCGTTTGAATTTTTACATTACCCTTTCTGTAAAACTTTCCATTCAGTAACTTTTTTTCATTAACGGCGAAGTTCGTCTTTTTACAAATTTTCACATTCCACTTTGGCATGATATTCTTCTCTTCATTCTCAAATTCCGTACAAGAACCCTCTCGCTTTGGCGATGTTTTGGAAAAAGAATCGAATGTTGATACCCTTTTCGACGACCCATATATGGTTGTGTTGTATAACGATAACTTCCATACCTTCGATGAAGTTATCAATCAAATCATCAAAGCCGTTCGTTGCAGCCGAAGTAAGGCAGAAGCACACACTTGGGAAGTTCACAATAAAGGTCGCTCTGTGGTGTATGATGGCGAATTGGAAGAATGTTTAAGGGTCAGCGGCGTTTTGGAAGAAATACACTTAAAGACTGAGATCCAGACTGTTGCCGGCTAAATGAAATCGCTCATTTGCCCAAAGACATCTTTTGATCGAAGAGGTGGTAAGTCTTGCAGGTGAGTTCTATAATATTGATCTAACATTCGAGCTATTTCGGCGGCCGTTGTTGGTTGAATAATTATGGATTCAAGCGAATCGAATTTTTCTTTTGAGAGTATATCAAAGAGTTTGAAGGCCTGAACAGAAATCTCCATTGCGTTTAAACCATTGGCTTTCGCTTCATCTTTTAAGGCGATTCCGCCTAAACCTGTAATCATTACGAGTTTCGGAAGTTTATAGCTTTTAATTCCAGCTTCTAAAATCTCCTTTAAGTCAAGCCCTGAAATAACGCTTTTTGAAAAATCCGGCTTAAAACCTAATTCAGAAATAAACTTGATTTGAAACAGAAAAAAGAAATTTTGATAATTTTTTTTTGCCTGTGCAATCGCCCGTAAAAAATCTTTTAGAAGTAAGAATATTTTGATTTGAGGGTCGCTTTCCGTGATGGAAAGTCGAACAATTTCTAATACCTGCATCACATACTTCAGACGCTCGAGACTTAGGCTGATTTCTGGAAAGGACTCGCGAACTGTGGCATCGGATATAAGTTGAAGATCGCGTGTTGTTTTACGGTAAAGAATCGCATCAATAGAATAGGAGGGTTCAAATACAGAACTCATTTTAGCACCGGGCTTGCGAACGCCTTTAGCAATTGCTGAAAGAATCCCAAACTGTTTGGTGTAAAGCGTAACAATTTTTGATTCATCGCGGTAATCCAAAGAACGCAGCACGATCGCTTCGCATTTTTGAATCATCGTATATCTTTGCCTTTGAGTGGATAACCAAGCAAACCCATCAATCTTGCTTTATACATTATACTTCCACCTTCAAATAATTTGAAATGCCTTGGAAAAATCGAATCCACTGCTTTGCTGTAGAATCACCTTGCATTGCTGCCACTCTCTTTGAACCGTAATTTTTAATCGATATGGCAAAGAGCGTGTTTTGGGCATGCCAAAGATCGAGCTTTAGATAAAGTTTATCAATCGCCTCCAAGCGCTTATCCAATTTCTTTAGAAGGTCAAGGTCATCGGGGTTCTTATAAAAACGGTCAATCAAATCATTGACGACTTTGACTGAGACATAAGAAAGGGTTTCGTGATCAAGTTCGAGTGAGAGTTCTCTCAATTCCTCCATTAATTCACTCACCTTTTCAGGGTCTGGCATTTCGCTTTCGATGAGTTCCCTTAGGTCGTGATTGAGAGTAAACTCTGCTGCTGTTTTAAGTGCTTTTGGAAGCGGGGTGTGCGTATCACGCATGACAGAAATCAGTGAGTGCTGCGTTTCATAAGTCTTTCGCATTGCTGTTTCAATTTCAGTTAGTGCCCCTTGCAAAACATGCTTGAATATCTTTCTGTTTTCGTCAGCAAAAACATGATGAAATGAATATTCAGCTGAACCAAAATACTTTGAAATTAAATGGATGGTTTGTTTTTGATCTCCCTTTTCAAAAGCGACTTTAATCTCTCTTTTTGCTTCTTCAAAAACTTCATCGGTCATCTCTTCGCTGATTCCCCCCGAGAGGTCGTGACCACCCAAATGACTTACAGCGTAGAAAGTGGTGTGGCTTTCGAAAGATATCTTCGAGAAAATCGACACTTTTCCAAAAACCAATTTCCACTCTTTATTTTGCACAACTTCATGTTGCAATTGCTCGGTACTGAATGAATAGATATCTGCCTTCTTTGGGAAAGATTCGAATAATGAAGATACCGCATAATGTGCAGCAACTCTTTTTGTATCTACAGAAGCCGGTTTGACATACCACTCATAAACTCGTCCGCCATTCTTAATCCCCGCGACATTGCTTCTAGCTTGTTTAAGAATTCGCAGATATTCTTCCTCATAATCTTCTCCCGCAACCTCCTTTGCCAGCTGCATAGCGCGCGCCGCATATTGAATTACCTGCACGGTTTCAATTCCGGATATTTCATCGAAAAACCAACCGCAACTTGTGTACATTAAGAGGGCGTTACGCTCCATTTCCAAAAGCTGCAACACTTTTATTCGTTCGGCATCAGTTAGTGGGCGCAATTGATGTTTTTCAAAAAAATGATTTAAGGACTGCTGACTCCGATCTAAAATCACAGCAATGAAATCCAGTTTCGCCTGCCATTCATCTTTGAAGTACTTTATGATTTCCTTTTCATAAAGCGGCTCAAGATGAAGTCGAAGCCAATCTTGCGCACCTCGAAGTGGTTCACGCCAAGATTGCGAAGCAGCCGTTCCGGTATTACACCCGCAATTAGACCGCCATCGCTCAATGCCGTGAAAACAGCTCCACGATGTTCGTTCAATAATCATGACTTCATAAGCGGGGGGGTAAATTTCAAGAAACTCACCATAAACTGTAATCTTCGCTAGATCATTTGATTCGATATAATAAAGGCAATACCCGAGTGCCATATCACCGTGCTTATGATGATGCCCGTAAGTTTCTCCATCGGTAGCAATATGAACTAGCTGTGTATCTCCACTTCCGGTGTAAGCACTGAGCAACCTTCGCGCCAAATTTTCGCCGTTGTTCAGAAGCCCATCAAAAGCAACCGCACGGGAAATAGGACCATCATAAAAGAAAAGTGAAATGCTTTTCCCATTAGGTAAGTTGCAGATGTAAGGAATTTTTGGATCAATTCTTTCACCTGAAACATCAGTCCATTTTTCATCGCCAATTTTTCGAATTCGCTGAGCCTGCCTTGGCGAAAGAATGGTATATTTCACCCCGTGCTCAGCAAGCAGTTCTAAAGTCTCGATATCAACCGCTGTTTCGGCTAACCACATTCCTTCTGATTTTCGCTTAAAGCGAGATTCAAAGTCTCTCAAACCCCATACAATTTGGATTTCTTTATCCTTTCTTGTCGCAAGCGGCATAATCAAGTGATTATAGACTTGTGCAATTGCAGAACCGTGCCCACCGAAATTTTTTAAGCTTTCTTTGTCTGCTTCTAAAATCGCTGCATAAGTTTCTGGGGTTCGCCTTTCCATCCAAGAAAGAAGGGTAGGGCCAAAATTGAAACTGATTTTCGAGTAGTTGTTTACAATCTCGATGATTTTATCACGATCTAAAATTCGTGATGCGCCGTTGGGGGCATAACATTCAGCCGTGATTCGTTCATTCCAATCACGATAAGGATAAGCAGATTCTTGCGCTTCAATCTCTTCGAGCCACGGGTTCTCGCGCGGCGGTTGATAAAAGTGGCCGTGAATACATAAATACTTTTTCATCTTCGTGATCAGAATTAATCGGCCTAAAAACTGAACCGATTGATATTTTAAGAACTGATGCCTTTATAAATCAAGGTCTGATACCAAACGCCGAGATCATCATGACCAACACATAAAGAAGGGTTCCAAAAGAATTATACCAAATCGCCTTTTCCTTTGGATTGCGAATTAAAATTTGCTGCATTGGTTGTTGAATCAAAAGAAAGAGTGAGGCGAAAATCGCACTGATGTAAGCTCCTTTGTACGCCAAAAGGACGATGGCAAAGGTTTGAGCCATATTCATGACGGCACATGCTAATAGCGAAGCCCTTTTTGGCCCTAATTGAACCGGTATTGAACGAACATTTTGAATTGAATCTCCAACAATTGACTTGAAATCATTGAGCGTCATTATTCCGTGCGCGCCTAAAGAGAAAGTTATGGCCAATGCAATGGTTTCACCGCTTGGCACACCTTGAGAAAGTGAGAATGATCCAGTAAGCCAAGCAACACCTTCATACGCAAATCCTACCACAAGATTTCCAAACCATCCATTCTTTTTCGCTCTAAGGGGTGGGCCGGAGTAAATATGAGACATCAGAACGCCAATAAAAGAGACCACTAAAACAAAAGGGTGAATCCAATATGCAAGAAAGAAACCAATGATGATCAAAGAGAATGTGATACTCCAACTTGCCGTTTTTGAAATCTCGCCGGAAGGAATTGGCCGTGTAGGTTCATTAATTGCATCGACCTCTCGGTCAAAGTAATCGTTCATTGTTTGAGACATCGCGCACATTAAAGGACCGGCGAGCACCAGACCTGCAAGCACGATGTGCCAAGAATCTAAAAGACTAACACCCGTAGAGATTGCGCCACATAAAAATGCCCACATTGGTGGAAACCAAGTCACCGGTTTCATGAGTCTCAAAATCGCTGAGGGTTTAATATAAAAGCCTGATTGGTTTACTGTTACAAGCGCTTTTAATACCCGTTGCTTTTCGCTTTCGCTTATGCCAGCCTCATGAAATTTTGTTCCCAAAATTTTCTCAGTTTCGGGTGAAAGACCGGTTTTATGTACCGATGAATTATCCATATCACTTCATCACTTCAAAATTAACTCTACAAATTTACAGATATTATGTTTGAACCGATGAAGAAAGGTTTTGTGTGGCTACCAATGTTTCCCTAAGAAATGTTTTCATTTTTCCACTTTCAATAACATCTCTTGCAATATCAATACCATCTTTAATGGAGTCGGTTTTTCCGCTAATGTAAATCGACATCCCTGCCGAAAGAAGCGCGGCTTCTTTAATGGCATCGGAAACTTGATTCTCTGCGAGGTGCCAAATAATTTGAGCATTTTGTTTTAAATCCCCACCTTCAATATCCGAAAGCTGCCATCGCTTGAGCCCAAAGTCTTCCGGAAAGACCGTGTAATTAGTCACCAATCCTCCCTTTAATTCTGAGATTACTGTTGCACCGCAAATGCTTGGTTCATCAAGTGTTACCCCTTCAGCAGTAAGACCGTGAATGATGAGACAGTGTTCACTCCCAAGTTGACGAAGCACTTGCGCAAAGATTCCGGTGAGACCTTTATCATAGACACCGATGACCTGTCTTAAAACCCCGGCCGGATTACACATAGGGCCGATCACATTAAATATGGTTCGTAGTCCCAATTCCTTTCGAACAGGAGCAACGGCTTTCATAGATTTATGATAAACCGGCGCATAAAGAAAAGCAAAACCCGTTTGTTCAAAAAGAGCTTTCGTTTTGTCACTATCTAAGTCAATCTTAAATCCAATAGATTCTAAAACATCCGCACTGCCACATCGGCTAGAGGCAGATCGATTTCCGTGCTTGGCTATCTTTACTCCTGCAGCCGCGGCAATCAGCGCAGAAGCCGTTGATATATTAAAAGTACCTGCACCGTCGCCTCCGGTTCCGCAGGTATCAACAGAATTTTCATCTAGCTGAATTTTTGTGCTCTGACTTCGAACCGCCTTCACGGCGCCGATAATTTCTTCACTTGTTTCTCCCTTTTGGCGAAGTAGAACGAGAAACGCGGAAATCAAGATATCCGATGTCTCTCCTCGCATCACTTGCAGCACCACTTCTTCAATATCCAAGGCTGAAAGATTTTCTCCATTGAGGAGCGTAACAACCGCTTCTTTAATTGTCATTTTAATGGTTTACTACCGATTTAATTTCTAAAGCTAGTTCTTTCATTTCATCAAGTGAATTATAAAAATGCGGGGAAATTCTTAAAACGCCTCCTCGAGCCGATACCTCAATCTTTTTTTCCAACAGTTGTGAAACCACACGATCAGGATTTTCAAAACCATTTACTGATACAATACCCGAGCGCTGATTAACCGCGTTTTTTAAAACACATCGAAGCCCTTTGTCTTCAAGTTCATTGATGAGTGTTTCTGAAAGGTCTAACAGCTTTTGTTCAAGATTGAACTTCCCGATTTCCTCAAAAATGGTGAAGGCTTCATTCATTCCGGCAAGCCCCGCCCAATTGTAAGTTCCCAATTCAAACCGCTTGGCTTCCTTTCGTAAAGATTGATTGAAGTTCATCAAATCCCACGGTTCTTCAACACTCAACCATCCCCAAAATGATGTTTCTATCCTTTCAAGCAATTGATCAGAAATGTAGAGAAATCCTGTTCCCATCGGTGACATCCCCCATTTATGACACCCTGCCGCAAGAAAATCAATCTGACTCTCAATACAAGAGATAGGCATTGCCCCTATTGCTTGAATTGCATCCACAGAAAACAAAGTCCCGTTTCGATGACATGTTTCTGAAACTTGCTTTAAATCGATTCTCGCCCCAGTGATGTATTGAACATAGCTTAAAGAAAGGAGTTTCGTTTTTGGGGTGAGTCTCTGCTGAATCGCTTCAAGTGAAACCGTTCCATCGGTATATGGAATAAAGTCGATTTCGACTCCTTTCGCTTTCAAGTTCAAAAATGGATAGATATTTGAAGGAAAGTCTTGTTCATAAAGAAGAATTCGATCACCTGCATTCCACTTTAAGCCTTGCGCTAAAACATTCAACCCATAACTGGTGTTTGGAATAAACGCCACATTGCTCGAGTTAGCCTCAATTAGTCTTGCAACGCGATTCCGCAATACATTTGATAGCGGCATCAAATCGGTTAGGTAGTTTTCGATATCGCCATTATTCCACTCGTGGAGTTGAGATTTTACCGCTTGAACCACTCGGTTTGATAACGGTGAAACGGCAGCGTGATTGTAATATTTTTGATTTGAAAGATGCGGAAAGTTTGACCTATAGCTCTCCGTAATAAATTGTAAGGCAATTCCAGTTTGAAGAGGCTTTTGGGAAAAGTTTAAGACTGATTGGTTTGATATCATGAATTTTGTAGCGGATGAATTTCATAACTGTGTGCGACTGCTTTGCTGCTCTGCATCATTTTGACCTTTGCCCAAGTTTCCTTAAAAAAATCACTCTGACGATAGGATTCCAAAGCTTCTTTCGACTCCCACGCACTAATGGTAGCATATGTAAATTCGGCATCTACATCATGATACAAACCGACGGAGTGACATCCCTCAACAGCCTTAATTTTTGGAGCGATACTTGTATAAAGAGCCAAGAATCGCGACACTTCTTCCGGTTTGAATGTCATTCGAACCATTCGAACAATCATAAATCAGCCACTAAATTAAGTCAATCCTTATTGAAAGATTGCAAAATACAAAACTTGACTTGAGAACATTTACTCTTTTGAATGCATTATTTTAGTTATGCAAATTGAACGCTTTACTTAAATGCTGAGTGAATCCGAAGAAACAATATTAGATAACCTCCATTTTGTTGCAACCTTTACAGATTTAATGGATGAATGTCATTTATCTCGTGAACTGCTTGCACAAACGTTGAATAGCCTATTAACCAAGCGATTGATTGATATATTAGAGTGGAGTGAATTTGAAGAAGATTATGTAAGAATTGAACGGGAGGCAGATTTAATTCCGTTTTATCAAGAAATTGTGAACCGACTTTTAGTTTCTGACAAACTGGCCTCACAATATTATTTTTTGGCAACCAAGAAGGGCCTTCAAGCGATTCATCATTCTTCATGACAAGTTGAATCAAGTATGAAAAAAATTACCTGCAATCGGTGTTGGACAACCAAGCCATCGAGCGATTTCAAAGTTGAGTTGAACGGCAAGCAACTCTTCCACGATTTTTGTAAATCATGCCGCAGCGACATCAATCACTGGCGAAAAGAAGAAGCTTTTTTTACAATTGTCTCACTCTACGACTTACCAAAGCGGTCAGTTCCTAAAAAAAAGTTATCGCGATAACCCAATGATCGATATTCAATCAAACCTTTCCCCAAAAGGAAAAATTAGACTGCGCGTTTGCGGAATTTTGCAAAATGGAAATTCGATTGCACTTGTAAAGCACAAACGATTTTTTAACAACAAGCACTTTCCTGAGGAAGCGTGGATATTGCCGGGAGGTGCTTTAGAATTTGGAGAGAGTATTGAAAATGGGGTTAAACGAGAAGTCTTAGAGGAAACAGGGATTCTTTGTTCCGTTGGAAAACTTCTTTTTATCAAAGAACTCATTTTCCCTTATGAAACTCAAAACACGGGGTGTGCAGACTTTCATTCATTAACGCTTGGGTTTCATTGCCTTGCTGTTGAAGGAGAATTAAAAACAGGATATGACCCTGAATTTAATTTATCTGAACAATTGATTCTTGAAACAAAATGGCTTGAAGTAAAGGATTTTGATCGAGAGCCGCTTTTTCCTCCATTCTTAAATCATTTCCTGAAAGAAGGAATTGAAAACGGGTTTCAAACGATGAATTTTTCTTTCTTTACAGGCGCTGAGTAGTTAATATCGACCTCTTCTTCGATCACCTTCACCAATCCAAACGGCATCTGTTTTGCGGGAATTATTTCCTTCAATGGCATCTTCTTTCTCCTCCGCTTCTTTTAACTTTTCAATTTGCTCGCGGATTGATCGTTCAAGAGGAATAAAATCCAAAACAGAAGTTGGCCGCGCTGCAAAGACCTTGATATCTTTTTCACTTGTCGAGAGTGCGAGTGTATTGCCATCGGGGCTAAATGTCACATGATAAAAATTTCCTGCGAAGGATTGGAGTTCCACACCGGTTTCGGTATCCCAAAGTTTTATTACCGAGATTTGTGTTCTACGGTTATAACTGATTGAAGAAATGGTTTGACCGTCATGATTGAACGCAACATCCGAGACTCCCGTTATGTGCCCTTTCATTTCGCGAATTTTTTCTCCTGTCTCGACATTCCAAAGTCGAACAATTTTATCCCACCCTGCCGAAACTAATTTTTTACTATCAGGGCTGAAGGTTATGGATTCAATCACATGATTATGTCCTTCAATTTGCCGAATTTTTTCTTTGGTCTCGACATCCCAAATGATGATGGTTTTATCGTCACTACAAGAAGCTAAAAGCTTTCCATTAGGGGCATAAGTAACATAATTGACACTATCCTTGTGGCCTTTTAGCCGGTCTAATAATTCACCTGTGCTGCTATTCCATAAAATAATCGAAGCATCAACACTTCCCGAAGCCAACTGATTTCCATTTGGGCTAAATGCGACATTATTAATGCTTTGCTTGTGTCCAATAAGTGTAAAGAGTTCTTGTCCGGTTTTTGCATTCCAAAGTTTTATGGTTCGATCTGTACTTGCCGAGGCAAGCATCACACTATTGGTACTAAAAGCAAGTGAATAGACATACTCTTTGACCGAATGTCCCATCAAGGTTTGGAGTTCTTCACCCGACTTTGCTCCGGTAATCAATACTTTCCAACTGGCTGAAGCTATAAATTGGCTATCGGGACTAAATACCGTTGAATTTACTTTCAGTGTGTGACCATTGATGCTGTACTTATGATCAAAAGATGTCGGTAAAATTTTCCAATTTCGACCCTTCTTTAATTCATTTGAGGCCTCCAAAACCTCAAAGTAACTTTTAAGACCTAACTTTTTTTCGACTTCCTTTAGGATTGGAATTGCCTGACTCTCGGGAGACATTGTTTTGCGTGAATTCGCAATCGCCGTCTCGACTTCGCTCAATGCATTATCTCTCAAATTATTGAGAATCGGAAGCATCAGCGACTTGTGATACAACTCTTCATCGACAGAAAGCCGAAAAGCGAAATTGCTATCCGTTTCAATTACTTCCGAAAGAATTTTAACCGTGTCTGAATTTGAAGTCTCTCCACCAATAAACAATGTTGACTTTGCAAGCATATATCCCGCAGAGGGCGATTTCACTGAATTCCACGCTTTTGAAAAATATTTTTTTGCTTCAGTAAAGTTTTGATCTATGTAAGACGCCATCCCAGCTTCGTAAAGGGCTTTGGCCGTAACTTCCTTCAATAATTCCTCTTGCGAAAGCATCATTCCTTCGCTTCCATAATCCGCAAGTGCACATAGAATTCTTTTGAATGAACCAGTAATCTCTCCCTCTAATACCTTAACCACCTGTGAAAAACAAAAAAGTGCCCTTGGTAAATCAAGATGCTCCGGGCTGTAAAGGTGTATCATTCCTAAGCGATAAAGAAGAAGAAAATCTTTTTCACCTTCAGGCTTAGAGAGTGCATTTTCAATTTCATAAAGTGCCGTCTGAAATCCTCCGTTTGCAACAGTAGCATTTTGATAAGCATTGAAGCAACGGGTTACGCTAATAATTCTTTCATCATCCGGGTCAGGAATTCCTAACAAGATGGTCAAGTCATCACGAAGCATTGTAGCCACACGATTTTGATCAATAGGAAGAGCAAGCCTTTGGTCAAATACAGTGTAATACTTGTTTAGTAAAGTGCTTTTATTTTCTGAAAGCTCGTGCTTAATCGTCTCTAACAATTTTAGATTGGCTTTCAATCCATCAATTAGCGATCCAGCCACAATTTGAGCGGCTTGATACATTTCACGCGCACGTTTCCCTTTAGGGTCATTTGACCCTTTCGTTTTTGCAGTTTCATTAATAGCACGAATATCACCATCATAAACTTGAGCAACTACGCTCAACGAGTTTAAGAGGTTCATCCCGTATTGACGGTCATTCAAGAACCCCTTATATTGAGAGGAGGGAGACGTGGAAAGATTCGGTTGAAAATAGAAATTTGCCATATTGGAGTATTCTCTTTAAAAACTTAATCGAAGTATTGGGAAATCAACTTGGATTGTTGTTTTTGATTCATTCAAATGGGAATTCAGACACTTACTTACTTTCAAGTAAAACGGAATTTTCAATATAATTATTTTCCGTATTACTACTCCCAACCCACCCTTGAAGTTGGTGAGTTAAATCACGTCTTGAAAGCCCGTACATGTGAATGTACGCTAAATTGAATGCCAAAATCGCTTGTTTAATTGAAGGCGCATCAATCGTTCTTTGAAGGGCACCTTTCAGCGAAAAAATATCTTTAGTCAGTTCACAATAGCTTAAAATAAAATCTGAAGGGTCAATATTTTTTGGCTTGCAAAGTAACTCCTGACCCCAACTATAACGAAAGGCGTAGATATCATCTGAAGGAAAAAGCAATCGCCCTTCAGATTTTAACCGGTCAAAAAGTGCCGTTCCCGGAATTGGTCTTAAAATATTAATCCCCGGAACATCAACTCCCGACTCCTTGATAAAATCTTTGAGCAATTTTGGTGTTTCAAGCGTATCACCATCAAGACCATAAATAAAACTCCCATAAACACATATTCCAGCTTTTCGAATGGCTTGGATATTCTTAAGTAGTTGCGACTCTTTATTCTGCACCTTCCGGTGCTCATGATTCGACTTATCCGTTACACCTTCAATACCTAAGAGTAACCCCTTACAACCTGAAAGTGAAAAAGCTTCAAGGAGTTCTGTTTGAGACCCAAGCATTGTTGTGGCTTGTCCAACCCATTGGATTTTATAGGGAATTAATCGTTTGAAAAGGGCAAGAGAATACTTAGGGTCTGCATTCATTGTATCATTGACAAAAAAGAAAACCCGTTGATCATCCTTGAGAAAATTTTCAACCTCCTTAACAACATGATCGATGGGGCGATGTCGCATTCGATTTCCGTTCATAACATACACATTGCAAAAATCGCATCGATAAGGGCAGCCTCGTGAAGTTTGAATCAAATTTGTTGTGAAATAATTTGAGATGTGAATTGCTCGTTTTGAAACAGGAGCAATTTTCTCCAAATCTGGTGAAGTTTGCGATTCATATCTCGATTTCAGAGAATCATTTTTGAGATCATCCAAAACTTGAGGCCATAATTCATCGGCTTCTCCCAAGACAATTGAATCTGCATATTCTCTCACGGAATCAGGAAAAAGGGTTACATGAGGACCTCCATAAATAATTTTTGCGCCACGCGTTCGAAATAATTCAGAAACTTCAAAGACTGTTTTAGCAAGCCCCGTATGGACTGTAAACCCGACCATATCCCAATTTTCATCAAGCGGAAGGGCATCGAAACGAAGATCACAAATTTTTATTTCAACTCCGGGGATATCAACTGAACTCAACATCATGAGAGCCATTGGAGGAACGGCAAATTGACCCCGTTTCAAAACGGATTCGAAAACGCTGTCTTTAATCTTTCCAAACAAGTTTTTCTTGGCGTTGGTAACTGAGCGTGGCCCATCAACACCACTCGCTGAACGGGTAAAAACTAAGAGGACTTTTTTTTTCATTACTTTAATCGGCAGCTGTTGCTAATACTTCTTCTAATTTTACTTTTGATTCTGCCTCAAAATTCTCTTTTGAAATAGAAGGGAGCATTGAGGTTGAAATTGTAAATGCTCCAATAACGAGTAGGAAAATGATTGTATAACCCATCATAGGGTTTGCAAAAAAATGAAGCATTATATCTCGAATAGCACCGACTCCCGTTCCGGAAAGAAACATTGCAAGGCTTTGTGCAGTCCCCCAAAGGCCAACATACAATCCGCTTCTACCGGCGTTCATCATCATCATCATCACTATATTCCCAACCGTGCAAAATCCCAATCCAACACCGACAAGTATTAACGACGGTATCAATAACTTTTGCAGTTGAAAAACACCCGCAGAAATTAGAAGCGTATATCCTACCGTCGCCACAGCATTCCCTACCAATACCGCTTTTTTGATTCCAAAACGATTAATAATAAATCCTGTTAAAATCATAAAAAGGAGCTGAGGCAGCCCAAGGTACTGACGGAATTTTGTCGTCTCGCTCACACTTAAACCCAATACATCGGCGCCGAAAGGCTCAAGAATAAGTTCTGTTCCAAATGCAGCAAAAATTGAAATGAAGATGTAAAAAGCGAATTTTTTTGTTAAGGGAGAGGCATTTATCAACTTAAGAGAGGCGAGAAAAGTGAGTGTTTCATTGGATATATTTTTTATGCTTTCATCCGTTCGATCTTCCACCCCAATGATCGTTACAAAGCCAATTGCGATTGAAATCAAACTTGCGGTTTGGAGCGCTGAAACAAACCTTTCTTCCGAAAATTCTTTCAAATACGACGACATTAAGACCGAAGTAACAATTCCCCCAAGAACCATTAATGTCCAACTCATTGCTGCGACCTTTGGAATATTTTTTTCTCCTGCGATATCTGCAATAAGCGCATAGTAGGCTGTCAATGAAGCATTATAACCGATTCCGAAAATCGTAAATGCAATCAATAACTTTAGAATACCAAGCATATAGTTGCTCTGAACTTCAAAGGCTGTTGGTGCAATGAAGTAAAATGAAATCGCCGATGCCAGTAACCCGCCAAGAATAAACGGCGTTCTTTTATAACCCAAAAAATGTGTTTTATCGGAGAGATTTCCGGCCCAAATTTTAATCCCAATCAGAGCCATAATTTCTCGAATCCCAATGAGACTCCCCACAATCCAAGCTGCAATTGAGAGTTCTATGGTCATCACGCGATTCAGGGTGTCGGTAAGAATAAAGTAGATTATACCCAAAGAAATTTGAAAGAGGGTCAGGCGGGCGAGATTGATAAAGCCCGTATTTCGATTCATTTTCGTCATTCTCCTTAAACTTTCGGTAAGTCATCCGCGCATAACGGATGAAATCATTGATAGGGTATAAAAGCTAATATGAATTATTTATTAATATTGGCTTTTGTTCATTTTTTCTAAGAATAATTTACCGCAAACCTTTGTTGAATCAAAAGAAAAATTCTACTCGTATGAATGAGTTCATTAATGTGTTGATTCTCACAAGAATTTTACCTAAATCGAAACATTGCTGTTTTTGAAAAAAGGTTATTTCTATGATGCTGTAACAAACAATACCATCCAACTGCTTAACTTGATGAATATGAAAGGACCTCGCGATATTACATTACATACAGCGGTCGCATTCTTCTTGGTTATTCCATCTTTTTTTTCTTTCAATAACTGCGAGGCTCAAACCCTTGCTTCAGGCATCGATACCCTATCGGCGAATCGAAATATAACCTCTCGAGCCCTAAGGCAAATTAGAAACACCGCTTATCATACCGGAGAAAAACTCGAGTTTCGAATCAAGTACACCGGCATCACAGCCGTCACAACTGAAATATCCGTCCCAAAAGACACCGTGATTCGTGGTCAAGACTGTTATCATATTGTTTATACCGCAAAAACAGTTCCTTTTTTTGAGAACTTTTTTCCGGTCAATGATCGATATGAAAGCATCATTCATAAAGAAGGGCAATATCCGATGTACTTCCGTCAGCAAATACGGGAAGGGAAATTTTCTCATGACGATGAAGTAGAATTTTTTCACGAGTCCGCCATTGCTCGTTCTTATCATCACAATAAAGACTTTCCAATGGAAGCATTTACGCAAGATGTTATTTCTGCCTATTTCTTTGTTCGAACCTTAAATCTTCGTTCTTATAAAAACGACGATGTGATTACAATTCAAAATTTTAGTAGTGACAAATCATTTCCTTTAATCATTAAAGTTCGTAATCGAGACTTACTTGAAACAGAAATTGGAACCGTAAGGACAATTGTTTTGGAGCCCCTTGTTCAAGGCCAAGGTTTATTTAAGAGTGAAGGAAAAATTTTGGTTTGGGTAACTGATGATGAAAATAAAGTGCCGGTCAAAATTTCAATGAAAGTGCCTGTTGGATCACTTTATGCCGAGATAATCAGTGCAACGGGTCTTAAAAACCCAATCACCTCGAAGTTGAACGAATAATCTTAACCAAAAAAGGAGCATTTTGTGCTCCCTTTTTGGTTACGGCAAAATTACCTTCAAATTTTTACCGGTATTGCTTTTAGCCTCCAAATTTCATCAGCATACTCAGAAATGGTTCGGTCGGTTGAAAACTTCGCAATCCTCGCGACATTTAGAATCGACATTTCATTCCACTTCTCTTGATTTCGATACGCTTCAGATGCCGCTTTTTGACAATTGATATACGACGCAAAATCAGCCAAAAGCAAATAACGATCATTTGAAATAAGAGAATCCACGATAGGCTTAAATAAGTCCGGCTGAGATGGTGAGAAAAATCCGCTTGCAATCAAATCCAAAATTTTCTTGATATCCGGATTGGATTGATAATAATCCATAGGGTTGTAACCGCGCGCTTTCAATGAATCCACCTCATCAACCGTCAACCCAAAAATGAAGATATTTTCATCTCCCACTTCTTCTTTAATCTCTACATTTGCCCCATCAAGTGTGCCAATCGTGAGTGCGCCATTCAAGGCAAACTTCATATTTCCAGTTCCTGAAGCCTCTGTTCCAGCAGTGGAAACTTGTTCCGAAAGATCAGCCGCTGGGATAATCTTTTCCGCAAGTGAAACTGAGTAATTCTCCAGAAAAATTACTTTTAATTGATCACCGATTTCATCATCAAAATTGACTTTATCACCGATGCTATTAATCAGTTTTATAATCAACTTTGCCATATAGTAACCCGGTGCTGCCTTACCCCCAAAAATGATGGTTCTTGGAGTAAATGGCGCTTTTGGATTTTCTTTCAATTGCATATAAAGATGAATCGCATGCAACGCGTTGAGCAGTTGGCGTTTGTATTCGTGAATTCTTTTCACTTGAATATCAAACATTGAATCCAGATTCACATTTAGATCCAAATGAGATTTGATGTGCTCAGCCAATCTTCTTTTATTGACCTGTTTGGCTTCATGCCATTCTTTTTGAAATGCTTTGTCTTTGGCAAAGGGTTCAAGCTTTTTGATTTCTTCCAAATGCTTACACCATCCATCCCCAATTTTCGAATCAATCAGATTTGATAGCGTCGGGTTGCAAAGCTTTAGCCAACGACGCTGTGTAATTCCATTGGTTTTGTTATTAAACCGCGACGGAAACATTTCATAGAAATCTTTGAAAAGCGTTTCTTTAATGATATCCGAGTGGATTGCAGCAACCCCATTCACCGAATGACTTCCGATAATGGCAAGGTTTGCCATTCGAATCAATTTTTCACCGCCCTCTTCAATTAAAGACATTCTCGCCACTCGGGCTTCATCTCCGGGGAACCTCCCGCGCACTTCTCCCAAAAAGCGATGATTGATTTCAAAAATAATTTGTAGGTGGCGAGGTAATACTTTTCCAAATAATTGTACCGACCATTTTTCCAAAGCCTCCGGCATCACCGTATGATTGGTATAGGCAAATGTTCTTTGAGTTATGCTCCACGCCTTGTCCCACGCCAAATGCTCCTGATCGATTAAAATGTGCATGAGTTCCGCTACGGCAATAGCAGGGTGCGTGTCATTTAACTGAATGGCAACTTTATTGGGGAAATCGTCAAAGGTTTTTCTTTCTTTTTTATAGCGGCGAATAATGTCTTGTAAAGATGCCGAGGCAAAGAAGTACTCTTGTTTCAGTCTTAATTCTTTTCCAAAAGCATTGTTATCATTTGGATAAAGCACCTTTGAAATGGTTTCTGTTTGGGCTTTTTCCTCGACTGACTTTGCATAGTCGCCACTATTGAAATATTCAAATTGAAACTCTCGTGTTGCTTTTGCTGCCCATAACCGAAGGTTATTCACCGTATTATTTTTATACCCCGGAATAGGATAGTCATAAGCCATTGCCACCACATCTTGTGTTTCTTCCCAAAGGGTTCTTAAAATTCCGAGGTGGTCGGTAAATTGATGAACTTTCCCGTAAAATTTTACTACATGAATCGACTCCGGTCGCTCAAACTCCCAAGGGCATCCGTAGCGGAGCCAATTGTCAGGTCGTTCCATTTGAAACCCATTGACAACCTTTTGAGAAAAAATTCCAAATTCATATCTAATTCCGTATCCATATCCCGGAAGCTCCATTGTGGCCATTGAATCCAAAAAGCATGCTGCTAAACGCCCAAGACCTCCATTTCCTAAACCAGCATCAGATTCCAATTCTTCCAAGTCTTCGAGGGAATACCCAAGTTCTGAGAGGCACTCTCGAACCTCTTTTTCCATCCCGAGATTCACAATTGAATTACTTAAACTTCTGCCAATCAAAAATTCCATCGATAAATAATAAAGTCTTTTGGCATCATGATTGTAATAGGTTTGTTGGGTATATAACCATCGCTCAATTAATCGGTCGCAAATGGAATGTGAAAGGGAGAGATATTTATCGCGGGCAGAGGCAGAATATTTATCTTTCGCGAGTGTGAATTCAAGATGACGGAAAAAAGATTCTTTAAGCGTTGTGACATCGTTTTGTGTAAATCCGTTTTTTTCCGGATGAACCTCTTTCTTCGCTGTTTTTGCCAATGGTGGCATAATTACTCCTTTCCCATTACGGTTTGCCGAGTTACCTCGATTTTGGTTGTTGAATCAGCGATGAAACTCGCCGGTTATTCGCATTTACTCTTTCTCTGCAAAAAATCCTTCGATATTGCAGTTTGCAAATTTAGGCATTTTATGCTGTCGTTTAATCCGATTTTTCGAAACCTCTTTTTCGTTTCTACCGGAAAAGAGTGTAATTTTAACATGTTGTTTCTAATTTATCCGTTTGTTGTATGGAAGTTATTGCGGGATACATCTTTCTTACCCTTGTCACATTTGCAGTTACGCTGCTTGTTGTCGGTATTTTTATTTGGATTATAGCAATCCTTAAAGAAGTTTATGATATCATATTAGAAAAATTGCATCTCAAAGAACCCCAAACCGACGAACAGGCTTAGGCATCAAGGTTTTTTGACTTAAGAAGGAATTGCCCTTATGATTAAGATTGCTCACATCTCTGATCTTCATCTCGATACTGAAAAGCGGCCGAATTGTATCGATGAAATCGAATTTCTTCTTGAAAAGATTTTAGAAACCGGGCACGATCATATCGCCATTACAGGCGATGTCGTGGATGTCGCCAACTATGATGACTTGTATCGGCTTCGCGAGGTTTTCCTTCGTCTTGGAATATTAAATTGGGAAAAGGTGACCTTAATCCCCGGCAATCATGACATTTTTGGAAAGTATGAAGTGATCCCTGAGGGATTTGCTGCAACACTTAAGACCACTGCCACTCGCGCAATGGAATCCAAGGGCTTGGGATACGCAAAAAAACTGCATGAGTTTTGCGACATTTTCCGCGAAACCATCACAGACGACACTGAAATCAAAGAATATTTCCCCTTCGTAAAAATTCTGACCAACGGTGAACTTAAGGTTTCTTTGATTTCATTTAATAGTGTGCTCGAATGGTCGTTGAACATTAATCCCACAGGGGCAAGAGGTTATGTTCACGCTTCCGAGCGGTTTGGAATTCGCCACCCCGATATCTTAAAATCACTTTCCGATACATTCCCGATTGCTTTATTTCATCACGCATATTTTTTGTTTGAACCAAAGTCGCCCACAGATAAAGCATTCATTTGGTCGATGGAGCTTATCGAAAAGGAAGCCTTTTTAGAAACTTTGAAGAAAATTGGGGTAAAAATTGCCCTACACGGTCATTATCATCGTCAAGAAAAATATTTGGTGGAAGATATCCTTTTTTTGAATAGTGGCAGTGTTAAACGAAGTGCTTCATCAATTAACTCTCTGACCGTTCACCCCGATTTTTCTATATCCCAATCTTTTCATCGACTTCACGACTAAAAAAAGCCCATCAATGATGGGCTTTAATGACGCTTAACACCTTAAACTCACCTACTTGCTTAAACTCCTACACCATCTCGTTTATTTCAGTTTTATCAACTTTCGACACTTCATTTTTAGTAACGCCCTTTGATAAAAAAACACGCTCCTTCCAACGGCGATAAATCGAAAAACCAAATCCTAAAAATACCAAGTAGGTGCCCATCCAAAGAACATTGATATAGGGTTTTGTAGAAGCTTCAATCAAAAGAGTTTCAGAAGGTTGATTGCTTTGATTTGGCAACCCAATTATATCCACAGCCACACGCCCATTTGACGCATCAATATTGGTTACGGCAAGTGAAATATCCGGTGCAGATTTCAATGCTGCCGTTTGAATTACAGGATCGCTGCCGGGAGCAATCACATAAACAGGTTCAATTGTTTCTAATATGCCATTATAGGTCACTGATAGCGTTGAAACGACACGAACCGGCGCGGCACCGCCTTGTGGATTTAAAGAACTTCTGGTAAAGTTGAATCCTGTAAATTGAACGGTAACGCCCTTAATCGTTTGACTTTCCCCCTTTTTTAAGATTAATTCGTTTTCACTTTTTTTAGTCATCAAATTGACCGGAGAGATATAAAAATCTTGCGTTGCAAAATGAAGCACGTCGGGGTTTTGAACGGTCATTCGCTGCGTTTCATACATTACAGGCATTGCCAAATAAACATCCTCGGGAGTCGTTTCAACTTCAATTCGAAATCCGCTTTTTGCACCTTCAATCAATTCCATTCCTGTGTATGTCAGCTTTTTGCCAAATGCCGTGACTGTTTCCCCTTTAGGAAGTTCTAAATGTTTATTTTCTCCATACTTTGCAGAGCCAATAATACCGAGCAACATTAAGCCAAGCCCGACATGCGTAATGCTTCCACCGGCAAAGCGAACATTGCCTTGTGCCACCTTCCAAAACACTTGAGCATTGGCAAATAATGAAAATGAAGCGGCAAGGGCTAAAAGAATCATTCCCGCATCACGCATACCCATCACCACCAAAAGAGAAGTAAAAATCATAGCAAGTGAAATCGGTGTAGAGATCGATTTAATAAGATTCTCTTTGTCGATTTTTTTCCACCAAATAAGCTGTCCAATAGCTGAAAGTAGGCCAATTAAAACGGCCAACGGAAGGGTTACGCGATTATAAAACTCGGGCAAAACCGGATCTGGTTTATCAGTAAAAAATCGGTTGATAATTGGGGCACTGGTTCCTGAAGCAACCACAATTGCAATCAAAAAAAGCACAACAGAACCGCAATGCAAAAAAAACTCTCTTGAATAGATTGAATCGCTTGAGGCTGTTGAGGGAATCGCTTTCAAGCGATAAAGCAAAAGACCAACCCCAATCAGCAAAAAAAGTACAAAAAAGGCAAGAAGTTGATTGTAAAGCCCTAAATCGGTGAAAGAATGAACAGAGAAATCAGCTAGGACGCCGCTTCGTGTTAAAAAGGCACTATATAAAACTGCTGTGAAAGCAAGGATGGCAAAAAGGATATTTGTTTTCTTTAATCCCCCATTCTTTTTTTGAACAATCATTGTGTGAATTAAAGAAACCGTCAAGAGCCAAGGCACAAGCGAGGAGTTTTCAACCGGATCCCATCCCCAATAACCACCCCAACCTAATACCTTATAGGCCCAATAGCCGCCCATCATAATTCCTGTTCCTAAAACAGCCGCACTTAAGAGAACCCACGGCATTGCCGGTCGAATCCAATCGTTGTATTTATTTTTCCAAACGGCTGCAATTGCAAATGCATACGGAACAATGAGTGACGAAAAACCGACAAACAACGTTGGTGGGTGAATCACCATCCAAGGGTTTTGAAGGAGTGGGTTTAAGCCATCACCTTCAGTTGGTATAGGACCTTGAACAAGGGCAAAAGGATCGCTTCCTAAAGTACCTAAACCCGGAACTTCAATCCCCAAAATCATCGATAACAAGAACGCTTGAGAGAGCATAAGAATCGCCATAACAGGGGCTTCGTATTCTTTTGCAGTTCTTATCAGAAAATAACCGAATAAACTTCCATAAAACATCCACAACATAAAACTGCCCTCTTGACCGGCATAAAAGGTAGAGAGTAAATAAAATGGGTTTAAATCTGTAGAGGAATAATGTTTCACATAATTGTATTGGAATTGATGAGTCCAAATCAGGGTAAGCAGGTGAATCCCATTAATGACAATTGCCCCGAGCATCACCCAGTACATTAATCGAGCCAATCTTTTCCATTCGTTTTCAAGTTGGCTGAACGCATTTGATTGAGCCGATCGATAATACGCAAAGGCCGACATAGCTGCTGCTGTAAAGCCAACAATCGTGACTAATTTTCCCGTTAAAAAATGAACGACCATAATAGTTATTGTTACTGCAAAAAAATCTTGTGAAGATACAGGAAGGTGCCGAAATCTTGAGTTCCTTCAGCCATACCTAACCGAGAAGAATTTTGCTTCGTTCAAATGAATTTCATTTCGACACTTACACTTATTTTAGCAAATTGAGCCAACATAAACACCTAAACAAAATGAAAAAATTATCTGATGAAATTCTTCGGCTTGCCCCAAAGGTGTTGCTTCACGAACATCTTGATGGTGGGCTTCGTCCTAAAACAATTATTGAACTGGCAAAAGATCAAAAATATACTGAGCTGCCTTCCTCTGACCCTGAAGCACTCGCAGAATGGTTTTTTCGAGGCGCAAGCCGTGGCAGTTTACCGGAGTATTTAGAGGGTTTTGCCCATACTTGTGCATTGATGCAAACCCCGGAAGCGCTTGAACGTGTCGCCTATGAACTGCTTGAAGACATGAAAAACGATGGAGTATGTTATGTTGAGATTCGATTTGCGCCAGTTTTTCATACTGGAAAAGGAATGCATTGGGAGGAAATTCTACGTTCCGTTCTTAAAGGATTAGAAAAGGGCGAGCGAGATTTTGGTGTAAAAGGAAGACTTATCATTTGTGCAATGCGGCATTTAGAAAGCCAGCATTCCTTGGATATGGCGCAGCTTGCCGTTGATTTTCGAGACCGCGGAGTAATTGGCTTTGACTTGGCAGGCGAAGAAGGCGGATATCCCCCAAAAAAACATGTTGAAGCTTTTCATTTTTGTCAACGAGCGAACTTCAGTATTACCATTCACGCGGGTGAGGGATTTGGAAAAGAATCCATTTGGCAAGCCATCCAGTGGTGCGGTGCGCATCGAATTGGACATGCTACGCGACTGATTGACGATATGGCCGTGCTCAATGGAGAGGTGATAAAATTCGGTTCGCTTTCTCAATACGTTCTTGATAAGCGAATTCCACTTGAAATTTGCCTTTCTTCTAATATTCATACCGGAGCGGCAAAGTCATTTGCAGAGCATCCGTTTGGCATTTTTTTCAAAAATAAATTTCGTGTGACCATTAATACCGACAATCGATTAATGAGTAACACAACCCTCTCCGAAGAATACCGAATCGCTCACCAGTTTTTTGGGCTTTCATTTGAAGATTTAGAGCGACTTTCCATCAATTCAATGAAAAGTGCATTTATTCCCTATTCAGAACGAGTCGATATGATTTATAATGTTATTAAACCGGGTTATGCAAAACTACGGGAGAAATTTGCCAGTTAATCTAATGTTCACTAAAGCGATTATTTGTGATCTAGATGGAACCTTAGCTCTTCACCACCATCGAAATCCATACGAGACTGGCAAATGCTTGGATGACAAGCCTAACCCTCCGGTTGCCTTCTTAATTGAAAGGTTGAAAACGGAATTCTCAATCTTAATTGTATCGGGCAGAGAGGAAAAGTTTCGTTCTATTTCAGAGGCTTGGCTTAACAAACATCAGATCCATTTTGATAAACTTTGGCTTAGGCCAAATTCAGATCTACGCAAAGACAGTATCATAAAAAGGGAAATATATTTGAGTTTTATTTCGCAACAATTCGACGTGTTTTTTGTTCTCGATGATCGAAATCAAGTTGTAGAGATGTGGCGAGAGATCGGTCTTACCTGCTTTCAAGTAGCTGATGGAAATTTCTAATTCAATCTCGATTAATTTCTCCACGACCTTTTTTATTTCTCGTGCTTTTGATTTTCAGGTATAAGATTTTCAACCGATCGAATACCGGCCTTCATCTTGCTTAAAGTTTCTTCAAATTCATTGATTGGAACTGAATCTGCAACAATTCCGCCTGCCGCTTGAAAATAAATTTTACCGGTTTTTGTCAGCATAGTTCGAATGGCAATGGCTGTTTTAAGGTTTCCATTGAAATCAAAATATCCAACCGCTCCACCGTAAAGACCACGACATTCATCTTCCAATTCAGAAATTATTTCCATTGATCTGATTTTCGGTGCTCCCGTTAGAGTTCCAGCAGGGAAACATGACCAAAATGCATCAAGAGGATGCAATTCTTCTTTTAAAATTCCTTTGACATTGCTCACAATATGCATCACATGTGAATATCTCTCAATGATCATAATTTCATTGGTATCAACACTCCCGGTTTTCGATATCTTTCCAACATCATTTCTGCTTAAGTCTATCAGCATTAAATGCTCCGCCAATTCCTTTTCATCGTGCAAGAGTTCTTCGGCAAGTGCTTTATCTTCCTCCAAAGTCTTTCCACGTTTTCTTGTTCCTGCAATCGGCCGAGTTTGGACAATTCTTTCACCACTTTCGTCGCGTTCTACACTGACCAAAAGTTCGGGAGATGATCCGATAATCTGTACTTTTCCCATTTCAAAGAAATAAAGATATGGAGAAGGATTTATGGTTCTCAGGGAGCGATAAACATCAAATGGGCGAGCATTTAAGGTTCGTGAAAGCCGTTGAGAAAGTTGAACTTGAAAAATATCTCCGGCTAAAATGTATTCCTTGGCAATGTTTACCTTATCAAGGTATTGCTTCTTTGTAACATTTGATGTAAGAAGCTCCGACTTTTCGCTTTTCAATTGAATTTCTTTTGTTGAAAGCGGGGCATAAATCAGTTTCTTCACCTCGCTAATTTTTCTTTCGGCATTCCTTTTTTCTCTTTCATCATTTCCTGTTCCTTTGAGATAATTGGAAATGATAAACAACTTTCGTCGGACATTGTCAAAAACAACTAAAGTGTCGTAAAAAAAAAGCGCGATGTCTGGAAGCTCAACCGGATGAGGGTTTTCTGGAATTTTAAACCGCTCAGTCAAATGTGCTGCATCATAGGTAAAAAACCCGAAGGCTCCAGAGGTTAGCATTTTCGAACTAATTTGCATTTCGTTTCGAACAAGATCAAGGGCAACTTTTAAGGCCTCTCGGACGTCCTGAATCCCCCTTATTTCTTCGGCAATTTTATCGAAGCGTTCGTCAAAAATCTTAACAGAAATCGCACCGGAAATCGTTGCTTCAAACTTCATAAACGGATTGATCCCGATATATGAAAACCGTGCGATTCGCTCCTCTCCCTCAACTGATTCAAGGAGACAGGAATATTTAGATTTCAACTTTAAATAAACAGAAACCGGTGTTTCTGTATCTGCCATCAATTCTTCAATTAATGGCTTAAAAATAAATGCATCTTTTGATTTCATTTTAGACGAAAAGAATCGAGGTAATCAGTAACGAAAAATTGAATGTAATATACTTTACACCTTTTTTCGCGAAGTTGTATTAAAAGCGATACGCAAAGATGATATTAGAAAAAAACAATCTGACTATCTATATTGAAGTTATTATGTAACTCGCACAATGCCTGCTGCTAAGGCGCGTTTTTCTATAATTTTATTAAAGCAAATACCATCCCAAATGATGGACAAGAAAGAGTTAATCCAACATTTAAGCGAGGTTACAATTTTTGAAACCCTTTCCGAAAAGGAAATAGGTGAAGTAATCGACCGTAGCCAAATGGTTTCTTTCAGAAAAGATGAGGTTATTATTTTTGAAAGTGAACAAGGAAATACTGTTTATGTGATTTTAGAAGGGATGGTTAAAATCTCCCGTACCAATGAAGAATCCAAAGAGGTGATTCTTGCTATTCTCACTGAACATGATTTTTTTGGCGAAATGTCTGTAATTGATGGCGCTGTTCGCTCCGCTGATGCAACAGCACTATCAAAGGTCAGTTTGTTAAAAATTTCAGATAATGTTTTTCTCGATTTGTTAAAAAAGCATCCCAATCTTTCGCTTGCTTTAATGAGGGAGTTGGTCATTCGATTAAGGAAAACCGATCATCAAATCAAAACCATCTCTCTTGCAGATGCCGTTGGGAAAGTCGCTTCTGTGATTATTCGCCTCGCCAATGATGTCGGACGGGTAAAGCGAGGAAGAGTTGAAATTGAAAATTTTGCCAGCCAGCAAGAAATTGCAAATTACGCCTCAACTTCCCGTGAAACGATTTCTAGAGTTCTCTCTATGTTTGAACGTGAAGGTTACATTGAGCGTGACATGAATAAAATTATTATCAATAATTTTGAAAACTTCAAGCAAACCTTTGGCATATCCTAATTTTCATTCCCCCTTTTCTATCCTTTATCATTCATGTCCTCTATCTTCGAATCACAACTTGCTTTCAAAAAATTACTTGTTGTTGAACCATTGAACTTCATCATTAAACAAGTATGAAAAAAAAGAAAAAGCCAATCGTGTATTCAGTATCAATTACACCTGATATTGGTGGAAGCGTAAAGACTTTTTCAAACATTACCCTAAAGAAATTTTGGACTTTTACGGTTCTTTATACTTTACTGATCATTCTTTCGACTTGCTTGTTTATCGTCTATACCCCGCTTCGGACACTTTTGCCGGGTTACAGTTTTTCCGATGAAAAGACTAAAGTCATTATGAGTCAACAATTACGAATAGATAGTCTTAATCGTAAAATGGCCACAATTGAAAATTATAATCAACGCGTCCTTTCACTTTTTGGAACCGGTTCTTTAGGAACTCCGGTTCAGGATGGGAAGCCTCGCGGAAACAATGAATCGGCAATGAATGTTAAACTTACTCGCCTCGCCGATATTGAGCGAAAGCCGATTGATGGTTCAAGCCTTCTTTCCATTCCCATTGTTCGCGGGAGATTATCTCAGAAATTCTCTCCTTTGACAAGTCATTACGGAATTGATATTTCCACTTCCTCCAACGAGCCGATTTCTGTCATTGCAGATGGGGTAGTACTTTTTTCGGATTGGATTAGTGATTTTGGCTACACAATCATAGTCCAACACGACTTTATCGTGAGTTTCTATAAACATTGCAATAGAATTCTTGTTCGTGAAGGAGAGCAAGTAAAAAAAGGTCAAACAATTGCATTAGCAGGTAACACCGGCTTAGAAAGTTACGGGGCGCATTTGCATCTAGAAATTTGGAAAGATGGTGTTCCTCAAAACCCTGAGAACTATCTTCATTTTGAACGGTAATTCAAGTATATGATTGCAGAAATTGTAACAATAGGTGATGAGTTACTTATTGGTCAAGTTGTTAATACCAACGCTTCATTTATTGCTAAAGAATTAGGTCGGATCGGAATCGACACCCGCAGAATTATTACAATCGGAGATTCATTTCAGGATATACATTCAGCATTAGCAGATGCACTTTCAAGAGCAGATGTAGTCATTATTACTGGTGGGTTAGGACCAACACATGATGACATCACGAAAAAGGCTGTTGCTGATTTTCTCGATTTAGGCATTGAATTCAATGAAGAGGCTTTTGAAAATTGTAAACGAATTTTTAAACATCGAGGCATTGCAATGCCTGAAATGAACCGCTCTCAAGGCGAGGTCATTGAAGGAAGTCTCGTATTTCAAAACTCACGTGGAACTGCTCCCGGAATGTTACTTTCAAACCTCAAAGCTTTTCCAAACCGCTACATTGTCATTATGCCGGGGGTTCCTGCTGAAATGGAAACAATGACCGTTTCATCTCTGATTCCATATCTTAAAGAACGCTCGGATACGTTTATTAAACATACAACCCTGCTTACTTCCGGCATTGGAGAATCCCCTCTTGCTGAAATGATTGGTGATGAATCCCTTTTTCTTGGAAAGATTTCAACCCTTGCCTACTTGCCTCAACTTGCAGGAGTAAAATTGAGAATTAGTTCAAAAGGAAAAGATCTTATTGAAGTTGAAAATGAGAACAGTCGAATTGTCTCTCACATTACGCAAAGAATAAGCTCTTTCTTGGTTTCAAGTGACGATAGAACCTTGGAGGAAATCGTATGCAATTTATTGGTTGAAAAAAATATTCGATTTGCAGCAGCTGAAAGCTGCACCGGAGGTTTGCTCTCTCATAAAATCACCAATATTGGTGGGGCATCACGGTATTTTGTGGAGTCATATATCGTTTACAATAACTTCTCAAAAAAACAGGCACTGGGAGTAAGGCAAGAAACACTCGATCAATTTGGCGCGGTCAGCGAAGAAGTTGCGAAAGAAATGGCAAAGGGTTGCCTCGAGCGTGCTGATGTTGATCTTGCGGTCAGCATTACAGGAATCGCCGGTCCCGGAGGAGGAAACGAACAAAAGCCCGTTGGCACAGTTTGGATTGGACTTGCAACATCTAACAAATTAGGAGACGAGTGCTATGCTCAAAAATTTACTTTCTCTACGGATCGAATCCGAAATAAAGAACTTTTTTCTAACACTGCACTGAATATGGTTAGAAAACATCTTATTCGTTTTGACTAATTATGCCACAAGAAAAATCAAATAAGAAACCTTCATCATTAAAAGCTTCTTCAAAAAAAGCAACCCCTTCTAAAGGAAAAAAAAATTTAGATGTGAAGTTTTCACGCGTTGGATCTAAGGTTGTTCGCCGAACAAATGCTTCCGGGTTATCAGTCTCACCCTTAAATAAAACTCAAAATAAAATTCATCTTTCTCCTTCTGCCTTAAAGGAATGGGGAGAGATGAGTCATGATGGTTGGCGCACGTTTCGAATTATGTCTGAATTTGTAACAGGGTTTGATAAGCTTTCAGAAGTTGGCCCAGCCGTCACAATTTTTGGCTCAGCAAGAATTAAAGAGACAGATCCTTTTTATAAACTCACCGTTCACTTAGCTAAACTTCTTGTGAAAGAAGGATTTGCTGTTATCACGGGTGGTGGGCCGGGAATAATGGAGGCCGGCAATCGTGGGGCACATGAATCCAATGGGGCTTCAGTTGGGCTGAATATCAAGCTCCCTTTTGAACAAAAATCAAACCCTTATGTTGATCCTGATAAATCCATCACTTTCAAATACTTCTTCGCACGGAAAGCAATGTTTATGAAGTATTCCCAAGCCTTAATTGTAATGCCGGGTGGATACGGTACTCTTGATGAGCTAACAGAGGCCTTAACTTTAATTCAAACCCAAAAGATTACAATGTTTCCTGTTATTCTTGTAGGAAAAACCTTTTGGAGCGGCTTAATCCATTGGATTAAGAAGGTTCTCATCGAAGAAAAGAGTTATGTGGGTGTTAATGATTTTGACTTTGTCTCCGTTGTGGATTCGCCTGAAGAAGCATTAAAAGTTATTAAAGAGTTTTACCCCGACGGCAATTACCTTCCAAATTTTTAACCTCGAAATGCCAACTCTTTCGATAATCGGTGGCGGGGCCGCCGGAATGTGCGCTGCAATTCGAGCTCGCCAAATCCAAAAAGAAAAATTTCCAAACTCAAATCTTCGTATAACGATTTACGAACGAAATCCTCGATTAGGGATAAAGATTAGGATTTCTGGAGGGGGCAAATGCAACATTACCCACGAAGGCGACATGATGGCTGTTCTTCGAGAAGGGTTTCAGTTAAGTAATGAAAAGAATTTTCTTAAACCTTCATTTTTCCATTTGTCCAATACACAAGTCTTGAATTGGCTTCATGAACGACATGTAGAAACCTATACACGCGATAACGGTCGAGTATTTCCCGTTTCGGGTCGGGCCGAAGATGTTTTAGAAGTTTTTGAGACCTTGCTTCAAGAAAATGAGATTGAGGTACTGACTTTTTCACGGGTATTAGATTTAAAACCAAAAGAGCAGGGGTTTTCATTGATCGTTGAAATCAAAGCGTTTGTCAAAGAGGTTTTCTCCGACTCAGTTATCATTTCAACAGGTGGGGTTTCATACTCAAAAACGGGAACCACCGGCGATGGAATCAAATTCGCCAAAAAAATGGGGCATAAAATCGAAAACCCCCTTGCCGCTCTTGCACCCATCTACTTTCATGAAAAACCAAAAAAGGATTGGGTTGGCGTTTCTTTGCGCGATGTAACTCTATTTGCAAGGAACTCTTCTAATGAAATTCCAAAGATACGTGGCGATGTCCTTATCACACATATAGGAATTTCTGGACCAGCATGTCTTTCGATTTCTCGACATGTTGCCGAAAATATTACAGCCAACCATACTGAAAAAAATTCTAACCCTTTTCCAATTGAAATGTGTGTGGATTTCTTACCCGAAAAAAATGAACAAGATCTACAACTTTCATTAATTGAATACGGCCAGCGAAATAGCACGCAACTCGTAAAAACGTTAATTGGTACGCTTATTCCAAACGCATTGGTTGAAGATTTTTTTCTTCAATCTGAAAACCAACTTGATCAAAAATGGAATTCACTTCAAAAAGAAAAACGAAAAAGTATTGCCTCAATACTTAAATCTTTCAAATTAGGTCGTGTTCTTGAGGTTCCAATTGAAAAGGGTGAGGTTTCTGCGGGTGGCGTCTCGCTCAAAGATGTAAATCCTAAAACAATGCAATCTAGGCTTATTCAAAATTTATATTTTGCCGGAGAAGTCCTTGATGTGGCTGGAGAAGTTGGAGGTTTTAATTTGCAAGCGGCATATTCAACCGGTTGGGTTTCGGGTGAACACGCCGCTTTGCAGATGCTTCAAAGTAAGGGATAAAATTACATCAGCATTTCAGGCTTAAGCCTTCTTGTAAAATAGTGCATCGCAATATTTACAGCCCAAAGCCAATTCATAGGCTTCCCTTGCATCCGATACCAAATTGATTTCCAAGAATAAACTTCACGCTGGACCTTGATAAAATTTTCAAGAAATTCCATTTCACCGAGTTTTTCAGGTTTATACATATAATGAAAAGTATCGTATTTGTCCCAATCAAAATGACGAATCCGCGGTTTTATTTCATCAAACCAAGGCGTTCCCGGAAATGGCGTGGCGATCGTGAAAACAGGAAACTCAATACGATTTCGCATGATGAAATCGTAAGTCCCTTGAAAACTATTTTTTGTATCTGTATCGAAGCCAAATATAAAATACCCTTGAATCCCAATTCCATTTTTGTGAACATTGTCAACCACTTCATCATATCGCCCAACCCGATTCGAGCCTTTATGAACATACTTGATCGTTTCAGGAGTTACTGATTCAAACCCGATGTTTAACAACTCACATCCCGCTTCTTTCGCGGCTTTTGGCACCGATGGGCTTTCCAAAAAATTCATTGAAATATTTGCATTCCACTTTGCTCCCGTTGGCGCTATCGAATTCATCAGCTCATCCATAAATGCAGGCTTAAAACTGATGTTGTCATCCATAAATGAGATATGAATATCTTTTTTTCCTAATCGGGATTGATGGAAGTTTATTTCATCAACAACTCGTTGAGAATCTCGTGTTCGAAAAGACTTTCCGTAAATCGTTGGTGTTGTGCAAAAATTACATCCGACAGGGCATCCTTTTGTTGCAAGTAATGGTATTCTGAAACTGTAATTTTTTGCATGCTTGGAGTTTAAAACAATGTTAAAATCGGGCATCCCCATTTCGGTCATCGATTTGAATGCCCCAGCCTTGTATTGTGGCTTCATCGCATCATTTTCAACATCGCTTTTAAGCTCATCCCAAACGGATTCAATTTCGCCGAACACCACAGAATCGCAATGATCTTTCGCCTCTTGAAACATCATAGTTGGGTGAGTACCTCCCATAATGACCCGTTTGCCTTGAGACTTCGCCTTATCAGCGATATCGTAAGCATTACTCACATTAAGTGTTCTTGCGGTAATCGCCACAACATCATATCCAGAAAGATCTTCTGGAACCTTGTCTCCCGTTCGTTCATCGATAAAATCAACGTCGAAATCTTGTTTGACAAGCGTGCCAACCATCATCAAATTGAGCGGGATACTTACCTTTCCCGAATCAACCATAAGGTTCGTTTTACTTTTGGGCTGAACCAAAAGCCACTTCTTTTTCTTAAAATTATTTTTTTGGGAAACCCCGCTTAAAATGGAAGGATCAATTTGGGGTGTGACAGAAACCGACTCTGCCATATTGAGAGCACTCATAGTTACCTCCGGTATATAGATTCAAAACATTCATTTTTCTGTTTCTAAGATACGCGAAGCTAAGTGGAGTTCAAAGAAAAAAGGTTTTACTGGGAACCTTTTATCCCCCAATTAATTTTCTAAAATTTCTTTTGTTTTACGCTGCCGATATTCAAACATTTTTGAAATTTCAGCGGCAACAAAACGACCTGCAAAAAAATCTCCAATTGCATGCATCGGTAATTCATATTCAACCTCATCTGTTAAACGGGTTAACCCATTCCCCAAATCCATAACCGTTCTTGTTTGTACCCATTTGTGAAATGGACCGTGAAGTTGCTCATCAATCATCTTCCTCGGCGGTTCATAAGTTGTAATCTCAACCTCCCACGTGTTCTTCAAAAATCCAAATTGAGTTACCGAAAGCTTGACGCGTTGACCTTTTCCGGCCGGAGTTGCTGAAACCAACTCAACTCTTGTGTCTGGAGGCGTTATTCGAAGTAAATTTGAAGTATCATCATGAAAATGAAATACTTTTTCTGGTGTTGATTGAATATCAATCGATGCGCGATATTTGGGCATATTCTCTTTAAATTGTTTTTAGATAACTCAACAGTCTTTCTAAAGGTTTGAAAATCAAAAAGGGGCGAGTGCCCCTTTTCACATTTTTTTCAAATTTCATTTTACTTCAAAAGCATCATCTTCTTGGTTTGAACAAATGTTGAACTTGATGATTTCGCCGTAATTCTATAAAAATAGACTCCGCTGCTTAAACCCAAATTCCCAGCTTGAAATGGAACTTGATATGTCCCGGCATCTTGAGCTTGATTAATTAAGGTCGCTACCTCTCTACCAAGAATATCGTAAACGCGTAGTGAAATATCCGAAAATTCAGCCACATCATAACGAATGGTCGTGGATGGATTAAATGGATTCGGATAATTTTGACCTAATGCAAATTCTCTCGGCAAGGTGGCATTCACTTCTATCACCGAAGAAAAATTAAGGGTTCCATCAAAATCCACTTGCGCTAAACGGTATTCGTATTTTCCTTTCGCTTCTTTGTCGGTAAAGGTGTAACTCTTTCGTTCAGAGGTTGTTCCATTTCCTCTTACAAATCCTAAAGATGACCACTCTTCAACCCCAACACCTCGGCGTTGAATGGTAAATCCGGCATTATTCGCTTCTGAAATCGTCTCCCATTTGAGCTCAACACCGCCACGGGTCACTTTATGCGTAAAAGTGGCCAATTCAACCGGCAATGGGTTATCGGTAGAAGTTGAACCAAGTGTAATATTCGATGGGAAAATAGAAATTACCCCGGAGCGAATCGTTCCTGCAGAAGCATTCCCTGTTGTTGACGCCACGCCTGCATCAACCCAAGACGAACCATTCCATCGTGCTACGCGTAAGTCCACCAAATCGGATACGCCGCTTGTTCCATCCCAAGAGAGAACAACTTGGGCATCGATTAAACTTACAGCACGAGTCAAGTTGTAATAATTAAGGATACTGACATTATTGAGCGGTGCGGTCACACTTGTCACATCCGAAAACGGTGCGTTGAAGTACTCAGCAGTATAAGTTACCGATGTAGCATTTTGAGGCACAACAGTAAGTGGGTTGTAAACCCCACCTTTTCCTATTGGAAATACCGTGGGTGTCGTGGTTGCTAATACCCTTCGAAGCGGACCTTCAATATAACTTACTGCAGAACCACCATTTACAGTTGCAGAACTGCCTATGGTTGGAATCGCTGTTAAAGAGGAAATAATATTGCCGTTGGTAAGTGTCAAGGTAGAATTAAAGGATGGCGAAGCATTATTCAAGAGTTGTATTCCTCCTGTATTGTTGACCACAAAATTACTTGTTCCACCAAAATTAAGATTTCCTGCTGTGCTACGAATCTTGAACGGTGAACCTGCTCCAACATTTATCGTGCCATCATTAAAGTTTATAGAACCAGTTGAGGATGTATAACTTAATTCATTATTGATTCGTAACCCCCCTGTGAAATTAAACGCAGGAGTTTGAGTTGTTATTGCAGTTATCGCAAGAGAATCACATTCAAAAAAACCACTAGAAGTTGAAGTTTGATTAAACGTTGCCGATGTTAATTCCACTCGTCTTAAACGCCGATTTTGAATAACAGTATCAATGCGTGCATTTGCTGTAATACGGTAAATCGAACCAGTATTAAAAATTGGAATTGAATTCGGAGCTGCTGCCCCAAAAACACGAATGCTATTGGCGTTATTGGCTGAATAAATCGAATTATTCTGAAACACGACACTATTCAAAGCAGAACCGATAAACAAACCATTGTTATTAAAGTTGTTGTTGACAGTTCCAGTCACAATCAGCCCTGCAGAATCAGTAACGATCAAGCGGTTCACATTTGATGGAGTTGTGGGATTTGAAAATGTCCCTGCAATTAAACCCGTAGCACCGGCACTAAGAACAATGGTCAAATCTTCAGAAGACGCCAGACTTAAGGTTCTCCCTGCAATAATTGAAAGGGCATTCGGCGTCGCGGTTCCACTACCGGTGAGTGTAATCGTGGTACTACCTGCACCACTATTTAAAATTGCAGTTCCCGCACTCGAAACTTCTAATCGCCCAATTGAGATAGAAGCAGGGAGATTTATCACCGTAAAACCACCCGGAATTTGAACAATATCCCCTGCACCGGGAAGCCCATCGGGATTCCAGTTTGCTGCTGTTGTCCAATCTCCTCCATTAACTTCAAAAACATAGGTGTCGCCCGCGTTTGTCGATTGGGTAATGCTTGGTATAACGGCTGCAGTGTAGTAGTTGCGCGTTTCCCCATTAGATCCATCAAAGCGAAAGGGATATACTCGAAATTCATACGAAGTTCCGGAGTTAAGACCATTTACCGTTATTGAGGTTGCGCTGTTTGGTGTCACGGCAAGCGTTGCTCGGTTGGTTCCTAGCACCACTTGACCATCTGTGTAGTTAAAGCCGTCTTGAGCATCTTCTGTTACAGAGATTGGGCTATAAACCACAACATATCCACTTGCAGAAGGAACAGTCGTTGACCAATTCAATTGAACGCTGTTTTTTGTAACAGTTCCAACATTGAGACCTACAATATGCGTAGTCGGTTCTGAGGCAAATATTGTAAATCGATTCACTAAAGCTCCATTCGTATTGTAATTAAGAGCCGCGCCACTGCCATTATATTCAAAAATTGAAATTGCATAGCGTGTTGCAGCACTCAAACCCGTAATCGTCACACTTGTTCCAGTTCCATCATAAACAGCATAATTGTTGGATCCCAAATTTTGACCTAAGCCAAATACAGGATTAGTTGTATAGGTTATCCCATCCGTCGGAGAATCTTGTGGATCACTAAATGCTCGTATTGTCACTAACCTTCTTTCGCCAGCATTTGAAGTTGGGACAGTCCAATTAACAGTAAATGACGATGTTGAAATATTTGAGAAAGTAATATTCGATACCGTAACCAAAGGTTCAGATGGAGATGTACTTTGCGAAGCCAAAGCAAATGAACCTGTTAAAAACACCGATGAGAGTGAGGGCATTCCTCCATTATATTCATACACTCGAAAGTGATAAATGGTATTAGTTGTAAGACCACTTAATGAAACTGTATTTCCAGTTCCATCAAACACAATTTTATTACCATTGCCGACATCTGTCGAGGTCGTAAAATTTGTATTCACACCGCCGGAATAATCAGTAAGATCAGAAGGAACAAAATCAACAGCAGAGAGTGCTTTTGCCACGACAATTCTTCTCGACCCATTTCCATTCGTCCAAGTTAAAATCATCGAACTTGTGGTGACAAAACTAAATCCAACTGATGAAGCTGAAACGGTTGGGGCAGAGGTAAAAAAGCCAATCGCAAAATAACGTGAACCTGAAATGAGGGTGAGTTCTTGTGGGTTAGAAGTAATTTGACTTCCAACGACTGTCCCCCCAATTGAATTATAGTCACCTGATTGAGCATCCGAGCGACCAATCAAATGCGTTCCATTTGTAATTGCCGGTGATTCATTATCGATTCTTAATGTGGCACTCGTAAAATCTCCAGTAATATTTCGAACAAACCAATTTCTACTTCTAATGGATGTAAGGTTTAGTGGATTTGTCGTTGTCGCACCTGAGGAGTTTATCCTGACTTGAATTTCGGGAGATATTCCCCCAGTACGAATATTTAGAAAAGTAGTAGGGCGATAGTTTCCAGCCCCATCTCCAACCGGAAAAAATACATCCGTACCATCTACAGAAATCGAGGCAGAAAGAATTCTTGATAATGGCCCACGAACATGTGAAGTTGCACTCGCACCTGTGATTGAACCTGAAGCGACATTTAAATGACGAATAAACCCACTGGATGAAGTAATCAAAATTCCACTTGTAAAAATTAAACTATCCGAAACAGAGATACTCTGATTACCTAAAGAAATTGCATTCGTTCGTTGAATTCTTAGCTTACCGATAGTATTCGAAAAGAATAGATCATCAGGTACCGAAAATAAATTTCCAGCTAATGCTCCCGTGAATCCAAACCTCAGCGTTGAAGCATTTGATAAATCGAGCAAACCATTAACTCTTGAAATTGGATTATTCCCGGTATGAAAAACGAGGGTATCCGTACCCACCACACGAAATGTCCCTTCTGTAAGTGCCAATTGACCTGCAACCCGAAATTGACCCGCCATAGTTGCAATTGTTCCGGAGTTTTTTATCTCTAAGTCAGAAACAGAAGGAATGAAGATGTTGGTTGCTGTTGGTGGAAACGATTTCAAACCATCCCCAACTACCCTCATGTTAATTAATGTTTTTGACGATAATACAGCTCCGGCACGGATCATTAAATTATCAATACGAAAGGAGGTACCTGTTCCGTTTCGATATGAATAAAAACGTAGTTTGATATTTCTGCTGCTATCTGCTAATACCGGTAATACAAAGGATAATGTTTGGAAAGCGGATACTCCGGTAACAGGAGTCAGAGCAGTGTAGCCTCCGCCGTTAATACTATAAAGGACATTAAAATTAGAAACGGCAGTGGCAAAGGCATCAAATTGAATTGAAATTCCACTAAATCCTCGTGCATCAACACTATCCAATTGAAAGTACTGAGTTACCCCTGTACCGGGATCGGTCACTGAATTAACGACAGCCCCTTGTAACGCATTTCCTTGCCCACCACCAGTAAATCCACTATGTAGCGTAGTATTTCCTGCACCAGTATTTCTTGTTAATCCAAATCCAGTTGGTGAAAGAATTATTCCACCAGTTTGATTTATGCCTGCTTCAATTGAATTCTCAATCGGACTAGTTGCATTTCTACTTGAATTCACCTCGAAATCATAGTAAAGAATAGGTAATGGCCTTGCCGTTCCAATCGGGTCCGATTGAGCTATTAATGATTTACTAAGAAAGTTAAATGCCAATGCTAATAACAATAGCTTATAGAATAATTTCATTATTCCAAATTTTTGAAAATCGTTAATTGAAACTTGATTAAAGGTGCAAAAAAGAAATGTCTTGGAGATAAGCCTAAAATAAACTGCAAATAATGATGGCTTTTGCAATTGTAATGCTTGAGTTCTGAAAGGACTTGCTCAAGACATTCATGTAATTTCTGTAACTTAGATATCTAATCTTAAGTTCAGAATAAAATTAATTTAATATTGTGATAGATATCAAACTACTTCGAGAAAATCCCTCAAAAATTAAAGATATCCTTAAGGCAAGACAACAACAAAAAGATGTTGAAAAAGTCGATTTAATCCTTGAACTTGATAAGAATCGACGTGCTTTGATAGCTGAAAGTGATCAATTGAAATCGGAAAGAAATACTGCCAGTGAGGAAATCGCTAAAATAAAAAAAGCAAAAGGTGATGCCACACTTCTCATTGCAAAAATGAAAGGAGTTTCAGATCGAATAACCGAATTAGACATTGAATTGAAGTCAATAGAGTCAAAACAAGAAGAAGAACTGCTTTATTTCCCAAATATTCTCCACGCAAGTGTTCCCGTGGGAAAAGACTCTTCTGAAAATCAAATTTATCGTGAGCATAAAGGAAGTTTACTTGAACTGACTTTCACTCCAAAAGATCATCTCTCACTCGGGAAACACCTTGGTATTCTTGACTTCGAACGCGGTGCAAAAATCGCAGGTGCTGGATTTCCTGTCTATCTCGGGAAGGGGGCAACCTTAGAAAGAGCCCTAATTAACTTTATGCTTAACACACATATTGGCAAAAACGATTACAAAGAAGTCTTTCCACCCTTTTTCGTTAATCTCCAATCAATGCGTGGCACAGGACAGTTTCCAAAATTCATCGGGCAGAGTTATCATGTTGGTTATGATGAATCCGGAAAATATGAAGAAGGCGGGTTTAATCTTTTTGCAATTCCAACCGCTGAAGTTCCGATTACTAACCTGCATCGTGATGAAGTGCTAAAATCATCACAACTGCCCATACGATACGCTGGATATTCCGCGTGTTTCCGAAGCGAAGCGGGCAGTTATGGAAAAGATGTAAAGGGCTTTTTAAGAGTCCATCAATTCAATAAAGTTGAATTGGTCAAATTTGTGACTCCGGAAACCTCATACGAGGAACTCGAATCTCTTCTTCGCGATGCCGAGTCAATTGTAGAGTCTCTTAAACTCCGTTATCGCACACTTCTTCTCTGCTCTGGCGATATAGGCTCAAATGCTGCCAAATGCTATGATATCGAAGTATGGTCGCCGGCAGAAAACCGATACCTTGAAGCTTCAAGTTGCTCAAACTTTGAAGACTTTCAAGCAAGAAGAGCAAATATCCGTTTCAAACGAGATGAAAAATCAAAGCCTGAGTTTGTTCATACCCTCAATGGTTCGGGTTTAGCGACCTCACGATTAATGGTTGCCATATTAGAAAATTATCAAACCCCAGAAGGAAATGTTATTGTTCCGGAAGTGCTTCGCCCTTATACCGGATTTGACCTTATCACGCCTTAAAATTTAAAATATCTTCCTATGAATAAAGCAGTTGTTTTATTGAGTGGTGGAATGGATAGCTTGGTTTCTTTAGCAATTGCTTTAGACCAAAGCCTTAAAGTTGCGGCCTTACACTTGAATTACGGTCAGCGTACTGAACACCGAGAGCTTAAAGCTTTTGATGACATTTGCTCTTACTTTACTATTCATGAAAAACTTGTAATAAATGCCACTCATCTTTCACAAATTGGTGGGTCTTCCTTAACAGACAAAAAAATTGAAGTCAGTAAAGCTGATCTTACCTACACAGGAATTCCATCCTCTTATGTGCCTTTCAGAAATGCAAATATTCTTTCGATGTCGGTCAGTTGGGCTGAAGTTATCGGCGCAAAAAAAATTTTTATCGGAGCTGTTGAAGAAGACTCATCCGGCTACCCCGATTGCCGAAAAGAATTTTATCAAGCATTTAATGCAATGATTAAAACCGGTACAAAACCCGGTACTTCAATTGAAATTGTGACCCCCGTAATTGAGATGAAAAAATGGGAAATTGTTGAGAAAGGCGCACAATTGGAAGTGCCTTTTGAACTCTCTTGGTCATGCTACCAATCCGAAGAAGAAGCTTGCGGCATCTGTGACAGTTGTGCCCTACGATTAAGAGGTTTCGAACAAGCGGGTATTCGAGATCCAATTCCTTATAAAAATAGACCAAATTATTTGTGATGAGATTCCTTTAACCCCTAAATATATTTGATTAATAAGTTTGATGGCGAGAAAATATTTCCTATATTCAATCCGTTTTCACCCTTGGAGAAGGTACTTTGATATTTTGCACTCGCCTTTAGGATCTTAAAAATTGCCAGCGTAGTTCAAACTCTCTTGGTCATCTCATAATTGGTGAGTTTATCTTATGTAATCTTTTTTTCTTTTTTTATGTCTACCAAACTTTACGTTGGCAATCTTAATTACAAAACGACTGAAGACACCTTGAAGGAAGTCTTTTCACAAAAAGGCGAAGTCAAATCAGTTAAAATCATTCTTGGCAAAGGATTTGGATTCGTTGAATACCAATCTGAAGACGAAGCGAACCGTGCAAAAGCCGAACTTAACAATTTCCCTGTGGACGGAAGACCCATCAAGGTCAATGAAGCCCGTCAAAAGGAAATGGGTTCAGGTGGTCCGGGTGGCGGTGGCGGCGGATTTCGTCGTGAGCGTCCTTCGGGTGGTGGATCACGACGCGAGGGTGGAAATTACGGCGATAGCGATAGACGCTTCTAAGTTTTTTGTATTTAGATTAGAAAGTCCCGTAATTCGGGACTTTTTTTATTTCTGTCATCGGAGGGGCCTGCTCATTTGGAGGTCTCTTATTTTTCCGAAAAGTTCTCGGTGAAATCGCTTCCGCTAATTTCATTTTTAGCTCAGGTAAAGATAATCCGCTTGTGAGTTTCCCATTCTCTGCAATTGAAATTCTTCCTGTTTCTTCAGAAATAACTATCACAAAAGCATCAGAAATTTCAGTTATCCCCAAGGCCGCGCGATGCCTCATCCCAAAATTTCCTGAAATCATTTCATTTTGAGTTAAGGGAAGAACGCATCGGGCAGCTTCAATTTTTTTTCCATTGATAATTACAGCCCCATCATGAAGGGGCGTGTTGGGATAAAAAAGGGATGCAATCAACCGTTTTGACATTTCAGCATTCATCTTTTCTCCCGTTTCTATATAAATCTTTAGCCCAACATTTCTTACAAAAACCAAAAGCGCACCATAATGCTTATCAGAAAGCTCACTAACAGCCGCGGTAACAATGTTTACGATGTCTTCATTGTCGCCTTGAAATAATCGACCGAAAAGCCTACTCTGCCCAAGAAAAAGAAGAAAACGTCGGATTTCAGGTTGAAACAAAATAACAACGATAATCAACCAAACGCTTGCAAGTTTTTCAAATATCCAACTGAGTGTGGTGAGGTTAAAAAAGGTTGAAATCGCGGAAGCAATTAAGGTGAGAATAAGACCAACAAAGATTTGCGCTGCAACCGTGCCTCGCAAGTAATCATAAAGTTTATAAAATAAAAAACCCACGATTAGCACATCGGCCAAATCGAGCAGCGTAAAGCGGATGAAGAGCACATTAAAAAGCTCTACATTGCTAAATTCGAACGGGATCACAATAAATCACTGGATTGGGTCGAACAAATTATTCTTCACTAATTCACCTTAGATACTCAAGTCAAAGTAACTTCATTCAACTTACGAAATACTTTGATTGCATCATTTGCTGCTTTAACATGATGTGACCTTATAATTTTAACGCCTTGTTGCAAAGCGAAAAAATGTGCTGCTGTTGTGGCATAGTCTCGCTCACTTGGAGGAATATCGAACGGCTTAACTGAAATTGCACTTCCCAAAAACGATTTTCTTGAAAGACCAATCAGAAGTGGAAATCCTAAATCACTCAGAGACCTAAGCCCTTTAAGAATTCGAAAGTTTGATTCAGTTGATTTTGAAAACCCGAACCCCGGATCAAGCACGATTCGATTTTTTTCAATTTGAGCGGCAAGAGTCAACGATAACGCAAGTCCTGATTTCACATTCGAAATGATGTTCATAGCATCTTGAGAAATTTCATAACTCCATTTCATTTCTTTCGGGAGCTCGGTGCTGTGCATTAAAACAACGCCTGCATTATATGAAAAACAAACATTTGACATTTGAGAATCATTTCGAAAACCAGAGATGTCATTGACGATTGCAGCACCCGCAATTAATGCTTTTTCTGCTACCTCTGCTTTGGATGTATCAACTGAAATCGGTATCGACACCTCATTCGCCAAAGCGGTAATTACGGGTAATACCCGATTTAACTCTTCTTTGGTATCTATCGGCTTTGCTCCCGGCTTTGTCGATTCCCCACCAACATCTATAATTTGTGCTCCATCCTGAATCATTTGATGAGCAATATCAAGCACTTGGTTTACATCAATTTCGTAAGAACCCTCGTCACTACCACTTCTGAAAAATTTTCCACCGTCTGAAAATGAATCGGGCGTTATATTCAAAATTCCCATTACAATTGGGTTACGAAGATCAACTTGGTAATCTCGACAGTTCCAAATCATAGAACCCTCAGCCTTCGAGCGAAATACAATTTATTGATAGACTTTTCTTGTTCCGGGAATAATTCTACCTTTTTGATATTCTGCTTCCCATTGAATTTTACCATCGGCTGTATAATACTTTGCAATCCCTATTAGCATACTACTTTCATAGACTTCTTCAGACATTAATACACCATTTTCATAATAATTTTTTGTTTCACCCTCTTGCATCCCATCTCGAAAGTTCGCTATTCGTTTCATAACCCCATTTTTAAAGTAAATCTTAGCAACTCCGTGAGGCCTACCCGCCTTATACTCAACTTCAGACCTCAATTCGCCAGTAAAATAATACTCCTTGTAAAGTCCATCATGTATCGCAAGTTGATGCTGCGTATAAACACCCAAAACCCCTAGTAATACAAGAGAAAAAACGAAAAATGCGATGGTTTTCCAATTCATAATTATGGCACTTGAGAAAAAGGAACTGGAGTAAAACAAAGAATAAAAACAACAATACTGACCCACCCAATAATCATTCGATTTGTATTCAGTGGCTTCTCAATTAAGACAGGTGGGTGTTTAATACCTATAAAGCGATATAAAATCAATGCCCAAATCATCCAACTGGCCCAAGAATATTCCCTTACCCAAAAAGGATATTCAAATCCATTAAAAGGGATGTCAAAAGCATAAAACCCGAGCGCGGAAATAAGTTCTAAAAAAGATGGAAGCCCTAAAACAATAATAATTACCAAAAAGACTTTGGCAATTTGCTCTTGCTTTTTTTCACCAAACATTGCATAGATGATATGTCCCCCATCAAGCTGTCCAATTGGTAGTAAATTCAACGCTGTTACAAAGCATCCAAGCCAACCGGCAAAGAGTAAAGGATAATGGTACATTTCAGTCATTGGAGGTAAATCTTCACTATAGAAAATTTTTTCTAAAATCCAGTACAATAAATTTTTACCTACCAAAATAGATCCTGAGAGTTCTGGAATTCCACCGAGAGAGCGGTATTCAGGATGGATTTGGTAGATATAATCGATTGATGGGATGCTTATAAAGCCAAGTAAGAGTATGAAGAAAGCAACCACAAATCCTGCAAGTGGGCCATAGACGCCAATATCGAAAAGGCTATCAGAGTCATGAATTCTTTCTCGAGTACGAATCATCGCGCCAAAGGTACCAATGTTCAAGAGAATCGGTATAGGTGGCATTGGGATAAAAAAAGGCAACGACGCTCTTACCGCATGATGAACAGTTGCGAAGAAATGTCCAAATTCATGAGAGGTTAAAATCAATAGTAAACAAATGCTATATGGAAGGCCATATAGAATGTTCTCCCAAGTTTCAACTCTAAAATCAACTTCTTTATTAACCCAAAACGCGCCGGAAATCGATGTCGTTAGGATGGTTATGAGGAAAAGCGTGATATGAAGCCAATATTTTTGCTCGTCGATTCTTTGCCAAAATGGTTTCTTCAGTCGTTCAATTCGCTGTTCTTCTGCGGTTAGAACTATAAAATTTGTTGGTTCATTCAAGGCGGTTGTGTATGGCAAATTGGTGTTTATCCTATTTTCAGAGTCACTACCAAATTGTTCTGAATCTTTATTTTCTTGCGTATGGTCCATTTCAATAACTTCTTTACAATAATGAGTCCGTTTGAAGGACTTCAACGAAAGATGGTAGTCGGGAGTTTTTCAATTTCACATTTTTCTTTATGAACTTAGAGATTCTTTTCTACAAAAAAAATATTTTTCAAAAGTTCTTGTTTTTCACTTAAAGCATTGTAGATTTGCAGACTTTTTTCGAGTACTCATTTATTAAATATTTTTGATGTATTCGGTCTTTACTAAAAAAGAGGCCCCATCGACTAGCGGTTAGGTCACCACCCTTTCAAGGTGGCGGGACGGGTTCGAATCCCGTTGGGGTCACAACAAGCCTTGTCTTAGACAAGGCTTTTTTTGTTTGTCATTAACTCTATACATCTGAATGGCATGATTATTTCTTTGAATTGGCTTAAGTCCTTTCTTCCCAAGCTTTCGCTCTCTGTTAACGAAATAGAGCGCAAATTAACATTACTCGGAATCGAAGTTGAAAAAATAGAAACGCGAGGTGGAAATCTAGATGGCGTAGTGGTTGGGAAAATTATTACATGTGTTAAACATCCAAATGCTGAAAAACTATCGATTTGCGGTGTCGATGTTGGCTTAAATAATAATCAATTCCTTACTATTGTTTGTGGGGCATCGAATGTTGCTGTGGGGCAAATCGTACCCGTTGCTTTAGTTGGAACAGAGCTCACTTTCAAATCAGGAGAAAAAATAAAGCTCAAAAAAGCTAAAATCCGCGGCGAAATCTCCGAAGGAATGATTTGTGCTGAAGACGAACTTGGATTGTCTGACAATCATGATGGGATTATGATTTTGCCAAATCATTACGAAGTTGGTCAACCCCTTTCCGCATACATTCAAAGCGATACCATTTTCGAAATCTCAATGACACCCAATAGACCTGATGTACTGTCTCATCTTGGGGTCGCTCGTGAATTAATGGGAATACATGCTGTTAAAATGCCTGATACCCAGTCTCTCAATTTTGTTCCTTCTGAAAAAGTTGTTGTTCAGGATCTTGAAGGTTGCCCATTGTACACAGCGGTCATCATTGAGGGTTTTGAAGTAAAACCTTCTCCGGTTTGGCTTCAAACCCTTTTGAAAAATGTTGGTCTAAGGCCTATCAATAACATTGTTGATATCACCAATTATGTTTTATTAAGCATCGGCCAACCATTGCATGCTTTTGATCTTGATTCTCTTTCAGAAGAAAGAATTCTCGTACGGAGTGATATTACATCACACTTTGTAACACTTGATGGGAAGACCCGAGTGATTCATCCTGAAATGGTGATGATTTGTGATGCAACCAAACCTGTTGCTATAGGTGGAGTGATGGGGGGGGAAAACTCCGAAATTACTTCTTCGACGAAACGACTATTGCTTGAAGCCGCTTATTTCAATCCTTCAAAAATTAGAAAGGCAGCGAAGATAACCGGAATCTCTTCTGATTCATCTTACCGTTTTGAACGCGGAACTGACCCAAAAAATGTACAATATGCCGCTCAATTCGCGAGTAGGTTAATTTTAGAAATAGCAGGAGGAACCATTGTTGGCGCTTATGAATCAAATGCACTGAAAAATTCTGACACTATTATTGAATTCCCATTTTCGAGAGTTCAAGAACTATTAGGAGTAAATATTGATGTGAATTTGTCTCTTCAACTCTTGAATCATAATGGATTTTCAGCCGAGTTGCTTCATAACCAACATTTAAGAGTGACTGTTCCATCATATCGGGTTGATATTTTTCAAGAGGCCGATATCATTGAAGAAATTGCTCGACTTTATGGTTATGATCAAATTACACCAGCTCCTTATCTCAAAGCCTCATTCCCCCAGTCTCGCGATTTGAGCACGCTTTTTGAGAGAAACCTACGCGAAATAATGGTTGGTTTTGGGTTTAAGGAAGTACTAACAAATCCCCTTCTAAAAGAAGAAGAGGCAAAGTTGTTTTCAGATTTTTATGTAAAAACCCTCAATCCTATTAGTGAGGAAATGGCTGCAATGAGGCCATCATTAATTCCCTCTCTTTTGAAAATTGTTCAACATAATTTGAATAGAGGAAATAAAAATTTAAGACTCTTTGAACTGGCTCATGTTTTTGAAAATGAAGATAACTTTACATCTGCATCACTTGTAAAAGGATATCGTGAAAACTCTGCTTTGGCATTTCTAATCACCGGAGAAAGTAAAATTCAAAATTGGGATTCTCAATCGGGTGAGGTGGATTTTTTTGATCTAAAAGGTGTTGTAGAGGCATTCTTGCGAAAACTTCGTCTGCTTGAAAAAGCAACTTTTATTCCTTATACTGCAAATGCTTTACAACTGAAACTGATTCGAGAAGGTCAATTAAATTTTGAAGATAATTTTGGTCGTTTGTATCGTATAGAGTCTGACATCTTAAAGCGTTACGACATCGATCAGCCTGTTTTTATTGCATTGTTCGATGTTGATTTGCTTCAACGTTTTTCTGATTTGAAACGTCATTATCAGGAACCTTCAAAGTTTCCGGCGGTTATTCGTGATTTGGCATTTTTCTTTCCTAGAGAGACAAAATCCGAAGAGATTCTCCGGAAGATTCGAGAAGCAAATGAATCGATTGAGGATGTTTCTATTTTTGATGTTTACGAAGATGAAAAGACTTTGATGAATAACAAAAAAAGCATTGCTTTCTCGATAAAGGTTGTCAGTTACTTGAATACGCTTACCGATGAGGCAGTTAATCAAGTCACTGAAAAAGTTGTAGAGTTGGTGTGTAAAGAGTTTAATGCAGAATTGAGGTCTTAATATTTCATTCTGCTACTTTTTTCAAACTAAATTGTTCTTTGCTGCCTATGGGTGATTCGTTTTTTTAAGTTTAAGTATCAAGCGAATCGAGATTAAAATGAAGAAATCATCTCTTTCACATCAAAATTTTGAAACAACGGAGATTAGTTTATTTGAAGAATCAACTTCACTCAAAAACTCCGTAAGATCAAAATTGATTAAACTTTCTGGTATTGCAATTTCAATTCAGGAGGAACTTACCAAGAATACAGTTGCTTGGAAAATCGAAAGAGACACTCTTCGTAAAGAACTTGAAGAACTTAAAGTAAAGTTTGCTGGTTTACGCGAAGATTATTTTCAATTAGAAATCTCGACAAATCAAAAAGTAAAAGTTCTTGAGGAACAACTTTCAATCAATGAACATTTATTAAGTGATACTTCCGATGAACTTGAAAAAAAGTCGAACTTCCTAAAATCAGCTGAAATTCTTAATTCTGATTTAAATGCAACGATAGATTCTCTTAAGAAAGAAATAAACCAAAAAACAATTGAATATTCACGGCTCCTTAACGCTACTGAAGAAGAACTAAATAATACAAAGGTTGAATTGAAGATTGCGATTAATGATCTAGGTAAAGCGTTACAAGAAAAGCATTTTTTAGAGACTCAGTATCAAAAAACTCGTGAAACTTCTGATTTTTTGAGCCAAAAGCTTTCTGAAAAAGAATCGTTATTTATTGGAAATGAGCTTGCACTCAAGGAAAAAATCTTAAAGTTGGAAAAAGAAATTTCTTCCTTCAAAAGTGTTAAGGACCAAGAAACAGAAATAATTCTTAGTTTGCAGAATGAAATTCTTCAGATTAGGAATCGAGAAAATTCACTTGAATCAGAAAGGATGTTCTTGATTGAGCAAAATGAGAAATTATTAAGAAAATTAGAGTCAGGTTGTTTTCTTAGTCTTGATGAAAAATTGACTTTGCAGAATCAATTAAGGATGATTTTAGCCACAATAGAGGATGAGTTAGAGGAAAGTTAGAGGAAATTTATCTGGAGGAATGAGTTGGAATCGATACGAATAAAGATTGCAAATGAAGAGTTTCCTCTTCGAACTGAAGAAAAACTTAAGACAGAACAGGCAGCTCGTGAGGTCAATCGATTAATTCAGGATTATCGACAACATATGCCTGATCTCAATCTTCAAAAAATAGCCTTTTTAGTGGCTCTTCATCTCGCTGAAAAAAATTTGGTTTACACCGAACTTTTTACTGAGAATGAATCTACTTTGAAAGAGTTTAATTCCTTATTGGACAATTCCTTAAGTTATTTGAACAAAGGCAATTGAAATCTATATTTTTTTCTTAATAATTTAGTTCTTTGAAAACTTTCCTTTACCATAAGTATGGTAAAGAAGCACGATTTTTGCGCGTTTATCCGCACCAAAATCATCGGGTTGTGCTTAAGAAAAATGGTCTATAAATTAAGCCTTAGGGAGCTCATCTCTTTGTATCGAACGCAGGCCTCGGCCTAACTTCACCTCAGGGTTAATTCAGGCAGGGAGCTATTTTTCAACGAAGATTGAGGATTCGTTTGAAGTGGGAAATACTCGCCTCAGTGGAAGCATGAGATATGAAGGACGCACCCACCGTGTTAGGTCTGGATCCATTTGACCTGACACAGCCCGGAGGTTTTACGTGCGGATTTTTTTTTATTTTTTATTTATTCAACTTTTTTTTCATCAAACTTCCCAAAGTTTGTTAACGATTTAATGACACTTTAATTATGGATTTTGCTATCAATTTTGCACTAAACGCGGTCATTGCACTATTGTTTCTTTTTTTTGGTTTAATGGCTGGAGGTTTTATCGGTCGATTTCTTCTTGATCGATTAGGGACATCAAAAACCCTTGAAGCAGAAGAGCGGGCCGTTCAAATTATACAAGATGCTCAGCGTGAGGCTCAAGCTCAGACAACGGCCAAACTTGACGAAGTTAATGAAGAGTGGAAACGCAAAAAACGCGAATTCGAGTCTGAACTTCAAGCAAAGAATAATCGATTGGCACAACTTCAAAAACAAGTACAGTCAAAAGAAGAACTTCTTAATAAAAGAGCCGAGCAACTTCAAAAAAGAGAACGCGCGGTAGAACAACAACAAAAAGATTTACAGAACAAGTCACAAATTCTTGATCAAAAAACTCTGGAGTATGGGAATTTAATCGCAGAGCAAAACAAAAGGCTCGAAAGCATTAGCAACTTGAATGCCGATGATGCAAAAGCAATGCTTATTGACAATATGATTTCCAAGGCGAAACAAGAGGCTCAAACTTCTTTGGAACTTATTCAAAAAGAAGCTCAAGAAAATTCCGGAAAGATTGCAGAGAAAGTTATCCTATCGGCAATTGAACGAACCTCGCTTGATCAAGCGGCTGAGAATGCGATCACAACGATTCATCTTCAAAATGATGAATTGAAAGGAAGAATCATTGGCCGAGAAGGCAGAAACATCAAAGCTTTTGAAAATACCACCGGCGTTGATATAATCGTTGATGATACCCCGGAGGTTGTGATTCTTTCTTGCTTCGACCCGATTCGGAGAGAAACCGCAAAACTGACACTTCAAAGGCTATTAACCGATGGCGTTATTCACCCCGGTTCAATCGAAAAGAGCTATCAAGCCGCCTTAAAAGATATTGATGAAATTATCATCTCAACAGGTGAAGAAACAGTTTCTACGCTCGGAGTTACAAACTTACACCCTGATATCATAAAGCTCATTGGGAAGATGAAATTCAGATCTTATTTTGGGCAGAATCTTTTAAAGCACTCTCATGAAGTGGCCGTCTTAGCCGGGTTAATGGCCGCGGAGTTGAAGTTGGATTCAAAATTGGCTAAACGCGCCGGATTACTTCATGATATTGGAAAGATGCTTGATGAACCGGAAACATCACATGCGTTATCAGGTATGGAATACTTAAAGAAATTTAAGGAACATCCAGTTGTTTTGAATGCGATTGGTTCTCATCACGGTGAAATCCCTAAAGAGTATCCAATATCAGATATTGTGGATGCTGCCAATGTAATTTCAGGCGCAAGACCCGGAGCGCGAGGTGCCATCACAGCAGAAGGGTATATCAAACGTTTGGAAAGCCTTGAAGAAATTGCGCGTCAATTTCCGGGTGTCACGAAAACTTACGCCTTACAAGCAGGGAGGGAAATTCGAGTGATTGTTGAAGGAGAAAAAGTCAATGATACCCAATCGGAATTCTTAGCTAAGGATATTGCAAATCGAATTATGCAAACCGTGCAATACCCCGGTCAAATTAAAATTACAGTCGTACGAGAAACCCGTTCTGTAGCTTACGCAAAGTAACCAATGAATAATGAAAAGGCTGCGATTCAAGCAGCCTTTTTTTACATCCGTTCTAATAGGTCAATAGGTAGTTCACTTAGAAATTGTGAGGGTTCTTGAATTTTTTCATTGTATCGTTTTGAAAACGAAATATATAAGCGTTCTTTCGCTCTTGTCATCGCAACATAAAACAATCTTCTTTCCTCACTTAACCTATTTTCTTTGATACTCTTCCAAGATGGATATTCCCCTTGAACAGATGAAACGATAAAAACTGTATTAAACTCTAAGCCCTTCGATTGATGCGCGGTAATCAACATCACTTTTTCATCAATACCTAAAAAGCGTTCATCACCATTGCCCAAGTGTGTAAGCGTAACCAATTCAATTAAAGAATCAACCGGTTTGAGATTTTGATTGTCGTATTTTGAGAAGATATCAACAAGTTCTTTGAGGTTACCAAGTCTTCGAGATACTCTTGGGTCATTTATCTCAATTTCAACTTCATCCACACTTTCATCAATATTTATAGATTCTGTAGATCCTTCCTCTTTCATTATCGCCTCTCGATGCTGATTGTATTTTCGTTTTCTTTCGTAGAATTCCCACAGTCCTGATTCATAAATAATTTTTTCAAGCAATTGGGCGGGTCGAAGATTATACATTTCCTTTTTCCAAATGCTGATTTGGTTCGACAGCCATAAAAATTTTGGTTTCACCTCATTCAAAAACTGAATTCGCTCTGATTGATATTTTTGAATTTTCTCTACCAACTTTTCTAATAGTTCAACCGTGGTTAGGCAATCTTCGTATGCTCTATGAGATTTTCGCTTCGTAAGGTTTAATTCAACAGTAAGATTTTCAAGTTTATAACCAAGCAGTTTATAAAAATGTCTTGTTAGTGAAAGTGTGTCATAGCACCGCTCAAGTTCAAATGAAGATCCTGTTGTCTTAGTAAATTCTGAATTAAGCATTTTAATATCAAACAGGATGTTATGCCCAACAATTATTGAGTTGCCCACAAATTTCTCTAATTCTTGGAAGGCTTTCAATTTAGAAATTCCCTTAGCAGTCATCTCTTCCTCACTTATACCGTGGATTCCCTCAACTAAACCATTTTCAGGTTGTATGAGCACACAATAATGCTCTACGGGTAGAATTTTTCCTTCACTTCTTTTTACCCGAACTGCACACACCTCCAAAACTTCGTCTTTATTTGGATTCAATCCGGTTGTTTCAGTATCAAGTATTACCACCTCACCGGCGTCTAAATTTTCAAAGAGCTTGGCATAGAGGTCTGGATTGTTGTGGGTTCTTTCATCAATAAAATCAGTTAACCGAAGCCCCCACTCTCTTGGCAAAGACTGAATCTTTTTGAGTGTTGCCTTTCCAATTCCATTGGGAAGTTCCTTAACAATTCTTTTCAGACTTTGAATATCAAATGGGTTTATGAGGATTCTTAAATATGCTAAGGCATCTTTGATTTCAAGACGTCGAAAAAACTTATACTCATCAATTAGATAATGAGGAATTCCTACTTCATTTAATTTATTCGACAGCATCGCCCCGGTAAAATTTGTTCTTACAAGTAAAGCAATACTGCCGAAGGGAACCCTTTCTTCATGATTCAATCGAACAATTTCTTTGGCTATTTTGTAATACTCATCTGTTTCGTTTTCCCCAATAATGACTTTAATCTTTTCTCCCTTTTTATTTTCATCAGTAACCATTTCCTTGGTTTGAGAATCATTATTATACCCAATCAATGCTGAGCAGGCTTTAAGAATCGTCGATGTAGAACGGTAGTTTCGAATAAATTGAAGATTAAGAACCGGTTCAAAATCCTTTTGAAACGCTTCTTTAATTTGAAGGGGTTGTGAGCCTCTCCATTCATAAATGGTTTGATCTGGATCCCCAAACAGCGACAATCTTTTTGTAGAATTCGCCAAGAACTTTAGAACCTCATACTCCTTGAGTGAGGTGTCCTGCATTTCATCAACTTGAATCCACTCAAAAGCATCACGCCAATTTGAAATAGTATCATCATTTTTATTAAATAGGAATGTCACATAATTGACCAAATCATTAAAGTCAAGTGCTTGTGCTTGAGATTTGTATCGATTGTAACTTTGATAAAGCTCTTTCAGAAAAAAGTTCTGATTCAAGTTTAGCTTCGGCAGTCTTGCAAAGTTCAAACTTGACTGGAAAAGCTTTAGGAGATATGATTCAATTTCCTTTTCAGAGTATTCTTCAGCGTTTAAGAAATTAGGATTAATGGAATTAATAAACCCAAGCAACACTTTTTGAAATTCTCTTCGATGTGCCTTTTCGGTAGGGATCAGAATTCCAAAATGAATTGCTGTTCGCCATAATAAATCCTTAATTTCCTCTTCATCGAGAATGGTGAACTCCGGATTAAACCCGATGTGATACGACTCTTTTCTTAAAATTGAAGAACAGAGTGCGTGAAACGTCGTGATTACCAACGCATTTGATGAGTGCGGGACTCGTTCACTTACTCTCCTTTGAATATTCTTTGCAGCCTTGTTCGTAAATGATATTGATAATATTTTAGAAGGGTTAATTCCTTCTTCTATGGCTTTTATTATTCGTGCAGTCAGCACTTCTGTTTTACCGGTCCCAACAGGGGCTTGAACCCAAAGGCACTGATCCCAATTTTCAATAGCTTTTAACTGTTCTGGGTCAAATTCAAATCTTTGAGGCATTGTTGAAGAGTAATTAAATTTTCAATCAAGTGTTTAGACTTCTGTATATTAAGTTTTATAACTTTTTATCAAACAAACAATGAAAAAACTCTTATTCTTTGGGTTACTCTTTGCCGGCGTAAATACGCTTTGTTTTGCACAAGAAGCAAAACCAAAAGCAGCTTCAAAAGAAACTTCAGCAAGCACCAATACAGCAAAAGAAAAATCTTGCGAAACTTCTTGCTGCGAAGAATCCACATCTGAAACCGCTTCACAAAAAGCTACTTGTACGGAACAAAAAACAGAATCAAAAAAATCTGCTTCAGCGAAGCCTAAAGAAAAAGAAAAAAAGTCAACTGAAAAGGTTTCTAAAAGCTAAAAATTTATTCAGTAGTATGCAGTCATCAAATCCACCCATCAAACGAACAAAGCTTTCGTTTTTAGAAAGGTTGTATCTCCCTGCCATTTTAAAAGGGATGGCTTGGACATTTAAGCAAATGTTTAAACCGACATTTACGACAGAGTATCCTGAAGTAAAATGGAAACCTCCCGGCTTTTTTAGAGGTCGTCCGGTATTGGTTGAAAGAGAGGATAAAACCGGTGAGCGTTGTGTTGCTTGTGGCTTATGCGCAAGGGTTTGTCCTCCGATGGCGATTAGTATGCAAGCCAATGAAACAGACCTACCTCAAGAAAGACATCCCATATCGTTTGAAATTAATATGCTTCGTTGCATTTATTGTGGTTATTGTGAGGAAGTTTGCCCAGAAGAAGCGATTGTTATGAGCGATGAATATGATATTACTTATCATCATCGAAAAGATGCCATTATGGATAAGCAGAAGTTGGTTGTTCCAATGGAAAAGGTTAAGGATCGGTTAGATTTTTTGAGGATGTTTAAAAATCAGGTGAGGAAAACTGAAGATCAAGTGTCTCATGTTGAGGTCAAGTAAGGTATGAGAGGAATTACTTGTATGTTTTGATAAAAAAAGGCGCTTAATGCGCCTTTTTTTATGAGATTTATCACTTACCAATTTGGATTTCTAACAAGACTTGTCAAATCATGATTTTCTTTTTCAGATGTAGCTGAATAGACCGCATTCCCCCATTGCCAAATTACTATGCCAGACTTTCCAGATTCATTTGATGAATAAAAATATCGATGGTCGGTGGAGATTAATTCTCTGATTTCACTTGGTATCAAAAGATTATGATGATCATCCAAGCTGGAAATCACATATACGATAATGTGGTTTTTGTTTTTTTCATCAACATAAGTGATTTCTCCTGCATTGATTTCTTTAAACGCTGTAAGCCTTACACTATGAGGGAGAAACCCTTTAACAATGGGAACTGGTGTATAGGTTCGAAGATGCTTCGTTAAAAAATTTTCAATGACTTGAGGCTCATCGGTCATTAAATCCGGCCGATGAAGAACCGTTTGAGAAAACGCCTGCTTGGTCAACTCATAAATATTGGGTGTAGATTCAATTGAAACACTTGTATTATCTATCAGAACTGCTTGATGGTTTCGCGAAAATGCAGCGAATAAAAGCATAGCGAGAACCGTCACTGCTAAACCGGTAGCGAAATAGGTATTATAACGATTGTTCAAATTAGGATTTATAAACAACCACTCTGAAATTTTATTTTTTAAGCCAAAGGATGTGTCGTTTGAAAACGCATATTGCCCGGAGAGAATCGCTTCACCTGATGTGTTTTCATTTATATCAACATTGCTATACTTTCTAACAATGATATTTTCAACTTGCTTTTTTTCTTTGTTTGATGAGGAAAACTTGGGTTCTTTGATTTTTTTTGAAAATGAATCTTTTGGTGTTTGATTACTTGTATTAGCTTTCTCAGCAATTTGGCGCTTAATACCATCAATTAAACTTTGGGGCGCCTTCATGTATTTCAGCTTAGCTTGAATGAGGGCTTTCGTTTCCTTTTGTGCAAGAAACTCTGCTTTGCAATCTTCGCACAATTCTATTGCTTGTAGGAACTCATTCATAGTTTTAGGGTCGAGTTCCCCATCAACGGCTGCCGATATAAGATTTTGGGCTGTTTTACAATCCACGATGTACTACTCCGATTTATAGTCTAATATTAACAATTTCTGCGCCGTAAACTTTTGCTTCATAAGGTTTTGCACAGAAAAAGAAGAGGTTGGTCGGAAAACCAACCGAGTAATTGAATTAAATATTGATTTCGAAAAAGAAGATTGAATTGAATCAATCAAACTTAACTTGACTAACGATGCAATTGAGAGAAAATCAATCCCACTCTTCCGGATTAATTTTATAACCGTGTTGCTGGGCGTAATCAATAAGCTTTTCACGCAAGATTTTTCTTCCTCTATGAAGCCTCGAGCGAACTGTTCCAATTGGACAATCAACCATATTTGCAATTTCTTCATAGGTAAATCCTTCAATGTCACACAATTGAACCACTTCTTTGAAATCATCGGGCAAGTTTTGCAAGGCACGAGAGACCTCATCATCTAAGAGCTCCCCAAACATCTGTTCTTGCATATCGTTAGAATCGAGCGAACTGTGCTTAACAGTATGATAGAAGTCCTTTATATCGTCGTAGTCGACTTTATCAGGCTCTTTGGATTCTTTCCGATACTTATTGATGTAGCTATTCTTAAGGATTCTAAACAGCCACGCTTTGCAGTTCGTTCCTTTTTCAAAGGAGTCAAAGAAACGATAAGCTTTCATATAGGTTTCTTGGACAAGGTCATTGGCATCTTCAGGGTCACCGGTCATTCGGACAGCAAAATTGTATAATGCGTCGATATGAATCATCGCTTCTTTTTGAAAATCCAATTGTCTTTCAATTTCTGAACGGGTAATTCGATTTGAAACAGGCTTTTCTGAAGTGACAATCGAAAGATCATCATCAGTGATAGGAACAAGTGACTCAAAGTCAACATCCGGTAATGGAGTTGGAATTGCCGGTTCGATTGTTTTTTGCTTGTTCAGCGTTTCACTCTTTGAAGCAACCATCGCTTGTTTCGTTAACTTCTTTGGTTGGTTTAGGCTTTCTACAGCGTCCTTCAATGAAATGGGCTTCACCGGCACTGATTTACCGGTTATTAATTTTTCTTTCTTTTCTTTCGAAGAATCTTTCTTACCTGAACTAATCAATGCGAGCTTTGATTTGGTAGCTCTTTTGGGCTCTGTATTTTTTTGCTTTATTTCTTCACCGCGATCTTTTTTTCCTTTCGAGGTTGTTTCAATCGCTTTCGTAGCTCTCTTTTTAGGAGTATGCTTCTTTTTGCGGGTTCCAATTGAAAGTAATATCAACATATTCTTGCCTTTCTCCTTGCGAAATCATAATTCATTCGGCACGGTTTTCATTAACTCAATCTTACTGAACTTCATACTCTAACATAGCCAGAAACGAACGAAAGAACAACGGATTTCGGATAAGAAACGATAAAATAATTTTTTTTTGAATCGGTTAAATCAGTTTTCCGAAACCATTGAACTGCAATTAAAATTGCAACAAAACGAAAGTCAATCCCTATGAAAAAATTGAGTTGAAAAAGTTACCAAGTGAATTACACTCCTTATTTTATTTTGGATTGTAATTATTTTCGGTTCAATATACATTGAGCATTAAGGTTTGTTTCATCTATGATTTCAATGAGTTATAGATTTTCCTTTACTTCTAAAGATTTAAGATTTTAACTTTTTCATAAAACAATGGAAAAACTTGTCATTAAAGGCGGCACTACTTTAACGGGTAGTGTAAGCGTATCGGGTTCAAAAAATACTGCATTAGCATTAATGGCAGCCACGCTTCTCCCTGCATCCGGAAAAACCGTGTTAAGTCGGGTTCCTGATTTACGTGATGTGCATACGCTTTCAAATTTGCTAAGAATTATCGGAGCTCGTGTTGACTATGAGTCACATACGATGACTGTTTCAGCTGCAAACATCTCTCATTATGAGGCACCTTATGAATTGGTTAAGCAAATGCGTGCTTCAATTTATGTTTTAGGACCGATGCTTGGTAGATTCGGGAAAGCGCGTGTGTCGCTTCCCGGTGGATGCGCCTTTGGCCCACGCCCAGTGGATTTACATTTGGAGGTGATGAAGGCTTTAGGTGCCAACATTGAACTTGAAGATGGTTATGTTGTTGCAAAATCGAAGAAAAAGAATTTAACTGGTGGATCGTTTCACTTTAAGGTGTCTTCCGTCGGTGCAACAGGAAATGGAATTATGGCTGCTGTATTGGCAAAAGGCAACAGCCGATTTACGAATGCTGCGATTGAGCCTGAAATCACCGCGCTTTGCAAGATGCTTGTGATGATGGGCGCAAAAATTGATGGGATTGGAACGACAACACTTGAAATTGAAGGTGTAAGGGAACTTTATTCAGTTCGATTTGAAAACTTATGTGACAGAATTGAAGCAGGTACACTCTTAACAGCAGCGGCTATTACTCACGGCAAGATTAAGCTTACAGAAGTTGACCATAAAGATCTTACTTCAATTCTAAAAAAACTTGAAGCAACTGGTTGCACCATTAAATCGACGGAGAACTCGATTGAACTTCAAGCCCCAAAAATTCTTGAAGCTGTCAATATTGAAGCCAAGCCATTTCCCAAGTTCCCAACGGATATGCAAGCGCAGTGGACTGCTTTGATGACACAAGCCAATGGGAAATCAAAAATTATTGACCATATCTATTCTGAGCGGTTTAAGCAAGTTCCTGAGCTAAACAGACTTGGTGCATCCATTGAAATCAAAGGGAACACGGCAATTGTTTCTGGGGTAAAAAAATTGAAGGGCGCAAAGGTTATGTCAACAGATTTAAGAGCTTCTGCAAGTTTGATTTTAGCCGGTCTTGTTGCTCAAGGAACTACAGAAGTTTTGCGGATCTATCACCTTGACCGAGGGTACGAAAAAATAGAAGCTAAACTCAAAGCTTTAGGCGGAAATGTGCGACGAGAGCAATATGATGAATTTGAAAAACCAAAGACTTCCGAGGATGCGGCTTAAAGATGGTGATTCGACAAATTGAAATATTTGATAACCCCAAAGTTGCAAAACTTATTCGTACAGTGATGCCAGAATTTGGTGCGATTGGCTCGGGGTTTGCGATTATGGATAAAGAAGTCGATGAAATGTATGAAACTTATCAGCTTCCACGGTCTCGCAATTGGGTTATTGAAAATCCTCAAACGGAACTCATTTTAGGCGGGGGCGGTATTGCTCCGCTCCAAGGCGCGGCTGAGACTATATGTGAACTCAAAAAAATGTATTTCTACAGAGAAATTCGAGGGAAGGGATTTGGCTCACTTTTGATTCGCAGGGCATTGGATGAAGCCCGTTCATTTGGGTTTAAGGGCTGTTATCTAGAAACTTTAACTCAAATGGAACAAGCGCAGAAACTTTATCAAAAATTTGGGTTCAAGAAATTAGATAGGCCGATGGGAAACACGGGCCACTTTGGATGCAACCAATACTTCTACATAGACCTTTAATTAAATAGGATGATATGCAATTCCTGAACCTGCCCAAGTTGTTTGTTTATTGTAAGAAGCGCCCATTAATTTTCCTTTGCTCATTCTTGCAAGATTATTGACCAATATGGGTTTTTCATCCCACAAGTACATCATCCTAACTTCGGCTTTGGTATAAGTGCCATCAGGACAGAGGATAAGTGGGGCATATTCCACCTTTCTCTGTAAAATGTGGTTCTGACGATCTTTTACATGATCTAAAATTTCTTTTATTACATCCACCACCACACCGCCTCCCGAAAATGAGAACAGCGGTTTCAAGACAAAGTTATCTAGATCTTTAGGATATTCATTTATTTCAGAAAGGAACATTGCTTTTGGAGCAAAGTGAGTCTTGAGAAGGGGCAAGCAGTATTTACTGATTCTAAAGAACCAATTCGGGTGATTTCTCCAAGTGACATCAACATCCTCACGATAATCGAATTCGATTTTCAAATCTTCTTTTTTATACAACTCATCAAAAATTACACGGTTGTAGATGCGGTTGACCGGGATTTCCTTTCCTTCAAGAACGTAATATAGTTTCCTTCCCCTTTTTTTGATTTTAGTTAAGCAAACTGTTTTTACACCGGTTAACTTTTCGGTACAAAAAAAATCAATTCGAGTTTTCTGCTTTTCAGGTTCTATTTCCAATAATATTGTTTGTTCAGGAGATTCATCACCTAATAAAACTTTCTTGAAAAGCGTAACGAACGAATCTCTATCTAAGCCACTGTAATAAGTTGTAAATCCTTTTGGGATCGGAAGATGGTTTTGCGTGGCAATATCAAGTAAATGTTGGAAGGCATAAACGGTTGGGAATCCTTGCAATTCAATGAGTTGAGGGAAAAAATTACCATTTTCATCTTTACATATTGCAAAGTCAATTTGAACAAATTGCGGATGATGATCGCAATTAGGAACAAAATGATTGTGACTCACTGCATTTTGGCATTTCTGGAGAATATCAGGCAAGAAACATTGTGAAAGAACTTCGTCGGCAGCGACGACAAGCATATCGGATAGTTCAGTGGTTAGAAACAGGGGTGTTTCGCACAATCGAAAGTCAAGTCTATTTTCAGAGTATGCTTGAATTTCATTCACAAAATTTTGATAGTGACTTTCATTAAATGCGGCATTGTATGCAGCCCTTACGCTTGAGAACATAATCGTTTCGGATTTGAAATCATGAAATGAAAGGGAGAGTACAGAGGCACCTTAGAGATAAGATGCCTCTATAATAACAATGCACATTAGATAACATCTAATTCTTTTCCAATACGCCCAAATTCGCTGACAATCTTATCGAGATGCCACTCTTCATGCGAAGACATATAGCTGGTACGAAGCATTTCGTGACCGGGCATGACACCGGGTCTTACAAATGCATTGACAAAAACACCATTGTCATAAAGTTTACGCCAGAAAAGCAAGGTTTTTTCGTGATCACCAATGACTGCGGAAACGATGGCTGTTCGAGAATCTAATAATTTGAAGCCTAAGGATTTCAATCCTTGACGTACACGATCAGCATTTTTGAGAAGTTGATCGATTCGCTCAGGCTCTGCTTGCATGATTTCCAAGGACTTGATTGCCGCGGCGACGCTTGCAGCAGTGGGAGATGCGCTAAAGATTAAGGCAGGTGCATGATGTTGGATATAATTAATTACTGCTCGACTTCCGGTAATAAATCCGCCAAGCGAGGCAAAACTTTTCGAGAAAGTCCCCATCGTAATATCGACTTCTTTAATCAAGTTAAATTCTGAGGCAGTCCCTCTTCCGCCTTTTCCAATGACGCCTGCTGCGTGGGCATCATCAACCATTATTTTTGCATTGTATTTTTTTGCAATCCTTACCAATTCAGGCAAGTTTACAATTTCACCTGAAACTGAAAAGACGCCATCTGTTGCAACAAGTTTTGCAGCCTCAAGTGGAAGTTTAGCAAGAACACGCTCAAGGTCTTGCATATCATTATGTTTATAACGCTCGACGTTTGCTGTCGCTCCTCTGGCCATTAAATTGGCAACAACAATACAGGCATGATTATCACGGTCGCTGATGACATATTCGCCGCGTTGAACCAATGAAGGTATAATTGCTTGACCCGCTTGAAAGCCTGTGCTGATGATCATACAGGCTTCAGTCTCAAAAAATTCGGCTAATTTTTCTTCAAGTTCCACGTGTAACTTTACTGTTCCGGTAAGGTATCGGGAGCCTGAGCAACTCGTTCCGAATTTATCGATGGCTTTTTTGGCCGCTTCCTTTACACGAGGGTCGGCCGTAAGTCCGAGGTAATTGTTCGAACCAGCCATAATCACTTCTCGTCCTTCGATTCGCACAACGGGACCTTCGTTTTCTTCAAGAGGTCTGAAATAGGGATAAAGGCCAAGCGATTTTGCTTCATCGGCCGCAGTGAATTCGTAACATTTTTGAAATAAATCTTTTTTGACATTTTCTGTCATCATCGCTCCGTTATTATCGTTACCGTTGGTGTTAATCTCATTTGAAGCAACCTGTGCTGTGCTCATATTGAATAAAAAATTATTTATTAAGGAATCTTTAACCTATCAAAATAGCATAAACCATAAAAATCTAAAATTTTCGAGTGAAATTTTAGTTTATTGAATTCAATTTAGAAATCTTTACACTTCTGTTGATTCCCTGACTATGTTTAATGCATGTTTCTTCTTCACTTTTGCTTCGATTTTTTCCGCAACAAGTTTACCACTTAATGCGGCACCTTCCATAGAGGCCAAATAGTTTTGATAGGTATAATCTCCGGCAAGAAAGAAATTACTAATTGGTGAAACTTGGTCAGGACGAAATTTATCAACACCGGGTACAGCTTTATACACCGATTCAGGAATTTTCACAATCGTTGATTTCAACAATTTTGCATTTTTTATCTGGGGAAATTGAACCTGTAATTCCTTCATGATATCCGCCACAATGACATCGTTAGGCAAATCCATTAAGTGATGTGCAGGTGCAAGTACAAGATTAAAAACACTTCCTCCTGTTGCAGAGCCGTGCCCTTTTTGAAAGTCATCGGGGCAAGTAATCGAGACATCAGCGAAAGTGGCGTAAGTGGTACCGTGAGAAAACATTAGATTGTTGACATCAGTGACTTTTATGTCAAACCAAAGTTGGCAGTTCGCTACGGGACTACCCGTAAAATGAAAAAGATTTTTGAAATAGGGATAGTTTATCCATTGTGGCGGGATGAGTTTTTTCAGATTGTGAACCGGTAGTGCTGAAATGAACAAATCGGCTGAGATTAATTTATTTCCTGAAACGGTCACTGAAACCAATTCACCTGATTCATTGAGATTAAACTCGGTGAGTTTTGAACCTGTATGAATGATTCCTCCTTTTGATAAAATATAGTTTCTCATCGGCTCAATCATTGATTCGCCGGGGTTTTTCCTAAAAAATGCAAAGCGCGCATCTTCATAATTCCGACCGAAGTAATTAAAGATAGTAACCATTGGTCGCGCTGAAATAACATTGGGTTCAATGAAATTGAGTGCAAGAGAAATGGGTCGCCAAAGTCTTTGAAGGGAATTCTCGGTACAGCCGTGTCGCTTGTGCCAATCTGAGTAAGTTAAATCATCCTGACTTCTGAAATACTTTTCATTGCCAGTTAATATTAATGGAAGGAGACCCCAAATGAGAGAAAGCTTATCTCTCAGCGAAATTACATTTGTTTTAAGACCTCCAATCAGTTCAGCAAGTGGGCTGGGGAATCGAGATTGTTTTTCAAAAGATGTTCTACTTCCATTTTTCTCTGCATAGATTAAAGCGAGATCTTTCCATTCGATCGCATTTTCCGCACCAATGTGTTTCAGGATTCGCTGAAGTTCTTTATATCCACCGAAAACGACATGTAATCCGGATTCAATATTATCTCCGTCTTTATCTTTCCATACCGATACTTTACCACCCAATACAGATCTTTTTTCAAAAATTTCAACTTGAAATCCTTTATCAAGTAAGTGGATAGCAGCAGTAAGACCTGCGACACCACCCCCAAAAATGGCAACCTTCATATAATCGAAATCTAATTTAGAATGAGAACTCGCCTCTTCTCGTTTGTAAAACAAGAGGGCAAGAGAATAACGAAGCGTGAAGGAATAAAATTTATTGCTTGGTGGTGCTATTACGCCGGTGGTTCTTGAATTGAAATGGCGTTCATTTCAAGAAAAAATGTCGATCCACTTCCTTCCCCTTTCGACTTTACCCAAATTTTGGCGTGATGGAGATCAACGATTTTTTTCACAATAGATAGACCAAGTCCTGTTGAAGATTCTCCTCCGGTGGGGCGGGCCGAAAGTCTTTGGAATTTTCCAAAGAGCCTTTCCATTTCGGAAGGGCGAATCCCAAGCCCTTCATCAACGAATTGAATTCGAATTTTTTGGTTGTTTTCATTCATTTCCGGTTGCTTTAAGGATGCAACAACCATCACTTTCTTTCCAAGCGGAGAATACTTAATTGCATTAGAAAGAAGATTTTCAAAAACATCACGAATGTAAAGGGGGTCTGCGATTGAGTAAAGGTTATTTTCAACTTGGACTTCAATTGAAATTGATTTTGTTGCCGCATAGGCCAAGTTGTCTTCAATCACAGCCTTAAGAATATCACTGAGATTTGTTTCTGTAAGTGATAACTGTAGATGCTCGTTTTCAAGTTCTGCGCTTTTTAACAGATTATTGACAAGGTCAAGTATTCTGTTTGTTGCATTACGAATAATGTTTATCCCTTCTTTTTGCTCTTTGGTTGTAGTGCTTTCATTCAGCATTAATTGCGTAAAACCCAAGATTGATTGAATTGGGTTTTTAATATCATGCGCAGCAATCGCTAAAAATTCTGATTTAATTTTGTTGGCCTCTTCTGCGCGATGTCTTAGTCGTTCGGCTTCAACTCTTAGAGCTTCCTCTTCTCGTAGTGTTCTTTGAATTTGAAGATTTTTTTGGCGCAGTTCAATTTCTGACTTTGATTTAATTCTGAATCGATTAATTAGCACAGCAATTGTAAAAGCACCAAAAGAAAGAAGAATGATAAGACTATAAAGAAAAAACTTCCTTTGATTGCTTTCCGCCTTTAATCGATCAAATTCAGCTTGCTTGCGTTCGTTTTCAAGTTTTAATTGGAGGTTTTGAATATTGCTACCTGTTGATGATTTTATGATGGAATCGTTAAGAGTTGCATAACTCTGATAGTAATACAACGCCTTCTCAAAGTTTTCTTCCAAAGAATAGATTTTTGAAAAGAGTTCGAACATATTTTTCTTTTCATTTTGAAAACCGCCTTCTTGGGATGCTTTAAGCCCTAATTCTGCAATTTCTTTCGCTTCTTTATTTTTTTTCAGAGTAAGCAACAACCTCCCATACTTGTAGGAGACTGTTGCAATAAACCTGCGATTATTGGATTCAATTGAATATTGAATACAGGATCTGTAATAGAAAGACGCTGAATCATATTTTGATAGATATTCATAGGTTTCACCGATGTAAAACAAACACCCTCCAATGAAATCGACTCGGTTATATTTTCTCAAAGTTGGGAGAGCTTTTTGCATATAAGGAAGTGCTTCCTCATATTTTTTTTCTTTTTGCTTGAGAATTCCAATGTTTACCTCAATAACCGCTACATTTTCCTCATCACCCAATTCTTCGTAATACTTCAAAGATTCCAAGATATAGTTTCTTGACTGGTCAATTTTTTCTTGGCGTCTGAATATGAGTCCAATCAAATTATTGGCCATTGCCAAGCCTCGTTTATCATTCAATTCTTGGTAAATACGAAGGGCCTGAGATTCGTAGTCAAACGCTAAATCATATTTTGCTTCATGATCGAACCCATAACCTATCCATAATTTTGCATCAGCAATTCCCTTTTTATATCCAATAGAATCAGCTAATTGAAGCGCCTCGTTTGCGAAACTTACTGATGAATCGGTGGAATAAAATCTTAAGTATTCGGCAACTTGATTCAAAGCATCGACCCGCTCGATGTATTTGATTTTGGGCAAAACCAAAAGAAGACTATCCGCTTTTTTTTTGAAAGACTCTATCTGCGCAAACACTTGACCACTAGGAAATGCAATTAAAAACAAAAGGGTAAGCAAAAACAGAAAAGTCTTATAATGGCTCTTTAAATATGATTGATAAATATTTGTTTGCATTCATCAATAAAAAGTCAAATACTTATTTCTTGTAATTTCTGATTCAATTCTTGTGGATTTGACGTTGGCAATTGGCAAGCGTAATCAACGCATAAATATGCACGCGGTTCGCCTTTCAATTGGTCATCAATGAGCGTTTTCAAAAAGGGATACCCTTTAACAGATTCGCTATCTGCTCTCAACAATATTTTATTGGGCAAAAATCTTTTGAAGACTTGTTTGTGTAGTTCTTTAAATGTTTCATCCTTGCGATCTCCCGTGAATATGAGTTGCACCGATTTTGACAAATGAAATTGAAGCGCAATCAACATTTGAGGAATATAGCTTGGTGATTTCTGTATAAGAGGAGTGAAATACAAAATCGTTTTTTCTGCAACATCTTTAAAATCTTCTCGATCTGTCATTGAAGAAAGCCGTAAAAAATTAAGAATTGCAACTGAATTTGGGGAAGGTTCTGCACCATCGTGATCTTCTTTGAGATGAAACAGCACATCGGTGTTTTCGGAAGAAGAGTTGAAAAATCCTCCTAATTCATTGTCGTAAAAAAGGTTTATCATTGATTCACTTAATGAAATTGCGGAAAGAAAATATCTTGCATCAAAAGTCACTTCATATAAGTCTAATAATGCTTGAATGAAATTGGAGTAATCATCCGCCATTCCATTGATCGCTGATTCACCTTCTCTGTATCTGCGTTTCAAGTTTTTTTGGTTTTCATCCACCATCTTGGAGAGAATGAAATCCGCTGCTTTTGTTGCTGCATTTTTGTATTCCTCTTTTCCAAGCACAGCAAAACCCTTTGCAAGAGCTGAAATCATGAGCCCGTTCCACGAAGTCAGAATTTTATCGTCAAGATGCGGTTTTGGGCGTTTCAAACGTTCAGAGTAAAGCCGTTCGATTGAGTGTAAGAGTATTGATTTTATCTCGTCAATGGTAAGCGAAAACCGTTTTGCTGCTTCTTCATCCGAAACGCGTCGAATCAAAATATTTTTGAGAACGAATTCGTTATGTGGGTCGCTTGGGGCATTTCCTGAGGGCTTTACACCAAATACATAAGAAAATATTTCACTGTTTTTTTCTCCTAAAATTTGATCGATTTCATCTTGTTCCCAAACATAAAATGCTCCCTCAGTTTTATGAGAAGAATCGTGGGAGGGTAAACTATCGGCATCTTCAGCGGAATAAAAACCACCTGTAACGGAATCGCGCATATCACAGAGAACATAATTAAAAATATCTTCCGCTACGGATTTAAACTGTTCTTCTTTCGTGAGTAGAAAGGCATCAAGATAAGTTGAAGCAAGTTGAGCATTGTCATAGAGCATTTTTTCGAAATGAGGAACATGCCAAAACTTATCTGTGGAGTATCGCGCGAATCCGCCACCACCTTTCCCTTGAACAGAAATCAAATCATGCATTCCCCCTTCTGCCATCTTCTTCAGTGTAAAAAGCGCACTATTCAATGCATTCATATCGCCTGTAGTATGGGCATAGTTCAGCATAAAATTGAGCACGGAGGGCCTTGGAAACTTTGGGGCACCGCCATATCCGCCCCACTCCCCATCAAATTGGCTTATGAATTGCTTTGCTGCTTTTTCGAAAACCTCTGGTGTAAGATTTATACTGTCTGAAGAAGCAATTTGAGTTGCAAACTTCAATAATTGAGCCGTTGCTCTATCCGCAACTGAACGAATATTACTTTCATCACGACTCCAGCTTTCAGCGATTTTTTTTAATAATGAATTGAAACCCGGCCGTCCATAGCGGTCATTCGGCGGAAAGTATGTTCCTCCAAAAAAAGGTTTTCGTTCTGGAGTCAGCCATACAGACATTGGCCAACCGCCACTTCCCGTCGATGCCTGAATGTAGGACATGTACACACGGTCTAAATCCGGCCTTTCCTCTCGGTCAAGCTTAATTGATACAAACGAACGGTTGAGAATTTCAGCCGTTTTTTCATTTTCAAAAGATTCATGCTCCATCACATGACACCAATGACAGGTTGAATAGCCTATAGAAAGAAAAATTGGTTTGTTTTCTTGCTCCGCCTTCTGAAAGGCTTCATCTCCCCAAGGAAACCAATCCACAGGGTTATGAGCATGTTGCAAGAGATATGGACTTTTCTCGTCCTTAAGTTTATTAGTGTACTTTGAATGAGTCATACTTTTCAATTTTAGGGAATAATTTTCGAGTTTTTGAAATAACAAATTTTATCGTGGAAGAGGTGCTTGAACCGTAAAGTTATTTAAGGTAATTGGACGACCAAGATTATCAGGGCTAAACGCAATCCCTGAAATAAGAAGTTTAATCTCCCAAATCTCAACCCCAGCAACGACCTGACCATAAAAAAACGGGGACTCCCTCTCATACCCTATCTTTTCATAAAATCCACGAATTCCAATTGCCAATCCTGTTCTAAAATATCCAAAGAACCGTCCCCAATGAACGGGGCTAATAACACCATACGCTTCGACTCCAACATCAATGTTGTAATACGGTACAGAAAAAATCTGACTCACTGATGTTTTAATCATTGATTGCAATGTGATCCCGTGGTATTGAGAGCCATTGAAAATTAAGGGGAATGAAAAATGAAGAACCAAGTTTCCCCCACCGGAGTAGAACTGATTTAAATTTCCAACTACATCGTTTGATGGGGTTTCTTCAAGATTCATAATCAAAGAAGCTCCAAAACGTACTGGCCCAAAGTAATTGGTATAACCATTGATATTTGCTGAACGAGTAATCAAATTAAAGGTAACACTACTCAATACATTGGGTGCGCCGTAAAACTTTACAGCATCATCATACTTCTGAACCGGGATGAAAAATCGTTCTGCTATGGAACGGTAATCGCTGCTGATTTTTAGCAAACTATCTGAAACTTTACCAAGACTGTCAGCTTGTTGTGATAGGCTTTGAATTTCTCGTTCCAATTCATAAATGACCGATAGTCGTTTTCCTGAACCACCTTGCAGTCTTTCTCTCCACTGCATAAGTTTGATTTGGTTCAAACTCAATGAATCTGAAACTCGGCGGTTTGCATTAAATGAACCTGAAAGCTCACGAACTACTTGCTCACTTTGCTTAGAGAGACCTGCTAAGAAAATTGATTTCACCGAATCAGTTTGAATCTTCAGATTCAATTCTTGTACTTCCAACTGTAAGGAACCAAGGGTTAATAGAGAATCTATCGCCAATGCAAGCTTTAAACTGTCGCGTTGGGTTAGATTTTTTGCAGGTATTAAAGCCCCAATCGATTTTCTCAAGGCTTGAAGTGAATCAACAATTATTTGATTTCTTTTTGCCTTTAATGAATCAACCTTTTTAAGGACTTCTATTCTCATCGAATCAACGCCTTGCATCAATGATAATGAATCGAGTGCATATTTTGTTGCGAGAGATGTTTGGCGAATCAATTCCAAAGAGTCTCTATTAATTAAAGTATGGAGTTCTCGAATGCGAAATCGATAGTTCTCTTCTTCATCTCTTAATCGATGAATCACCAAACTATCGTCAGAGTCGGAGTGTCTGATATCAGCCGCATTTCTTGAAAGCCATTGCCTTTTTTTATAGATCTCATCTCGCCTTTCGTTGAACTTTCGTGCATCATTTTCAAATCGCTCTATTTTTTCTTTAGGCATCGGATTGTATGAAGGAGGCAGGATTTGGGCGTTGATTAATTCGACTGCAAGAAGTGAAATACTCACTAATATCAATATCCAATTCGGGTGTTTGAACTTTCTGAACCTTTGAGAACATTCAACAAGGGATTTGCGAAAAAAAGTTTTGCTATTCATGACAATGCGCTTTCAACCATCCAATTAAGGGTTGAAACAAAATTTGGGAGGAGATTGCCCCCTTCGAGAATGAAATCCAGTATGATTGCTAATACGGCTCCGGAAATTGCGCCAAAAATGTGGGCGTCATGATTAATGTTATCTCCACCTCTTTTTGAGGCGAAGTAACTACCCACGAGAAATAATATGGCAAAAATCGGCGAAGGTATTGGGATTGGCAGAAGAAGTAATTGAAAATATTGGCCCGGTTCATAAAGAACATAGGCGAATATTGCCCCTGAAATCGCCCCTGAAGCTCCGAGAGTTCGATAACTTGGGTTATGCTTGTGAATGACCGAACTTGGAATAGAAGCAAAAATCATACTACCAAAATAAATCCAAAAAAAAGTGACACTACCAACGATAGACTCTAGGGAAAAAGCAAAAAAGTAAAATGAAAATCCATTAAAAAGGAGATGCGGTATGTCTGCGTGAATTAGTCCGCTACTTACAAAAGTATAGTAATCCCCATTTCGATTGAGGCGATAAGGATATAGCAGCAACTTATCCATTACTTTTTCGTTGTTTAGTGCATATAAACTCAATGCAACTGTAAAAATTAAGACTGTGATAGCAACCATCCCAAAACAAATTTTGAATTAAAGTATGAATTTAACGAATTCATTTTTTTTACCCTTGAATAGACTTGAATGATGTAAAAATCAAACTTTTTGCTTTACAGTTCTTACCCAAAACGATTAACTTTATTCTATGCTTTATTACTTTACCTATTGTTTTTAATCATAAATTTACGGTTATGAAATTGGCTAAAATTTTTTTGGTAAGTGTTTTGTTCGCAACCTTTTCTTTAGGTGCGCTTACTTTTTTCCTAACGCCTCAAGCTTCAGCGGTTTCAAAAAATGAAACCGTTCTTTCGAACAATACTGCACCGCAATTCACACTGACTTCGGTTGAGGGTAAGAAAATCAGTTTGAGTGATTTCAGAGGAAAAGCGGTCATATTAAACTTTTGGGGAACTTGGTGCCCTCCCTGCCGTGCGGAAATTCCTGATATGGTCGAATTACAAAAACAATATGGTGGCGATAAGTTCACTTTCGTTGGCGTTGCCTTAGAGCGACCATCTACAGATCCCGTTAAAAAGGTAAAAGACTTTATGACGACATCAGGCATCAACTATCCGATTTTAATGGGCGATGCAACCGTTTTTGATTCTTATCAACCACTATTAAATGAAGATGAGCGCGGTGCTGTCCCTGCAACTTTTATTATCAACAAGAAAGGTGAAATCATCGCATCTTTTGTGGGTTCACGAGATAAAGCCACCTTTGAACAATTCATTAAGAAAGCGCTTTAAGTAATTTTATTTTTGAGATAAGCCTCTCACCATTGAGAGGCTTTTTTCATTTATAGAGTGGCAGAAGTTTTAGTTGTTTATCTTTAAGTTTACGCTTAAAAATGCTGTATGACGAATACTGTCCTATATCTATTTAATCTCTTTCTCCCTACACTATACTTGGGAGTTTTTTTACTTTATCTTTTTTTATTTCTTCGCCCCGATTCCGAGAAGAGAATATTTAATTTCTCATTGGCAAAAGCCGGACTTTTTACCTTAATTGTTGCTCATCTTATCTATTCCACACTTTTAACTCATAAAAACGGATTGCCTCCAATTGCATCAACTTTCCAAGTGATGTCTTTAATCGCTCTGACTCTGACCATCACATATGCTCTGATTGAGACAACCTCAAACATTCAACAAACCGGTGCCTTTGTTTTGGGGGTATCACTTGTTTTTCAAATTATTTCATCAAGTTTATTGGATAACCAACTTTCTCCCGACCCCGCCTTAAAAAATGTGCTTATGCAATTTCATATTATCAACGCGCTTTTAGGTTATGGGGCTATCGCAATTGCCGGTATTTACAGTATTCTTTACTTGCTGCTTTTGAAGCAGATTCAAAGTAATCAATATGGGTTATTATTTGACCGACTGCCTAACCTTGAAATTATGGAGAGGCTTAGCTATACCTCGGTATTTTTTGGATTTATTTTTCTCACATTTGCTTTTGCCGGCGGGGCTTGGATGATCATCCAAAATCAAGAAAAGTTATCCTTTTTCTCTGATCCAAAATTGATTGGTACAATTCTTGTTTGGGGATTTTATGGGGCAGGATTACTTTTTCGAAAACGATTTCGATTGCAAGGAAAGAAAATGGCCTTACTTCTCATTTTTGGATTTCTCTTTGCCTTTCTTTCGATGACAGTTTTAAATCTTTTCTCTGCTAAATTTCACGGCAACTAAACTTCATTGCAATGAAAAGGAATTCGACACTCTTGGTTATCACTTTATTATTCAGTTTATTTTTTTATACCAATCCTTTACTTAGTCAGGACAGCGTGGAAAAGCAAATCAGCAGGGTTCTTACTCAGCAACAATATTCTTGGAATGCTGGAAATATTGAAGCCTTTATGGATGGTTACAAAGAATCAGATTCGTTGAAATTTGTAAGTGTCAAAGGAGTTACTTCAGGTTTTCAATCCGTATTAAAGCGCTACCTCACGTCTTATTCTTCTACCGAAAAAATGGGAGAACTTGCTTTTGATATTATTGAAATTAAAATTCTTTCTCCTTCTTATGCATTTGTTATTGGAAAATGGCAACTCACACGAAGTGTTGCCGCAGGAGGCAATGTAGGCGGGCACTTTACTTTACTTTTTGAAAAAACAGGTTTGGGATGGAAAATTATTGTTGACCACACTTCATAGATCGATGATGCAGTCAGTTCACTTTACGAAAATGTCCGGTGCGGGCAATGATTTTATCTTAATCGATAACCGCTATCACCGCTACCAATTTAATTCTTCCACAGTTGCAGAACTTTGTCACAGACATCAAGGAATCGGTGCTGATGGTCTCATGCTGTTGGAAAGTTCAGAGTTTTTCGATTTCAAAATGGTGTATTTCAATTCGGACGGGAAACTTGGTTCACTGTGTGGAAATGGCGCACGGTGCATCACAAAATTTGCTTCTCTTTGCGGTTTATCAAAATCTGCCTTTCGCTTTGAAGCCAACAATGAAACTTATTTCTCAGAACTGACCCCTGACGGCGAGGTTCGACTTCATATGCGTGCTCCCAGCGATTGGAAGTTTGATTTAAGTGATGGATTAGAATCCTTCTCTTTTGTGAATACCGGCTCGCCTCATGTTATCCTTTTTCGCGATTCCCTCGATACTGAACCTGTTGTGTCTATCGGTTCTCGAATTCGACATAACACTACATTATTCCCGGAAGGAACGAATGTGAATTTTGTATCACTGATTGACAAAGAATCCCTAAGAATTCGAACTTTTGAACGCGGTGTTGAGAATGAAACTCTTGCATGCGGAACCGGTGCTGTTGCATCTGCATTAATGGCTCGCAAACTTGGTTTTGTAACCTCCAACCAAATCAGACTGAAAGTTCAAAGTGGCGAGTGGCTTGAAGTTACTTTTGATAATGACTTGTCCACCCCTACCCTAAAGGGAAGTGCCAAAATTGTTTTCTCAGGAGAAATTCCTATGGTCATTGAACATAACAATCCTCAACTTGTCAACTCGTGAAAACGGAGCTTAGCTTAAAATTTGAATTCAGTGCTTTCCACTCTCTCTCGGTTCGAGAAGAACCGCATAAGCATCTGTGGAAAGTTGAAGTTCGAATTCAGGGCTCTCCAATTGGAGGAATGCTTGTGAATATGACAGAGGTTAGAGAAAATATTGAGGTACTATTGAGTCAACTTGAGTCTTCTTATTTAAATCAAAACCCTACGCTCCCTAAAGAGGTTCAAACCTCCCCAACCTGCGAGACTTTAGGAAGTTATTTTTATTTTGTAATCGGAGATATGCTGCAACATAATTTCTTTCCGAGAAATCCGTCGCTTTGTTTATCGAGTGTAGAAGTCACAATTTGTGAGGAGAATGGGTTTGAATGGGGTTCTGCCAAGCTGTATTCCACTTTGAATGATCCAGAAAACTGAATTCAATTTCAGTGATTCCATCAACGGAATATTCAGTTATGTTTTTCCGTCAGAAAACCACCCATCATAAATAGATTTCAACCAGTCTGGTTTCGCTCCCACGATGTAAAGCGATGTAAGGGTTAAATTGAGCAGTTGTTGAGATAAGTAACCGTTCTTCTTAAATCGTCTTGCACTTGTTGTTACTTTCGCGTTTTGGATTAAGGTAGGTTCGCAAATTCTGCGTGAACGAAATAGAAACTCCACGTCTTCCATTAATGGGATTTCTGGAAATCCTCCAATCTTATGGAAGAAATCGCGTTTAGCAAAAATACCACTATCGCCGTAATGTGTTAAAATCGAAGGTAATTCAGTTGCTTTCGAATAGAACTCAGTAAAAACATTTTTTTCATCGAAATCCATCACAAAAAAACCATAACTGGTTTTCAGATTTTCGGCAGCCAAAGAAAGTTCGTGTAAAGCGTTTCTTGAAAGTTGTGAATCTGCATGAAGAAAGAGGAATATGTCACCGCTTGCAAAATTTGCGCCACAGTTTAATTGTACCGCACGTCCTTTTGCTGATTTGAAAATCCTTATTGCAAGATTGTCAATGCTATCAAAAAAATTGATAATTTTTTCAACAGTATCATCTTCGGAGCCTCCGTCAGCAATAAGAATCTCAATATTTTGAAATGAAATGCCTTCTTGTTCAATAAGACTTTGCAAGGTTTTTTGAATGGCAGCTGATTCATTGAATGTGGGAATGATAATTGAGATTTTCATAAAGCGGATTACAATTTCTCATATATAATCATAATCCGCTTTAGACGTTTCAATTTCAATTAACGAGCAGCATGTGAAAGTTCATTCTCGATAAACTCTCCGACGGAAATTTTACCTTCTCCCCGTGAAGTTAACTGATACCCTGACATAAATTCTGTCTCTCTCTCATTCATTGCTTTACTGAACTCTAAATATCCGTCGACCAAACTTTCAGAAGCCCCCATCCCCAACATTGCGCCCTTAAAGGCAGCTTCTTCAAATTGTACATACTTCAAGTCTGGCTTTTGTATCGCTTGGCCGAGTTTTGAGGCAACCTCTTGAAGAGTGAAATACTGTGGGTGAGCAACATTGACGAATGATTTTCCTTCAAAATCTCTTTTAGAAAGGAAATCAAATGCTACTTTTGATATATCATTTGTATGAATCATTGGAATCTTTAAGTCAGCACGAATTGGAAAACCTCCAAGCACTCCGGCCTGCTTATATGCCCCAAGCATTCCAAAAATATTTTGCATAAAGAAACCAGCTCGAAGATGCACAATATGGCTATCCTTTAACTCATTAAACTTCCTTTCCATATCATTTAATCCATTGACAACTCCCGTTCCGCTTGGGAGATGCGCTCCGATAGAACTCAATGTAACAACATACTTAACCTTGGCTGATTCGATTGCGGCTTTAATGGCATCGATAACTTGATTTTGATACGCTCTAAAGTTAGATGCTGTAAAATTGGGAGGAACTAAAGCGTAAATCGCAGTTGCACCGGTAAATACTTTAGAAAGAAATCCTGCATCATCAATACTTCCGGTCTCAACTTTTGCACCTAATGTTCTAAGACCTTCAAGTTTTGAAGCATCTCTGCCTACAACCGTGACCTTTTCGCCGGCTTTCAACAACATTTCAGCCAAGGGTTTCCCTGTATTGCCTGTTGCACCTAGAATAACAATCATATTTTCTCCTTTTTTTATTGTTTATTTATGTTCTCCACCAAATGGTGAATTCTGTTAGATAAAATTTCAACAGTCGAGTAGCCTGATGTAATTGGGTAAATTCGATTCCCACTATCGAATAAAACCGTTGGGAATCCATTTACACCAAGTGATTTCACTTGCTGAAATTCAATCTGTGTTTCTTTAAGGGTTTCTTCACTCTTAAATTTTGAGAGAAAGAGTTCAAAACTGATTCCGCACTCTTCAGATAGAGAGCGGTATGAATCGGGCTCGTTTAAGTTTTTACCCTCGATATAGAGCAACCTTTGAATCGATGAAGCCAGTCCAATTTGGGTAAGTTTCGTTTGACCTTTCAATGCGTTGAATGCTAATGCAGGTGGCAGTGAATCTGAAAGGATTTGACCTGACTTCAGAATGCCATTTAGATATGCTTCACCGAATTGAACCCCGGTTTTAGCTTCTACAATCGGATAAGCTGATTCGATGTACCATCTTGTTTCAGAAATTGGTTTCACTCGGTCGCCCATTATCATTCCTCCATTCAGCACTTGAAAGGTCAAAATGTCTTGAAAAGTCTTCTCAAGAGTTACAATCACCTCGCTGAATCCATAACACCAGCCACAAAGTGCGTCATAGATATAAATGATTCGTCTGTTTAAATTCATAGAATACCAACTAGTTAGTATGTACTTGATTAAAAAAATTATGCTCTTAATGAATTAATGTACCGAATCAATTCTTTCAACGCTGTTTGAAATGCCTTTTCTGACTGTAAGGCTTTTCCAATTCCAAAAGCCCCTTCAGTAGATGCTACGATAAAAATCGCAGCATTTTTGGGGTCACAATCCTTTTTGACAAGCCCCTTTTTTTTCCCTTTCGATAAAGCGGAAGCCAATTGATTTTGCATGACTTCATAAAGAGATTCGATTCTTTTTGTAAATCCATCGTCAAGTCCCGACATTTCCTGAGCGATGTTATTCAATGGACAACCCAACGAAATGTTCTCACAAGTTGAACGGGAGAGATCCTCAATTGTAGAAATCATTACATCAATTGGATTTGCCTCAGTTTGCTCTGAACGGCTCCAAAGCGATTGGTATCTCGGTGTAATGATTTCATCAAAAATGGCATATCCCAAATCACGTTTTGAAGGGAAGTAGTGATAAAGAGCTCCCTTTGTGACGCCAATTTCAGCGACTGACTTATCTGCCCGAATCCCACCAAAGCCTTGTCGCCTTAGAATCTCAAAATTCTTTTTTAATATTTCTGCTCTTGTATCCATAGTTTAAATATAGCATACCAATTGGTATGTACCAAATACAAAAAAAGCTCTTGAACCTCAAGAGCTTTTGTAGTTGCAAAATCGATGATTACCCGATTCTCAAATTGACTAAATCGGTCAAAATTTGGCCGGCTTCATCTAAATAAATATCCGGCTCTTTCTCAGCATTCTCTTGGTTTGATGCAGCTGGCGATTCGGTTTTTCCTTTAAGCTGAACTTTTTTATTTCTTGCCAAGCGTCGGGCCTCGGCTGCGTCGCGTTCCTTTTTACGTTCTGTTTCTAAAAGTGAAATCGATTTTTTTGCTCGCTCTTTTTTCGCCCATTGAATTTCTTGAACCACCGATTGAAAAGCGTCATTTTTCTTTACACGTGCCGCGTGCTTCTTTTGTAATAATTCCTTTGTCTTAGGTGTAATTTTGGCCATCGGCTTAAATGGCGCTGTCGTGATTTCATCCCACGGTAAGGCTGTTGGTTCTGAATCTTCGCCAAATTCTTCAGCACTAAAGGCTGAGGGGAAATTGATATCAGGGAGCACACCTTTGTGTTGAGTACTACTACCGGTTACACGATAAAATTTAGCCGTGGTAAATTTTAATTGACCTAACCGTTCGTTTTTGATTTGAATTCTTCGATTGAGATCATCGAGTGTCTGAACCGTGCCTTTTCCATAACTATTTTCTCCGATGATTATTGCGCGGTTATAATCTTGCATTGCCCCTGCAAAAATCTCAGATGCAGAAGCGCTAAACCGATTAATGAGAACACCTAATGGCCCATTGTAAACCATTGCGGGGTCATCATCTTCATTGATTTCAACCCTTCCAGAGGCATCTTTCACTTGAACGACAGGGCCTTGAGGAATAAATAACCCACTCAATTCAATTGCTTCCATCAAACTTCCGCCGCCGTTGTTTCTTAGATCAATGATTATGCCCTCGACCTTTTCAGACTGCAATTCTCCAACCAACCGGCGAACATCACGGGAGGTGCTGTTGTAATTTGCTTCACCTCTTTGATACGCTTCAAAATCCATATAAAAAGTTGGAATGGTAATCACGCCAATTTTGCTCGATTTTGCTCCTGTTTTTATAATCTTAACTTCTTTTTTTGCGGTTTGATTTTCAAGTTTAACTTTGTCTCGGGTGAGTTTGATTTCGCGTGGTGGTGCTGTCGCCAAATCTTCTGCTGCGATAATTTGCAAACGAACAATTGTTCCTTTTGGACCGCGAATTAATGCTACAACATCATCTAATCTCCACCCGATAACATCCACAAACTTACCTGTATCTCCTTGAGCAACCCCAACAATTTTATCCCCTTTTTTAATCAATTTGCTTTTGAAGGCTGGGCCTCCGGGTATCACTTCTGCGACCTTTGTATAATCATTTTCTGATTGTAGCTGAGCCCCAATTCCCTCGAGGGATTGAGACATATTGATTCGAAAATTGTCGGAAGTTGACGGTGAAAAATAATTGGTGTGTGGGTCAATCGCTCTCGTAAAGCTATTCATATAAATCTGAAAGATATCTTCGCTTTTGTATTGAGAGATTGCCTTTGCTTGATTTTTATATCGACTAAACAGAGTTTTTTGAATTTCTTCCCATTTTTTTCCTGCAAGCTTCAAATCAAGCGCCTGATTTTTTAGAACTTTTTCCCAGAGTTCATCCAGTTCTTTTTGAGTTTTAGGCCAAGGCAATTCTTTGCGATCATAGAAATACTCTTCGTTAATTGAGTAGTCAAATTCCTTCTCAAGAATACTGACAACGCTTTTCAGTCGTTGATCAAAGCGAATCTTAAATCGATTGAATATGAGGAATGCAACGCTGAGATCGCCGCGTTGCAAATTGTTATCCAGTTGATATTTATAGGCTTGAAACTCACTTACATCTGAGGCAAGAAAAACACTTCTATTGTTATCGAATGATTCAAGATAAAAATCAAACATTTGTTTAGAGAGGGAATCGTCCAATCTAAATTTTTTGTAATGGCGAATCATCAAGATTCTTGCCACTTCCCTTTCGACAAGCGGATGAATTGATTGTGCATACAGCGATGTTGTATCAACGGATAAATCCGCGTTTTTTATCGATGCATCAGTATCTGATTGTGCCTTTAGGGAGAAGGAAAACAACGCGTATACAAGGAGTAATACAAGAGAGGAAACGATTTTCTTCGTCATACGGCTTGGCAGCTGAAGGATTTTATTGTTGTTATAATTAAACAAAACGTAAGCTCGATTCATATAAGTTGATTTACTGGTATTGCAATAGTTTTAATTACGCCAATTCAAAAGAATAGTGACACGAGATTCCCTATTTATCTCCAAAGTTTAAGGTTCAGCAACTTTTAGATTTGACACCTCACCGGAAGTTTTTGGCAAAGTCACCTTTTCATCATTGAGTATGACAGAAACAGCCTCAGCTTTTTCAATAGTAATGCTCATTGTTGTATCTGCATCAAATCGGGCAGTTCGATTGGTGGGATAAAGAGAAACACTTCTCAGACCCTTTCCCTCAATCATAACGCTGACCTTGCAAGTATCAGTTGACTCAGGGTTAAACTGAAAAACTAACCTGTATTTCTTTTGCTGCGGTTTTTTTTCCGGATTGGCACCCTGTTCAAATACAGATGCTCTACTCGGGTCTATCGCTCCAAATTCTTCGCCATCACCCGAATTGCGTTTTGGAATTCCCGGGAGTTGATCAATTACTATTTCGTTAGAAAGATCTGATGGAACCTGAGGATTTGGATTTCGTTTCGCTTTAACGGTATCTTTTGGCGAGACTGCTGGAAGGGCAGTTGTCGTCACGACTTCTTGCACAGGAACTTGGCTTTGTATCGGTTGGAGTTGCTCAGTGGGTAAGGGCGTATTAAACAGGGTATCCTTTCCTGAAATCCACTCTTTTGGAATTTCAGGTTTAATTGCGGTTTGATTCTCACGCTTTGATTCTTCTTGATACAACACGGTGTTTTTGGCTGTTTGCCGAATAATTACAGCCTTTTCCCTTAAGAAAAACCACCAATATGAAAATCCCAAAAGCCCAATGAAGAGAACGATTGATGCAATTATTCCAAATCTGTATTGGAATGCAGTTGCAAGCCAAAGTGGCTCTTCATTCAAAAGAGGCTGTTGGAAAGAATCATTTTCAGAAGAACTTACTTTATTTAGTCCTGTAAATGAACCTGATGAAGATAGTCCTTGTTTCGTATTATCGGGAATATCATGAATCCCAAGTTCATGTTTGCAATCATCAATGACTGATTCCGGTATGCCTAATTCTTTGGCATAGACTTTCATCATTGGAATAATGTACGGCGGAGGCAAAGCATTAAAAATGCCTGATTCAAAATTTTTTAGCAACTCAAGTCTTACTCTTGTCTTCTGACTGAGTTGTTCGATGGTTAGCTTTTTACCCTCACGAGCCAAACAAAAATCTTCGGCAAGTTGGCTTAATTTGCTCATGATATTACAGATTAGGGCGTTGTAGAATCGGGAATAAAATCATTCAAGTACTATTATTAACCGACTGAAAAATTGAACGCTGAAACATTGAAGTATAGAAAAAAAACACTGAAGAAGAAATTTTCTTCTCATATAAATGAGCTTTAATTGAGATTTTACAACGTAATATGATTGAACCAATATACTTGGATAATGCCTCGACAACGCCGCTTGATCCGGAAGTTTTTGACGCAATGAAGCCTTATTTCTCTACTCACTTTGGAAATCCTTCTTCCATCCATTCGTTTGGGCAGTTTACAAAAAATGCCCTTGAAGATTCGCGTGAAAAAATTGCCCATTTATTAAACGCCAAACCTTCCGAAATATTTTTTAGCTCCGGTGGCACAGAATCGAACAATATGGCGGTGAAAGGATTTTTCTTTTCAAACCCTAAAGATTCGCTTACCGTTCTTACTTCAAAACTCGAGCATAAAGCGGTTCTTGAGCCACTTGCTTGGTTATCAAACAAGTTCTCGGTTCAAGTTAACTATATCTCACACGATGAAACAGGGAAGATTATCACCACGGGTATAGAGGATTTTTCAAAGGGAGAACGGTTGCTTGTTTCAATCATGTTGGTAAATAACGAACTTGGGAATATTAATCCTATCGAATTGATTTCTGAAAAGGTCAAGAAATTAGGCGGATATTTTCATACGGATGCTGTTCAAGCTATTGGCAAAGTTCCATTTTCACTTAAGGGTTCTTCAATTTCACTCGCGACAGTGACGGCTCACAAATTTTATGGGCCTAAAGGGATTGGTGCACTCTTTATTCGTGAAGGAACTCCTATTGATTCACTATTACACGGTGGGAGTCATGAACGAAACCGACGCGCGGGAACCGAAAGTGCGGCATTGGCTGTAGGGTTTGCAAAAGCGTTAGAAATTTCAATTCGAGATTTCGAAAAAAATGATCGTCAGATTCGTCATGTAAGCGCATTATTTTTGGATTCACTCTCGGCCTCTCTAAAAGATAGTGGGATTACCTTTTCTCTTAATGGAAATGAGAATGAAAAAATTGCACATGTCTTGAATCTTTCTTTTCATCTTCCAACTAAGAAACGGCTGGCAAGCGATGTGTTTTTGCTTGCAATGGATGCGGTGGGTGTGGCAATATCGAGTGGCAGCGCATGTACTTCCGGGACCGAAAAACCATCGCATGTTCTGTTAGCTCTGGGAAAAACTGAAGATGAAGCGCGGCTTTCAGCCAGAATTTCGTTTTCAAAATTTACGACTGAACGCGATGTGCTCTTCGCTTCTGAAAAAATTCCTGAAGCCCTAAAGCGGATATCAAAATGAGTTTCAATTCAATTCAAGAAGTAATTCTTTTGCCGCACTTTTGTTCCTTTTATCTCCGGCAACTAACAAAGGGAGTTCGAGTGCAACGATAAGCGATTTCTTTGCTTCTTCTTCTTGATCAACCTTAATCAAGGATTTTGCGAACATATAGCGGTAATAAATAACATTTGGTGCGAGTTCAACCGCTTTTTTAAGATGGGTGCAAGAGGTTTCATAACTTCCTTTGGGAACTCCACCAAAAAGAACATTGACTAAAGTTCGTTCAAAAAATGAAAGACCGGCTAATTCATAATGCCAAATCCCTAACACCGCATGAGCCATTGCACAATTTGGGTTAAGCTCGAGCGCTCGGTCTGCATATTCCTTGATTTGAAGCCCAAGTTTAATTTTTTCTTCATTCCCCTTAAAAATGGCTATCTGACCGGTGACTTGCCCCAGCCTCGCAAACACTTCTGAATTTAAGGAGTCTATCTGTTTTGCTGTAAGAAGAACCTTTTTAGCGTTGAAATACATTTTTTCTTGCTCCCTTTTTGGCTTTTCATAACCGCCAAAGAAATAGGCATCTGAAAGTTTTAGGAGTAAATCAACAGAAAGGTTTTCTTTTGTTGCTTGCTCATATTTTTGGATCGCAAGGTCGTAGTTAAATGCACGATAGGCACTATCCCCTGCTTCCACGGCTTCGCGGAGAGACGAAGATGTAAATTTAGCAGGATGATCTTTCGCAAAAAGTTCTGATGAAATTAAAGCCAGAACCAATAACAATAGTGATGGCGATTTTTGATTCACCTTAATTTATTCTAATGGTTATAAGAAATTGGGAAAATCCTAAAGTCTCTTAACAACATTTGTACCTTAATTCATTCCAAATTGGCAATAAGCCACGGCAAATGCGTTGGATAAAGGTTTCTAAAAAAAACGATAGAATTGAAAATAAGATTCAGAAATAAATGTTGCTACCTTAAAAAGGGGGGTAGATTATCTCCACCTTTCAAATGTTAAATTCGTTTAACATTTGAATTTATACTTCTTTGAAAATCATTTTTACTGATAATGCTTAACAAACACAAAATACTCTGGGCTGACGACGAAATTGAATATCTCAAGCCTCATATTCTCTTTCTATCCGATAAGGGTTATGAGGTTACCACAGTTTTGAATGGTGATGACGCGATTGAACTCTCGCGTCAGAATCGATATGACATTATTTTCCTTGATGAGCAAATGCCCGGAATGAGCGGATTAAAGGCATTATCTGAAATTAAGCTGTCTCATCCTACGACGCCGGTTGTCATGATCACAAAGAATGAACAAGAAAGTATTATGGAGGAAGCGATTGGGAAAAAAATCTCAGAGTACCTCATTAAGCCGGTCAATCCCACACAAATTCTTCTGACTTGCAAAAAGCTTTTAGACTCCGATAAAATCAAAGATTCGGCAGCGACACAAAATTATATCGCGGAGTTTAATCGAATATCCGCAGATCTTTACGGCGAAGTGGATGCGGATAAATGGATTGAACTGCATTTTCGCCTAACGCAATGGGAAGTTGAACTTGATGATCATCCTGCACTTAATCTAAGACAAACCTTAATTGATCAAAAGCGGGAGTGCAACGCGCTTTTTGGAAAATTTATTGAAAAAAATTATCGGGAGTGGATTCATCGCGAAAAGGAAAAGCGTCCGATGCTGTCGCTTGATGTCCTTGACCGCGCGGTAATTCCTGAACTTGAAGGTGGAAGCCCGATTTTCTTGTTTGTTGTCGATTGTCTTCGATTTGATCAGTGGATTGTACTTGAAAAATTGCTGAATGCTCACTTTTCAATTGAGCGAAATGCTTATTTCTCTGTCCTTCCTACTGCAACACCCTATTCAAGAAATTCAATTTTCAGCGGGCTTTTCCCTGCAGATATAGAAAAGCGTCATCCGGAACTTTGGCGAGACAGTCAGGAAGATGAAACCAGTAAAAACCGCTATGAAGCTGATTTTATGGAAGATTTCTTTAAGCGACGCAGGGTTCCGATAAGAAGTATGAAATATTCTAAATTGGTTACTTCTGATGATAGCAAAGCCTATGAACAAAATATTCTTTCACAACTCGGAATTCAACTCAATGCCGTTGTTGTGAATTTTGTGGATATCCTTGCCCATAGCCGCTCAGATTCTCAAGTGATCAAAGAACTATCGCCGGATGAGCAAGCATTTCGTTCATTAACCAAAACTTGGTTTGAGCATTCCTCTTTCTTACGATTGCTAAAAACTCTATCGAAACAAAAAGCAACGATATTCATTACAACCGACCACGGAAGTCTTCGTTGCTTGAGGCATACGAAAGTTGTGGCTGATCGTGAAGCCTCAACAAACTTGAGATACAAATTTGGTCGTAATCTTCAATGCGACTCTAAACACGCCATTTTTGTCCGAAACCCCGCTGATTACCGGCTGCCTAATCACGGATTAAATGTGAATTACATTCTTGCCAAAGAAGACTATTACTTCATTTATCCGACGAACTTTCACAAATATGTTAATCAATACAAAGATTCGTTTCAACACGGCGGTGTCTCACTTGATGAAATGATTGTACCTTTTATCAAATTAAAACCCAATCTTTAATTGGACATGATCATCCCTTTGATTCTAAAAAATGCAGTTAGATTATCTCACTCACCTGAGGAATCAAGAGAATTAGCCCGTCAATTTGGAATTGGATTAACGGCAGGGGATATTGTTTTACTTTCAGGAGACTTAGGCGCTGGTAAGACCTTATTTGTCAAAGGAATTTGCGATGTGTATCACTGTTCAGACAGTGTAACAAGTCCAACGTTCACAATTGTCAATACTTATAACGGTACACTTAAAGGGGTTGAATACACCCTTCATCACTTTGATCTATACAGGATTGAATCGGAAAGGGAATTACAAAATATTGGCTTTGATGAATATTTATATTCCAATGCCATTTCCATCATTGAGTGGTCAGAAAAATTCGCGCATTTATTTCCTTCTCGATCACGAAAGGTTTTTATTGATAAAGCAGATGAGACCAAACGGTTGATTAGAATCGAATAGTGGAAAGTGGCACAAAGTTCTGAGATTTTACCGAAATTTATTTAAAGCAAAAACCCGCTCTTCAGCGGGTTTTCTTTATTTTTTCTGAGATTAATATGTGAAATTATCAAGCAAGGGTTTACTCCATAAACGCCAAATTTTTCCTCCGTAATCAGCCATACTGAACAAATCAACTTCAAGCGAAAAAAACGGATTAAGTCCTGATTTATAAGTGAATTCATCTCGATAACTTCCCAAAATGGCATCATATTCTTTTGCTGTAACTGTATAATCTTCAACCCCGGCTTTGACAGTAAATCGGAGATCGCCTAAAATCAAAGAGCCGCCGATTCCTGCTCTGTAATAGGTCATTGAGCCATTAAATCGACCGAGTGTTTTATGTGAATCGTATTCAAAGGGACTGAAATAATAACCACCGCCAACGAATACAAAACCCTCAAGCCAATCGAGATAGGAGCCGCCAATTCTCAGCTCAGGATTAGTAAAAGCAGTAAAGAAATAGGCAGGAATTGTCCCCCCTTCATTGGAAGGTAGCGCAAGCCTTCTCATTCCGAGCGCGGTTAGATTGAACCCACCCCAACCAAAGTTGAGAAAACCAACTTCATAATTCAGCGCTTCTGCCTTTACATTTCCTAACCCTCGCTCAGCACCACTAAAAGCAGTTCCAGAGCCCATAAATATTGAGCCGCCAAAACTTCCGTGTGTTTTGAAAACCAGATTTCCATCGGAGGCATCTTTGAGTGTTACGCTGGCTTCATACCAACGATTATCATCATCGACTTCAAGTTCATAGGTACCGGCGGGGAGAAACTTCACAGCTGGCGTTCTGCCTGATTCTTTTAAGCTGCCATTTTGATCTTTGATCTTAAAAGATAATCCGCTTGGTTGGGTTTGCACTGCCCACGGGAAGAAGGCTGCATCGAGTTCAATATTTTGTGATTTAGTTTGTCCATTTTTGGCTGAGGTATTATCTACCAACACGGTAACTGTTCTTGTACTTGGGTGGCGAAACTCGACTCTCAAACGCCCGACAGGAAGGTTATAGGTACGATTTGTTTTACCGCTTGGCTGCTGTCCATTAAACGGATTACCATTAATTTCCATAATGGTCATTTGAGCACCCTCTGGTTTGGTAGAGATTTCAATATCTTGAAAAGAAGCAAAGTCAACTGTTCTTTCAATTGACTTATTTTGTTCAATTTCTACCTGAATTGGGGCAATAGATGCAAACCCTTTTGTCTCTGCAAGCACTTCAATTTTATGTGAACCGATTGGAAGTTCAATTTCCAATCTTTCTTCATTCGTGAATTGAACGGTTTCACCATTATCCAATTGTACAGAGACTCCTGAAATTTTATCGGTTTCTTTGGCTTTAGAAGCAATAAGAACAACTTTGCCATATTTCCCTTTCATTTCAATCGGAAAACGTTTGTTTTGTCCGGGTTCAACAATAGTAAAGTCAACCAAAACTTCATTTAAATCTTCGAATCCGGGTGCCTTAACTTTAGCAGGAAGTTTAACTTTATTTGGATTCGGGTAAATGTAAAACCCATTCGTAAATGTGACAGGATTTGGAAGACCTTGAAATTCAATGGTTCCGCTCGGAACAAGTTTACCTTTATCGGAGCGGATTTCAATTGTCAAATTGCCCTTTCCTTGCTCGGCAATCTCTGAAGTTTCATCAATCAGTTTAACAACGAAAATTTTTGAGTCCTCTCCTTTTTTAAATGTTACAGGTTGGTCTTCCTTTTTGATAATTGTAAATCGATTAAATTTAGAGGTAGGAGAAGTGTAAAGTTGAGTCAAATCATATTCATCTTGATCTTCTTCCATTTCAAAGAAATAGATATGCCTTCCTTCAGAATAACTGCTTTTAATATTGATTGGTTGTTGCGGCTTAAATATGGCGATTAGTTTTCCATCTGGATCAGGGCTTTCAACAATAATTGCAAACGTTTTTCCCGGTTCTCGTCCCGGAACTTGAATAATTTTTGCTTCATCCTTTTCTTTAAGCTTTAATAAGCGCTGTGCAGAAACTTCCATACTTGCCAATGTGAGCAGGAAGATGATGGTTAAAAATTTCAAACTTTTCATTGTTGTTTCATTTAAGTCAAAAAGAAATTTTTCGGATGGGGATTACATTCTGGATCAATAGAATTCAAAATCTGCGAGAGTTGTTCGATCCTTTTTCTTTACTTGCATTGGCTCCCAAGCACGGACATGAATAATGGGTTTATCTTCATTTGTAAAGTCAATTAATAAAAAGAGGTACCCTTCATCGGAATAGCCCGGCGTTGCCCACTTTTGAATCAATTGAACTCCATAAAACATTGAAAGGCTTGGATCAGGGTGACGGATAATTTCCACTTTATCAAAACCAAGTTTTATCCATTTCTTTGTAAAAACTTTGGCTTTCAGGTTTTCCATATACTCTTTTTTTGAATACACCTGCCGCTCTACCTTAACGGCATCCGCAATCTTAATTCCATCCGAGGGTTTTGGTTGAACCACTTTGCCAACAATAATTAGGGCTTTTTCGCTGAAAACGAGATCGAGGTAACTCAAGTCCTTTTTTTCATACGCCGTTCTAAAGCGCTCCACAAAGTCAAGGATGAGTTGTTTTCGGCGAAGATCGGTGGCATCTAATATGTTGCCTGCACTAAATACTTTGGCATATTGCTGAGAGCCAATGCTAAAGGTTACATCATCAAGTGTGCCATCGGGGCGGAAAATGAGATTGAGCTCTTCAGTGAATGACGTATCTACGGTTCTTTTGTTTAGCAAGATTGACTGAAGAACAATGAGTCCGTCTTTTTCTCGCTTGTAAGTATTAGCCTTTATTTCGGTGTCGAGTGCGAAAAGTTCATATGTATCAAGAACAGGGCTCAAATTTTGCCTGACATTTTCAGAGATAAACGGTGCCGCAAAGGTTGGCTTTTGGTGTGCCGCAGCAGCTCTATTTAGTTCGGTTAAAAAAGCTGACGCATTGGCTTCAATTTGCGCAGTTGTGCTTCCAACCGAAGATATTAGCTTTACTGAAACGCTGCTGACTTGCGCGATCAGTCCTCCAACAAAAAGAAAACAGGCTATAAAAACGATTAATATATTTCGACCCATATTGCAGTTAAATTTTTTAATTCTTCAGATTTGACCGGCGTATTTGAGATCAGATTTAGTGTACGCTCTTCACCAGCCCCCAAGATGAATTTTACAGTTTTGCTTTGACGATCAATTAAGAAAACGGTACACTTTTCAGGAGAAAGAAAATCTGTTTTCTTCCCAAAAAAAAGCTTGCCTTGATTTTTTAGTTTTGAAAGCGCGTCTAACAGCTCTTGAGCATTGAGTTTTGTTTTCAATTCCTCGACAACAGTCGATTTCCTTTCAACATCTTTGTTCGATGGTTTGGGAGGTTGCGGCAATTCTCTTACTGTACTAGGAATTGAAGGTGCAGAAACAGTCTCAGTAGGCTTTAGAGGCGGTGTCTCATTACTGATGTTAGGTTTATATCCAATATTTGGAGTTGAGGGTGTTGGAGAAGGCTTGGGCTCTGGTTTCGGCTCAGGCGTTGGAATAACAACTGGCGGTTTTGGGATTTCGACCGGAACATCGATAATCTCTCCCGAAGGAACACTCAGGTATTTTTTTATGACAGGAAGCGGTTTGACTTCTAAAGTGACCAAATATTTTCCCGGAGCTCTGTAGGTATAAATAGTATTTCGCTTTGAAAGTGTCTCGGAAGTATTATCTCCGTAACTGATATTAATTGGGCTTTGAGAAATAAAATTTTTCATCACAATATCAAATACAAAATCAGTTGATGAAACCTTTCGTATCGCCAAATCGAATTCAACGATTTTACTATAATCAACCGTTACTTCAATTGGCTCAATAATAATTTCCCGAGCAATCTTTTGCGCTTCTTTTAATTCACTTGGGGCACCTTCTTCTAATGCAACCTTATAACCAAGTTCATATTTAATAAGCGTATGATAGGGTGGCTGATACTTCAATTCTGGAATTGAAAACTCCAATTTTGCTTTTCCATTGAGTACTGATACTTCGTTACTCCGTCTTCGGGGCATTTTCCACAAAGTAATACCTTGGCATTCTGCCCCACGATATTTGACTTCAAACTGAACGGAAGTGATATCGGATGTAACATCAACATCTAAAGGGGTTGGTGAAATCGCTGTTACTTTGATTTCGCGTAGAAACGGAAGCAATTTGTTTTCGTAAATCCAAGTTTGAAAATTTTTTTGTGGTCCTGTAGAGGGAGAATCAAACGATATGAGATCAGGAGAAAAATAAGTCTTCAAAAATGCTTTGTAATATACAGGTATCGCATTTGCAATGCCTCGGCTTCGTTCAATCTGTTCTCCCGTTTGAAATTCTGCAATCACTTCATTTTCGATTGCCTTTAATGACGAATTGTAATCTTCATTAGAAATATAGGCTAATGCTTTATAGGAATTGCCTTCCATTCCTAATTGTATAACATTCAATCCACGAAGTTGCATTCGTGACGCAACCTTAGAGCGAGATTTCACATACGATTCATACTTTGCCTCGTTTCCTCTGACTTCTTGAGAAACGACCGTTTCATCAGAATTAATCACGGTTTGAACAATACGCTGAATCAAATCGGCTTTCGCTGCATTAGAAGCCTCTGTTTCATTTTCTCTTTTCGACTCCCCCCATTTATAACCACCCGATTTGATTTCTTCAGGAGTAGGTTGAGCAAAAATTAGAGATACACCCAACGTCATCGAAAAAATTATCGCGCCAAGCCTCGATAATAAAAAACTTCCTTCGAACAATTTCAAAAGAATAGAAAAACACCAGTTTTTTGTATGCAATAAAAATGTCATCAAATCGCTATTCATTTATTTTTACTTGGGGGATAAAACATTCAGAAAACTCAGAATTAAGTAAAGACTCCGATTCATTCCTCCCAAAACGAATGTAACACCTTTTCAAGTGTTCGCTCAATAACATAAACGTGTCATTTTACTTCGTTCCCTTTGGAACTTTATACTTTCCTTTATCGGGCTTTTCGACATACTCTTGAAAAATTGATTTCAAGTTATCATTTCGAATGTTCGTCGTTAATTTGGCCTTAATGACTTCATTTGAATTTTGAAAAATGTCTTTTGAAAATTGGATTGAAACCAGATGTAAGTGCGCGAATCGTTCGCTTACGAGAATCAACAAGACTGGGATTGAAGTTCCTTCACTTTTCTCAAAACCAATAAATGGCACATAGCCGGTTTGAAAAAGAGAAAGAAATTCTTTCAATGTGGTTTTATAGTTTTTTTGAGTATTTCCGTAAAGATTGTGTTTAATCTCTAAATTGATTGTTCGAGTATTTGTTAAATCAGTAAAAAACAAATTTGTAAGACTTTCTTCAACATTTTGTTCGCTCCAAATTGGGATGAATTCTTCGGCTTTTTTTGAAAAGTATGCGCTTTGCTTTACCCCTTTGTATTCCTCCGAAAAAGTTTTGCCGACAAACTTCCAAACTGATTTGGTTGAATCAAAGATGATTTTGGTTTGTTCGATAAAAATAGGCGAAAAACTTCTATCCTGTTTTTGCTGCAGTTTTTGTGAAAGTTCATTATCGAGCTCAATTTTATCCTTCCCTAAAATTAAATCTTGACGCGCAGGAAACGACATTGCAAGCCTTTGAGTAGCGTTTTGCCATTCCAGACGGTATTTCGATTCTTCGATTGACAGTTTGAAATTTGGAGAGGCTCTTATGATTTCAAATGCCGGTGTAAGTGATTCAAATCCTATTGAGCCCAAAAAAATATTGTTTAATGCAAAGTAAATCCCTTCTGTTTTTGCTAAACGAGCACCTTCTGCACCACCTTCAATCCAATACTCCAAAAGTAATCTTTCGATAAAAAGATAAATTGATGGATTAAGCTCAATCGCCTCAACCGGAAAAAGGTTAAGACCCAAATGAGTGACAACTCCCTCAGCATTTTTTTCTAAGTGTAGTTGAAGCGGCTTCCCTTTAATTGATATTTCAAATCGTTTCGAACCCTTAGCGATGTAATCTTTGAGCTCAGGCGATTTTTTAACCAAATTTTCATAAAGAGACCTCAACTTCCTTGAGTCATAATCTTTATTGTCCACTTCGGCCTTGATTTCCTTTGACATCAGGGACTCTTGAAAAAGCACGGCAATGCAAAGAAACATCCCAGCCATTAAGTGAAAAGTATGTGACTTTTTGAATGTCATAGTTTTTTTGAATTTTATGAACCGGAGTTCGAAGGTCGTTTAACACTTCTTAAAGCAAAATGTTAAAATCATTGCTAATTTCGAAATTGCTTTTCGGGTTATCACTAAAATTATGTGTTTCAACCGCATCTCTCAATAACACAAACGTGTCATTTTACATTGTGAATTTTCAAAATTTCTTTTGTACTTAAGCTTATTAAATTAACAGTCTTCACGCATACTTCTTATTATTTTACTTCGATGTCGCTTTTCCAACAATCCTATTCAAACCAATGAAAAAGATTAATCTCATCTTTGGTACGCACAATCATCAACCTATCGGGAATTTCGATTCCGTTTTTGAAGAGTGCTACCAAAAATCCTACAAGCCTTTTCTCGATGTTTTTCAAAAATTTCCCTCTCTTAAAATCGCAAAGCACTACACAGGAATTCTTTTGGACTGGCTTGAATCGAACAGGCCCGAACTCCTAAAGCAATTGAAAACATTGGTTGATCGGGGAAATATTGAAGTCATTAGCGGGGGTTTTTATGAACCTATCTTAGCAGTGATTCCCGATGAAGATAAAATTGCGCAGGTTCAAAAATTAACCAAGTTTGTTAAAAAACATTTTGGAACAACCGCCACCGGCCTTTGGCTTGCGGAGCGTATTTGGGAGCAGCATTTGGTAAAGCCACTCGCGCAGGCGGGGATCAAGTATGTGATTTTGGATGATACGCATTTCAAATATGCCGGATTGACTGAAGATCAACTTTACGGGTACTACATCAGTGAAGAGCAAGGCTATACCGTTAATCTCTTCCCCATTTCCAAAACGCTTCGATACTCAATTCCTTTTCAAGATGTGAGCGCGACGATTGATTATCTCCGAAGCATCGCAACCGAAGAAGGCGATAGAATGGTGGTTTTTGCAGACGATGGCGAAAAATTCGGCGCGTGGCCCGGAATGTATGAACACATTTACTCCAAAAATCATTGGCTTGAAAAGTTTTTTGAAGCCCTGCACGACAACCGCGATTGGATTAACACCATCACCTTTCAAGAAGCCTTAGAAAAGTATAAACCCATCGGCCGCATTTACCTTTCAAATGCCTCCTACGCTGAAATGATGCACTGGGCACTTCCTTCGAAATCCTTCAAGACTTATGAAACCTTTGAACATCGTTTGAAGGAAGAAGGATTGTTTGATGACTATAACATATTCGTTCGCGGTGGCTTTTGGCGAAACTTTATGGTAAAGTACCCTGAATCGAATCAGATGCATAAAAAGATGCTTGAGGTCTCACACCGTGCTCGGCAATTGGAGGAAAAGGGAAAGAAAGTATCTTCGAAAACCATTGATAAAATAATGGCCGCCCAGTGTAACTGCCCATACTGGCACGGGGTTTTTGGCGGAACTTACCTTCCGAACCTTCGCCACCCGATTTATCAAAACCTCATTGATGCCGAAACCGATTTAGATAAGCTTGATGGCCAAAATGAAATTGTAAGCCTAAGTGTCACAGATTTCGATAAGGATGGACAAGATGAAGTGGTGATTAAGAATAGTGAACTCGGTATTTACATTAAGCCGAAAGAAGGCGGGATGATAACAGAGCTCGATTATAAACCGGCTTCGAAAAATCTCTTGGATATTGTTTCACGCAGAGAAGAAGGATACCACGAACGGCTGAAACGCACTGCACCTCAAAGTGGCGCTGCCGGTGCAATGCACGAGAGCGTAATGGTGAAAGAGCTTGGGTTGGAATCGCATTTGAATTATGATTGGTATCGGCACGGAAATTTGGTTGATCACTTTGTACCTCACAACACCACGGCGGAGGAATTCTACCGAGGGACTTTCCGTGAACTCGGCGATTTCGTGCACGGTGCTTATGAAGTAAAAACATCGGGCACAAAACAAAAGCAAGTTGCAATACTCACAAGAAAAGGTCATGTGCATCTTGGTGGGAAAGATTTCTCGGTAGAAGTTGAGAAAATAATCACGGTCTTAAAAGGCAAACCCGAGTACACGGTAGATTATAGCCTAAGAATGCTTAACGATTCAAAAGCTACGGTTCGATTCGCGGTTGAAAATTGCTATGGTCTCCTTGCAGGAAATGCACCCGATAGGTACTACTATTTCGATAATCAAATCTTAGAAGAAAATCGATTGGTAAGTATTGGTGAAGTCCGCTCACCAATGGTTGGGCTAAAAGATGAGTGGCTCAAAATCAATGCCAAGTTGGAGTCGAACTACGAAGCCACAGTGATACGCTTTCCGATTGAAACGATTTCGCTTTCGGAAGGTGGGTTCGAGAAAGTCTATCAAGGCTCGGTGGTGATGATGTGCTATGATATTGAACTTTCAAAAAAGCCCATTAAAATAAGCTTGACGCAGCGTTTTATGAGAAGCTGATTTTTTCATTAACAAATCCGAACAAAAAAAGAGGACGCCTTTTCGTCCTCTTTTGATTTCACCAAAAAAATTCATTTTTCCGATTGAATTACTCCTTAATCAATTGGCGAGCAATCACCACGCGTTGAATTTCGGATGTTCCTTCGCCAATGGTGCACAGCTTGACATCGCGATAGAATTTTTCTACTGGAAAATCTTTAATGAACCCGTAGCCGCCGAAAATTTGAACCGCTTCCGAGGCCACTCGTTCCGCCACTTCAGAAGCATAAAGCTTTGCCATTGATGATTCCGTAGTCGTTGTTTTTCCTTCGTCCTTCAAGGCTGCTGCACGCATTGTCAGCAATTTAGCCGCTTCAATTTCGGTGGCCATTTGTGCAAGCTTAAATTGAATGGCCTGAAAATCGGCAATCGGCTTGCCGAATTGTTTTCGCTCTTTGGCATATCGGAGTGAGGCTTCAAGCGCACCTTCCGCCAAGCCGAGCGAGAGCGCAGCAATTGAAATTCTACCGCCATCCAAAATCTTCATTGCTTGCTTGAACCCTTCGTTCAGTTTACCAAGCAAGTTTTCTGCCGGAATTCGACAATTATCCAATATCAATTGTCCGGTTTCTGAGGCACGCATTCCTAATTTATTTTCCTTTTTACCGGCTGAAAATCCGGGTGTTCCCTTTTCGACCACAAAAGCGCTGATGCCGTTATTGCCTCTTTCACGCTCTGTAATGGCCATTATAACAGCCACTTCACCTGCATGCGAATTGGTGATAAAATTCTTTGTTCCGTTTAGGATCCAAGAGTCACCATCTTTTACAGCCGTAGTCAGCATCCCCGCGGCATCGCTGCCCGAATTAGGTTCGGTTAAAGCCCAAGCAGCAAGTGCTTTCCCGCTTGCAAGTCTTGGGATGTACTTCGCTTTAACTTCTTCGGTCGCAAATTGAAAAATATGATTGGTGCCAAGTGAATTATGCGCTGCGACTGTCAGGGCAACGCTTGGGTCAACCTTTGCCAATTCTTCAATAGCGGTTACATATTCCAAATATCCAAACCCGGAGCCGCCAAATTCTGCAGGGAAAATCATTCCTAAAAATCCTAACTCTCCAAGTTTCATCACAAGCTCTAAAGGAAGCTTTTGCGCCTCGTCATACTCTAAAACAATGTGTGGCGGCAATTCGCGCTGAGTAAATGATCGCACGGTTTCTGCAATCATTTTTTGATTTTCGGTAAGCCCGAAATTGATTCCTGCCTCTACGGCTGCTGTGGTTAGTTCTGTCATTGTTAACTAAATTGGATTAAATGTTCATCTAAATTGCTGAAATTCATTCTTAGAGATTTCCTCTTGCAGCTTGGTCTCTTTCAATAGCTTCAAAGAGTGCTTTGAAATTTCCTTTACCAAAACTTTTTGAGCCTCGGCGTTGAATAATTTCATAGAAAAGTGTTGGCCGATCTTCAACCGGTTTGGTGAAGATCTGAAGCATATACCCGTGCTCGTCTTTATCAACCAAAATATTTTCTTTGCGAAGCTCTTCAATATTCTCCTTCAATTCACCTACTCGTGAAAGAAGCGTATCGTAATACGAAAGCGGCACCGAGATAAACTCAACGCCACGCGAGCGAAGTTCACGAACCGTTTGAACGATATCGTCGGTTATCAACGCCACATGTTGAACACCGGCACCACCGTAAAACTCGATGTATTCTTCAATCTGAGATTTTCGCTTTCCTTCCGCCGGCTCATTAATCGGCATCTTGATTCGCTCAGAAATATTCGTCATCACTTTGGAGCGCAAGGCTGAATACTCTGTTGAAATGTCTTTATCATCGAAGCTTTGAAACTGACGAAAATCGAACGTGTTTTCATAGAACCTTACCCACTTTTCCATTTCATTCCATCCAACATTCCCTACAATATGATCAATCGCACGAAGCATCGGCTTTTCGCTTCCTTTATGTTGGCGTTCATGAAATGTGGGAAGAAATACGCCTTTGTAATTTTTTCTTTCGATAAATGAATGGATTGTATCACCAAAGGTCTTGATTGAGGCTTTAATTACTGACCCATTTTCATCTTTAATTTCATGTGGGTCTGCCACGGGAGTTGCGCCGCGCTTTAACGCAGCTTTGTAAATTTGATCTGTATCTTCCACCTCAAACGCTACATCACGAACCCCATCACCGTGGTTTTTGATGTGTTCCGAAATTTCAGAATTAGCTTGCAATGGAGAGGTGAGTACAAATCGAATTTTTCCCTGCTCAAGAAGATAACTCGCGCGGTGTTTTACGCCGGTTTCAGGGCCGCTATAGGCTCGAATAGTAAACCCAAATACTGTGCGATAATATTGAGCAGCTTGCTTTGCATTACCGACATAAAACTCAAGGTAATCGAAATCGAGAATTTTAATTTCATTTTTTTCGGCTAAAGTGCCACGCGTGTCATGCGCTGATGTTTCTATCATAGTCAATGAATTAGGTTAAAATTCTTTCAGCTTTTTCAACTTCTTTAAGCATTAAAGGAATCAATTCTTTGTCGTGTTCCAATTCACGAAGCCCTTGTTCAAATTCTTCTGCGATTTTCACATCTTCTGTACTTCCAATAAAAAGTGGGGTGCGTTGATGCAATTCTTTTGGCTCTAATTCCAAGATGCGTTGATAACCATCAGTGGCTCTTCCGCCGGCTTGTTCACAAATAAAAGCCATTGGGTTAGCTTCATAGAGAAGGCGAAGTTTTCCGCTGGGTGCTTTTTTGGTTCTTGGATAAACAAAGATACCACCGTAGAGCAGATTGCGATGAAAATCCGCGACTAACGAACCAATATACCGTGCTGAATAAGGCCTTGAAGTGGCTTTATCTTCATGCTGCAAATACTTGATATATTTCTTTATGCCATCAAAAAAATAACGGTAGTATCCTTCATTTATGGAATATATTTTTCCGCGTTGAGGGGTTTTGATATCACGGTGTGAGAGAAGGAACTCTCCAATTGTTGGATCAAGAGTAAATCCGTGAACTCCTTGCCCGGTCGTATAAACCAACATGACAGAGGAACCATAGATCACATATCCCGCGGCAACTTGATCTAACCCACGCTGCAAGCAATCATCTGCATCAGCCGGACTCCCTACCAATGATTTTCTTTTATAAATTGAAAAAATCGTTCCGACACTAATATTTGCGTCAATATTTGCCGAGCCATCAAGGGGGTCGAAAAGAAGAACATATTTTCCGGCGTGATCATTTGGTGGAATGATTATATCATCGTTTTCTTCAGAAGCCATAACGGCAAATCTACCGTGGTGTCCGATTGCGTGGATAAACCTTTCATTCGCATATTCATCCAACTTTTTGACTTCCTCGCCCTGCACATTCGTTTTCCCGATTGAGCCAAGCATATCCACAAGTCCTGCTCGAATGACTTCTCTTCGGACTAATTTTGCAGCGAAGGTCACATCAGAAAGCAACTGCGAAAGTTCACCTGTTGCATTTGGGAACATTTTTTGCTGTTCCAAAATATGCCGTTCGATTGTAATCAACTCTCCCATTGTCGTCTCCTGTCGTTTTGAAATGTACTTGATACTTCTCGTATTAGATCTCATAAAATAAGTGTAACTGCAAATTACATTTTTATGATGAAGGGGCAAGTAAAAATGAAGAACTTGGAATTTTCGCCACCAAATGAGGTTTAGGACACAATCCTTTCTCAAAAAGCAGTGTCAGATTCTTTTTTTTGCTATCTTTTTCTAAATCATTCAATATGGAAAAACTTTCAACAACCATTATCAGTCAACTGCTTTTAACTCGTGAAAGAAAAAGAGCGGGATTTTTACTTTTGATTGACCCCGATAGTTACGAAGAAACTGAATTGCTCAAATTGTGTAAAAAAGCTAGTGAATTTGGTGCAGATGCCATTTTGATAGGTGGCAGCATGATGCTTTCTTACCGAATTGATGAGTATATCCGTCATATCAAAGCTGTAAGCCATTTACCGGTCATTTTATTTCCCGGTAGTGCAATGCAAGTATCGGGCGAAGCCGATGCAATGCTTTTTCTTTCTTTGATGAGCGGAAGAAACCCGGAGTATCTTATTGGTCATCATGTTACCGCTGCGCCGGCAATCAAAGCCTTGGGTTTAGAAACAATCCCTACGGCTTATTTGCTTATTGAATCAGGTAAACCGACAACTGTAAGCTATGTTACCGGTACAATGCCAATTCCTCGTCATAAACCAAATATCGCTGCAGCGCATGCCCTTGCGGCTGAATATTTGGGAATGAAATTTTGTTACCTTGAAGCCGGAAGCGGAGCCGAACTTTCTGTACCGGAAGAAATGATTTCTAGGGTTAAATCTGTTTCAAGTTTACCCTTGATTGTGGGTGGTGGAATTCGCACACCCGAAGAAGCCGCAAGTAAAGTTCAAGCAGGAGCAGATTTCATTGTGATCGGAAATGCTTTTGAACACCATCGAAGCGATAGCTTTTTGAGAAACATGATTGATGCCGTTCATTCTTCCAATTCATAAAAAATTACTGATTATATTTTTTTTGATTCAACGAATGACCTACCAATTGGTGCCATATCTCCATTTTCCCTTAATAGGAACTTATACTGATAAAATGCTTCACGCATGTCTCAAGTTTTTATTGATTCCTCTCTTTATCACTTTCTCATTTGGTTTCTTTTCTTTGAAAACGCTTGCACAGCCTAGCCCGGATTTTGACTTGGCGGAGTCTTTTTTTCAAGCTCAAAACTACGAGCGCGCCTCAATTCTCTTTGAAAGACTTTACTTGGCTGATAAAAGACAACTTTATTTTGAGCGGTTGAAGGTCTCTCTTTACGAAATGCGAGAATTCGAAAAACTTTCCAAGTACTTAAAAGAAGAACACGAGAGAAAAAAATCAAGCCCCGAAAATCTTTTGTATTTGGCGCTTTGTTACAACAATCTTAATCAACCAAAACTTGCTGAGCCGCTATTCAAAGAAGTCGTAGAAAGCGTAAAAATCCAAAGTCAATTTGAAGCCCTTACACGCTGGCTATTTCGACAAAGAGCTTTTGACGCATTGCTTACTTTTATTCAAATGGGACGAGAGCGATTTGGCAACCCGACACTTTTGGCCGATGAACTCGGAAATGTTTATGTCTCGCTTGGTAAATACAATGAGGCAACAACGGAATTTCTTTCAATGCTTCGGGGCGATTTTCCGGATTATAGCACCGTTTCTTCACAAATTCTTAGTTATGCGACTAAAGATAACCCCGATGTACTTACAGAAACAATCAAGACCATTGAAATAAAACGAGGCCAATACAATGTTGCAATGGCGAAGCAAATTACTTCACAATTGCTCTCTACGCTATATATGGAGAAAGGCGACTATCTCGGCGCATTAAAAGAAGCAGTTGCTCGCGATAATGCCTTATCATCTCGCGGAGCTCAAATTTTAATGTTTGCACAATTGGCGTTTGACAAAGCCCAGTATTCTGCCGCAAGAAATGCCTTCCAAAAGCTTGCTGATCCGTCAATCTCTACCTATGCCGTTTTTTATGTACAACAAGCGCGCTTTGGCTTAGCAAAAACCCTTGAAGCTTTAGCCAAAAATTCGACTGAACCGGATACCACACGATCAAAATATTACGAGAGCGCCATCCAAGCTTACCGTAGTTATGAAACCTTCTACCCAACTGCAATGGAAAGCGCAGAAGTCATTCTTGCCCAAGCAAGACTATTTTTTGAATATAAAAAGGATTATCGCGCAGCGTCTGAAACCCTAGAAAGATTAAACAATCGATTTCGTGAGACACAAGCAGCAAAACAAGGCGCTTTAATTTTTGCAAAACTAAAACAACGAGAAGGAAACTTTTCTCGCGCTTTAAGTGAAGCAAAACGCGTTGCCAGCGATGGTTTTGCAGGTCGAGAAATCCGAGCCGATGCAAATTTACTTTCCGGTGAAATCGGATTTCTCCTTACCCAATTCGACAGTGCCATCGCCGCTTTATCAAAAATTGAATCTGGGAGAAATGCCTCCAACAATGCTCTCCTGCTTAAACTCTTTTTACAACGTGCACTATCTGATACAGCAAAAAATCCCTCGGCAATACCCGCTTTGAAAAGTTTTGCAGAGATAAAAAAACTGCTTGCAATGGAAAAACAATCGGAAGCTCTCTTGCTCTATAAACAATGGAAAAAAAACCATTTTGAAGCCTCACCCCAAGCCGCCATTTCGGATGAAGTTCTTTTTGATTATGCTTCTTTATTGATTAAGCTCATACCTGATTCAGCCGTAGTAGAGTATGAACAAATAGCAGAATCTTTCCCCAAAAGCTACTTCGCCGATAAAGCTTTGTTTATTCTTGGAGAATATTTTGAAGCAAAATCATCTCAATTAGTCTCGCTTTCACTTCCAGATTCAGGTCTTAAACGTGCATTTCGTGAACGAAGCATCAAATACTTTGAACGCATCCTTCGGGATTATCCAAAGAGCATTTATCAGAGAAAAGTCCGTGAAAAAATTCGAAAACTTCGAAACGAAACTGCATAACTTTTTATGACGGAAAAAAATTACTACACCGATTCCTACAAAACAGAATTTGAATCAATCGTCACTCGTATTGAAAGAACGGGTGAAAAATATACTGTTGCCCTTGATAATACTTACTTTTATCCCACCTCTGGCGGTCAAGAGCATGATCTTGGAGAAATTTCGGGAATTAGGATTGATTCTGTTCTTGAGAGTGAAAATGGTGATATTTTTCATTTCCTTGCCTTCGAACCTTCTTTTGCTGTTGGAGATAAAATCACCGGAAAAATTGATTGGAATCGTCGTTTTGAAAATATGCAGCAGCATACCGGTCAGCATTTGCTATCCGCTGCATTCGAAAATTTATTCGGCATCAAAACCCATTCTTCGAGACTTGGAAATGACGTTGCGACCTTAGATTTATCAACTGAGAAACTCTCTGATTCTCAAATTCATGATGCAGAACAGCTTACCAATCGCATCATTTGGGAAAATCGCCCCGTGAAGATTCATTTCGCCACTTCCGATACGATCCAGAGTTTTAAACTACGTGTTCTACCAAAAGTCATTGGCACAATCAGAATTCTCGAAGTTCCTGAATTTGATTTAACACCTTGTGGCGGCACTCATGTCAAGCAAACTTGTGAGGTGGGCATCGTCAAAGTGATTCGAACCGAAAAGCTAAAACAGGGGATTACTCGCCTTGATTTTCATTGTGGACAAAGAGTTCTTAGGGATTATCATTTCAAAAATCAACTTGTCACTTACTCGGTACAAGTGCTTAGTGTGCCCCAACCACGTCTTATCGAAAAAATCGAACGGATAATTTCAGATTCCAAAGAAAAGGATAAAGAACTTGCCGCTCTTCGTTCTGAATTGGCTCAAAAAGAAGCGCGAGAAATCATAAAATCACTTCCCACGAGCGACCATTTAATGGAAGGATCTTTTTCGCTTTGGTTTAGTATTTATGAAAATCTTCGGCCGGAATCGTTTCAAACCTATGCTGAAACTCTTAGGAAACAAACAAAGTGTTTTGGAGTTTTGGCATTGGTTGGAAATAACAAGGTTCAAGTTGTCGTCACGAGAAGCCCGGATCTTGGGTTTGATTGCAACGCACTATTGAGGCAACTTCTTTCACACTTGCAAAGTGGGAAAGGCGGTGGCAAAGTTGATAACGCACAAGGAGGTGGAACTTGGGCTGGAAAGATTTCTGATCTCTCTACAGCATTTCGCTCGGAGCTTAACACCTTCCTTTCAACCAAATTAATATCATGATTTCTTTCTTTGGGCAAACTTTGATTTTGTAACTATGAGCATGCAGTATTACTTTATGTAATATTTTAATCCTTTTATGGGATTTCATTACTCAATCACCTTATGCACAAAGTATTTGTCGTCGATGACGACCCGAGTTTTCGTACCCTTTTGGTAAAAATTTTATCCAAAGACTATGAGGTTACCCCTTTTTCAATCCCATCTGAATGTGTAAAATCGGTTGAATCCAACCCGCCAAACTTAGTAGTGACCGATTTTTCAATGCCTGAAATTAACGGGGTTGAACTTGTTCGGATGATTAAATCAAAGACACCGGAGGTTCCTGTCATTGTTCTCACTGCATTTGGAAGTATTGAAATGGCAGTTCAGGCCTTGCAAGCAGGTGCTTTTCATTACCTCGAAAAAAAGTTTTCCGATCCCACATTTACCACTTCAAACTTTACCGTTCTGCGAACTCTTGTGCAACGGGCAATTGAAAGCGGTGTTTTGAAAACCGATAACTCACGCTACAAGCAAGAGGTTGAAGTGCTATCCCGAAAAGTTCGTCAATATCGCTCCCCAATTCTAATTGGTGAAAGCCACGCAATGGCCAACGTGCGATCAATCATCGAGCAAGTGGCTTCGATAGACTCTACTGTGTTAATTCGAGGTGAAACAGGGTCAGGAAAAAATGTCGCCGCGGAAATGATTCACCACCACTCCACACGCTCAGGAAAAGGGCAATTTGTTGAAATCAACTGCGCAGCTCTCCCCGAAAATTTGCTTGAAGCTGAGCTATTCGGCTACGAACAAGGCGCATTTACAGACGCTCGGTCTTCCAAAAAGGGACTTTTTGAAATTGCCAGTAACGGCACCATCTTTTTGGATGAAATTGACGCTGCTTCACTTTTAGTTCAATCCAAATTGCTTACCGTTCTTGAAACCCGAACCTTCAGAAGGCTTGGCGGAAACAAGCCCATCAGTGTTGATGTTCGTATTATTTGTGCATCCAATAGCGCTCTTGAAGAAAAAGTCGCGAAACGCGATTTCCGGGAAGATCTTTTTTTTAGAATCAATGTGGTTTCAATTTCAATGCCTCCGCTTCGAGAATTGGGAAGCGATATCATTTTAATTGCAGAAAAATTTATCGAACAATTTTCTGTTGAAATGAATAAACCGATTGCTTCACTGACCGACTTGGCAAAAGAGAAATTGCTTAGTCACTATTGGAAAGGAAATGTTCGAGAACTGCGGAACGTAATGGAACGCGCTGTGATATTCACTAAGGCAGGTGACTCCATTACCCCGGAGCAAATCATTCTCTCTTCGAGCGAACGAATCCCGAAAGAACATCAGATTCAAAGTAAAAATGAAGAACCGATTTTTTCAATTCCTATTGGAAAAAGCTTAGAAGAAGTGAAATGGTCTTATATTCAGGCAATCTTGAATTCAGGCAAAAGCTACGGCGAAGCCGCAAAAACATTGGGTATTTCAGCAAAAGCCCTTTGGGAAATTCGTAAACGAAATGGTTATGAAGATTAGCTCATCTAAACAACTCTTTCACGATGGCCTATTTTATACCTTCTTCGATTGCTTTATTTAACTAGAAATAACTTTTGGATTTTTGATCAATGCTAAGCCGAGTCGCAAATTCGTTCTATTGGATCGCACGATATATCGAGCGTGCTGAAAATTACGCGCGTTTTATCAGTGTGAATCTGAACCTTATCCCTGATCTTCCAAGCGGCAGTGGTGAACAGTGGGAGCCTTTAATTTTCACTTCTGGCGATCAAGAACTTTTTAAGGAGCGTTATGGCGAGCCGTCTCGTGAAAACGTGATTCGATTTTTGACCTTTGATGAATCAAACCCAAATTCAATTTTTTCGTGTATCCATTCTGCTCGTGAAAATGCCCGTACCATCAGGGAAAATCTTCCTTCTGAACTATTTGAGCAAATCAACAAATATTATCTCTCTGTTCAAAATACAATGACTCATAACCGATTCGCGCTTTCTGAATCAGCCACTTTCTATAGCGAGATTCGCAATGCAAGTCATCTTGTTAATGGCATTTCAGATTCATGCCTTACCCATACCGAAGGTTGGCATTTTTTAAACATCGGGCGCCTTCTTGAACGGGCTGATAAAGCTTCCCGTTTGCTTGATGTCAAGTACTTTATTCTCCTTCCATCGGTTTCGACTGTTGGAACACCTTTTGACTTGCTTCAATGGTCTGCCTTGCTAAAATCTATCAGTGCCTTTCAAATGTATCATAAGAAATACAGCAAGTCATCTCCACAAACAATTGCTGAATTTATCTTGCTCGATCGGGAATTTCCACGTTCCATTCACTATTGCCTTATCCACGCTGAAACCTCACTTAGGCAAATTTCAGGATCAGAACCAAGCAATGAAACGTCTTTAAACATACTTCTTGATTTCTCGAACATCGCCCAAAAAAAATTGGGTCTCCTGCGCTCAGAGCTTGACATCATTTCTATTGAAGAAATATTTAATTTCGGATTGCATGAGTATCTCGATAAGCTTCAAATTGAAATCAATAATGTTGGGTTAGCCATTCACGAAACTTTCTTCTCCCCAAATTGAACGTCACTCGCACTGCCTTGATTCGCCGCCTCAATTTCAATCGCTTCCCTCTAGCCATAATTTCTTTATACATTTTTTTACTTTTTTTTGGATTTCAAAACCTTACAGCGCAAGAGTTAAGACCCGAAAAGAGGGGAACCCGAAGCGATACGTTGAAAAATAAACCTCGACTTGATCCAACAAAACCGGCACCCGCAAAGAAGAAATCCATCGTAGTATTGCCTTCGGAGCACTCCCTTCTCACACCGTTCGCCAAGATTGAAAACACAGGGCGCGATTTGATTTACCACCGTCATGTTGAAGATTTCTTTATTGATCTCCCAAACATTTACTTTCGTGATAAATTTGAATTAGGCCAGTTAAATGAACTGCTCATCAATGGATTGGGAACGCGACACCAATCAATTTTCTTGGACGACGTTCCCCTCAATAACCCAATTGATGGTAATGCCCTTTATACATTTCTCTCAAGTGAATCCTTTTCTGAATTAAGACTTTTTTCAGGCAGTGGTTCATTGATGTATTCCTCTCAGCCGTTCTCGTTTCACTCTGAAACAGAAAATTTCCTTGCAGCTGAGGCCTATACTAAAATTGTTTTTTTTCAATTTGCTGGGGGAACATCCAAAATCGATGTCACATTTACCCGAAACTTTTCGGAGACCCTCAATTTCTATTTAGGGTATGGGCGCGAAGGAACAGACGGGCTTTATAGTAATCTTGGAAGCCAAACAAATGCACGCTTCGGCTCGCAATCTGAAGTCAATCGTGTCAGAGCAATTCTGCGATATCAGCTCTCAAAAAATGCCCAACTCCATCTCTCTTTGAATACATCGAATATGATTATAAAACCCTATGGCGGTATCGATCCGGTTGCAACCACTGAACTCGATGCGGATATTTTTGATTTTCGCCGAGCGGTAATTTATGGACAATATCGCTCAATGTCACTTTCCTTTACATCTCTTAAGGCGTCTATAGAAACACCACTTCCTTTTTTTTCTGATTCATCAAGCGGCTTCAAACTTTGGGCTTTTACAACATTTTACGGATCACTATATGAAAAAAATGCCGTTTCAGGATACACCGCAACCATTAACGGCACTTCGGTTTCGCGTATCGATAGTTCAGTATTTTCCGACAGTCAAGATGCGTTAAGAATGGGAATTGGAAGTAAAACGGAACTTCGTCTTGACCCATTTACACTTGGTTTGAGAGGAAATTATGCCATTGAAAATATTGGAACCAACAACACATTACAATCTCCAAATAATGAATCAATTCAGCCTACCACCAATCAGTTTGATGTCCGAGGTGTTGGAAAAATCCGATTTGATAGTTTGCTTTTTGGTACACCGCTTGAGGCCTATGGTTCAGCGGGGCTCTCGTTAGTTAATACCAGTGGTACCGGCGGGCTCAATAATACATCCTCTATCCCACAAACGGGTATTGGGGGATCTTTTGCACTCCCTCTTGGATTAAACGGCAACGATCAAATTGAATTTTCCGCCGATTTGCTTAGAACAGAACGATTACCGTCTCTTCGCGAAGTTTTCTCGGCGGATTCGCTTCTCCGAGGTTCTTTGAATTGGCGGAGTGAAAAAATTTTAATGGGCACCCTTTCCGGTAAAATTTTGATTGATAGTACGCATCAATTTTATGTTTCGCTGACCAATACCTCGGTCCTGTCACCAATCGCAATTGTTCAAACGGTTGATTCTGATTTTTCTACAGCCGGCTCTTTTAAGAGTATAGAAAATACACTCAGCTACTCTGCAATTGGGGCAAGTTACAAATTTCGTTTTCCATTGTTTAACCTTGGCGATATAGAAACAAGTGCCGCTATGACACTGGTATTGAATTATTCACTTGTAGAGTCACCAGAAGTGGATTATGAAACCGGGTTTAACTTTGATAGAAGTAACCCCTCAACAACACTTACCACAAATCGTCTCTATGCGATTCCGAAGTGGTTTGGGAACCTTTCTATTTTTTATTCGGGAAATTTATTTGATGGGGCGTTACGGCTTAAAGCTGGTCTTTACGGTTACTTTATGTCTGATCTCTCTCTCGCAGTTCAAAATTCGGAGCGGGCACAACTTTTTTTCTTCAATTTAATTGAAGATGCAAGTGGCCTTCGAGACAACAATTTGCAATGGGGAGTTCAAGCACCTACCGGCAGAATTGATTTCCTCCTTTGGGCAGGAGTCGGAAGCGGGGTCATCTTTTTTTCAATGGAAAATCTTTTGGATTCTTCCTTTTTCAAGGCATCATTTTTTCCTCAAATTCCAAGAACTTTTCGTTTGGGAGTTAGTTGGGAAATATTAAACTAAATTATTGATACACTTTAATCAAAATTCAAGTTCTTAATAATTGAATTAAGACTTATAGGCTATTTCAGCCTATTCTTACCATTAATTGTTATATCCACTAAAAGAGGCACAAAAGTTTTGTCATCTTCGGTGTAGCGAACACAATCAAGCATTTTAAGAGCACGAAGCGCTTTTTGTAGATCGGTTTCCGTCATCCCCATTTGCACTGAAAGTGTTTGAAAAGGAATCATAGCGCCATTATTGGCATCTTTGTGAGACTTTATCGCCCCGAGGATTGAATTTTGAAGTTCCCGCTCTGTCATATTGGGATTTAAAAATGCGTTTAATAAAAAAAGCCGTTTACTCACAAAACTGAAAGTAAAACGGCTTACGTGCCCGAGAGGAGACTCGAACTCCTACACCTCGCGGCGCTACCACCTCAAAGTAGTGCGTCTACCAATTCCGCCACCCGGGCAATTCACCTTAAGAAAAAACGGGCGGCATCGAAGCCGCCTCGTGTTGTGTGAATAGATGGATTCGAACCATCGACCCTCTCATTAAAAGTGAGATGCTCTACCGACTGAGCTATATTCACAACTGCCACAAACCTATAGAAAATTTGCGGCGCAAAATACGAAACCGAAGTTAATCGTCAAGCGTTCCTGAAAAAAAACTGAAACGAAAATTAATTATTTCGATAACGCAAACGCTTTTTATGTCGATTCTTCCGACGGCGTTTTTTCCGTTTGTGAGTCGCCATTTTATGACGCTTTCTTTTTTTTCCGCAAGGCATTGTTTCTTTTCGTTAAAGTTTCAAAAAACTGTGTAACCCTCTTCTGAAGACGACTGCGAATACTTCTTATCCAATTTTATCCTTGAAATAAGTTGATCCTCAAATTCACCGTTCAGGCTTGATTTTGGGCGAACTTTAAATTACAACTTTTTCGTTTTTCCACAAAATTTTTTTTGATTCTCCTATTTTCAAAAAAATAACTTCTTGAGCCTTGCTATACCCCGTTATGATTCTCTATCTTGAAGACCAGAACTTAATCCATTTCCTAATAAGCCAAATTTCACGGCACATGCTAAACCTTCTGTTGAAAAGCCTTCTTTTCATTTTAATTTTACCCTCTTTTTTCTCATTCCTTCGCTCACAAACTCCACTTGACGAAAAAATTAATTTCAAGCGGCTTCTATTAGAACGAGGTGAATCGCAAAGTAGAATTAATAAAACGCTTCATTCAAAAACAGGTTTGTTGTGGGTAGCAACTTCTGAAGGGCTTGCTCGCTACAATGGATATCAAACCTATTTTTATCGCAACAATCCACTTGATTCCACCTCTTTACCTTCAAATGACATCCTCTTTCTTATTGAAAAATCTTCCACTGAGCTTTGGATTGCCACCGATGAGGCGGTTTCGCTCTTTAACCCAATAACGGGTAAAGCAGTCCGATATTACTCACAAACAGAGGAAGTTGAATTGACTTCAGAGAAAGGGTTAAATGGATTTATTCAAGGTTTACACATTACTCAAAGCGGGAAAATTTGGGTAGGGACAAGTCTTGGTCTTTATTCATTTAATCCTTCTAACAATCAGTTTGAAAAATTCGAACTGCCCTTTGAATTCAGTACTAGAGCGTTTAAGGAGTTACCCGCAGAGCGATTGGTTATTGGTGGTGAATCCAATGCGGGAGCGAAACTTCTTGTGCTTGATGGTCAATCCCTCACGATTGAAAAAGAGATTTACGAAGGGAAAAAAATGATTTCCGGTGATGCCATTCTTTCTATTGAATCTTCATTAGAATCGCCTGAGGATCTCTTGTGGGTTGGAACAAGAAAAAGTGGGTTGTACCAAATTTCTTTGAATGAAGAAAAACCGCTCAAACATTTCGATTATGCACCAAAGTCGTCGCTTGGCTTGAGAACAAGCTATGTGAAATCACTTTCACTTAACAGAACCGGTTTATTTAAAGGAATCTTGTTTATCGGAACTTCCGATGGACTTCATCTTCTCTCTCAAGATCAAAGCAAAATGACCGTTTTATTGCCAGACGTGAAACGCAAAGCATCAATCTCTGATAACGAAATCACATCGCTCTCTCATGACTATGCCGGAACACTTTGGATTGGCACGGCTTCAGGGGGGTTAAATTTGCTTCAAACACAAAAATCTCCGTTCAAAATTTTTGATTTAAAGGACCTAAAACAAGATGCCTCCTTGGGAGGAAGTTATGTAAATGCCATTTATGAAGATGGCTCTGTTCTTTGGGTTGGTACAAATAATGGGCTTTTAAGACATGATTTAAGTGGGAAAGAATCGGACCGGCGCTTTTTCTTTAAATCCGGAGAATTGCTTTCGAATACTGTTAATGCAATTACTAAAACAACCGATGGACGTTTATGGCTTGGAACTGATGCAGGTATCAGTATCTATGACCCTCAAACCAAGAAATGGGGTTCATTTCAAAATGATCTTGAAACTGGAGGCCCGTTACCCGATAACTATATCTCTTCCTTTTTGTTATCAAGCAAAGGAACACTTTGGGTGGGAACTGCTTCGGGTCTCTCGAAATTCAACCCTCAAACAAATTCTTTCGAAACATTTACTTCAAAATCATCTGACACTCAAACACTTCCTGATAACGAAATCCTGACTCTCTTTGAAGATAATGCTCACACCATTTGGGTTGGTACCGGTTCAGGGTTATGTAAAATGATTGATGAGTCTGGAAAGTTTGAACGCATTCAATCAAAGAGCGATAAAATTCTTTCTTTGAGTCAAGATTTCAATAACAAATTATGGATTGGTACTTCATACGGATTGTATCGCTTAGAACCAACAACATCGCAACAAATTGGCTTTTTTGATATTGACGGACTCGCCGATAATACATGTTTCGGGCTCTTATTTTCGCGAGATTCCTCGCTCTGGATTTCTACTCCAAAAGGAATTTCAAAGTATATGCCAAGTGGCAATACCTTTATTACCTATGATGTGTCAGACGGTTTAGCGAGTAACAATTTCAATTTTGGGGCATATCATGTCGGCAAATCAGGCACATTCTATTTCGGTGCTGGCCGTGGCATAACAGCCTTTGACCCTGAAACCTTTACACATCGTTATACGCCTCCTGTTGTGATTACTGCCTTTAAGCGTTTTGGTAAAATTGAAAATGATAACCTCCAAAATGGTGCTGATATCACACTCTCATATTTGGATAGCTTTTTTTCTTTTGAATTCGCTTCTCTTGATTTTGTATCTCCGGAAAAAAATCAATACGCATATAAACTCGAAGGATTCGATAATGATTGGGTTTACTCCGGTTCACAACGCGTTGCTTCTTACACCAACCTTGACGGTGGGAACTATCGCTTTATGGTCAAAGGCTCTAACGGAGATGGAATTTGGAACAATACCCCGTTTGTCATATCAATTCATGTTATTCCTCCGCCGTGGAAAACTTGGTGGGCATACACGCTTTATGTGCTGTTTGGTGTTGGAAGTATTCTTGGCATTTTTATCCTTAAAGCCCTACGCGACCGAAAAAAACTTGAAGCTCAAGCTAAAGAGATTGAAGCTCAGCGCATTATCAATGATCGCTTGCAACAGCTCGATAAACTTAAAGATGAATTCTTAGCCAATACTTCTCATGAACTTCGAACGCCGCTGAATGGAATAATCGGAATTTCGGAATCACTCATTGATGGGGCTACAGGCCCCCTTCGCGAAGAGACCAAGAAGAACCTGACGATGATTACTTTCAGCGGAAAACGATTGGCAAACTTGGTTAATGATATTCTTGATTTTTCAAAACTCAAAAATCAGAATATTGAATTGCTACAAAAGCCGGTTGATATGCGGCAGATTGTAGAAATTGCTTATGCTTTGCTTCGCCCTTTAATTCAAGGGAAACCAATTGTAACTAAAAATGAAATTCCGGATGATTTCCCTTCTGTGCAAGGAGATGAAAATCGAATTCAACAAATATTGCTCAATGTGATTGGCAATGCCATCAAGTTCACTGAAAGCGGTGAAGTAAAAGTAACTGCCAAAGAAAAAGGCGACATGCTTGAATTTTCGATTCTCGATACCGGTATCGGCATTGCTCCCGAAAACTATGGTAAAATCTTTCAATCTTTTGAACAAGGAGACGCTTCTTCTACGCGTCAGTATGGAGGAACAGGCCTTGGACTTTCAATTTCCAAGAAGTTAATCGAGCTTCACGGAGGATCGATTTGGTTTGAATCTGAAGTCAATAAAGGCTCCATTTTTACAATCTCATTGCCAAAATCGGTTGAAGTTGCAGAAAAAATTAATCTTTCGGCCGAGTTGGTTTCAAAAGTTAGTCAAGTTTCTGCCGGGGAGCCTGAGCTCGAAGAGATTTCTCGTGCTGCAAATGAAATCGAGATTCTCAAAACAGGTGAAGTTGATTCGCGTCAGTTTAGAGTTTTGGTTGTGGATGATGAACCTGTTAATGTTCAAGTGCTTGCGAATCAATTAAGACTTAATAATTATTCTGTCTCACAAGCCGTAAATGGCGTTGAAGCCTTAAAGATCATTGATGAGTCAGAACGGTTTGATGTTATCTTACTTGACATCATGATGCCAAAGATGTCGGGCTATGAAGTTTGTAGAAGGCTTAGAGAGAAATATCCTGCCATTGAACTTCCGGTTATATTACTCACTGCAAAAAATCAAGTTGACGATTTAGTCGAAGGTTTCAATGTCGGCGCAAACGATTACCTGACAAAGCCTTTCACCAAAAAAGAATTGTTCTCTAGAATCCGAACTCATATCTCACTTTCAAAAATCACCCTTGCGTATGGACGGTTTGTCCCTCATGAGTTCCTTCGCTTTTTAGAACGAGAAAGTATTGTTGATGTTAAACTAGGTGATCAAGTTCAACGAGAAATGACCATTCTTTTTTCTGATATCCGTTCATTCACATCTCTCTCTGAAAAAATGACTCCGGTCGAGAACTTTAATTTTATCAATTCCTATTTAAGAAGAATGGGGCCTATGATTCGTAAGAATAACGGTTTCATTGATAAATACATTGGCGATGCGATTATGGCCCTATTCCCGCTTGATGCCGATGACGCAGTAAAAGCGACAATTGAGATGCGCCGCGAATTAAAAATTTACAATCAACACCGTGAAAACAATAAGTATCCTGCAATTGAAATTGGACTTGGGTTACATACGGGAAATTTGATGTTAGGAACTGTCGGAGAATCCGAAAGAATGGAAGGCACTGTCATTGCAGATGCGGTCAATCTTGCGTCAAGAATGGAAGGGCTTACGAAAATCTATGGCGCAACCATTCTCATTAGTGATAAAACTTATTTTAAGCTGAAGAATCAAAATGATTATTCAATTCGAGCCCTTGGGAAGGTTCAAGTAAAAGGCAAAAAAGAAGCCGTCAGTATATATGAAATCTTTGATGAAGATTATCCCAAACTTTTTGACCATAAACTCTCCACAAAAGAACGATTCTTTGAAGCCTTAGACCATTATTACAATGCCCGGTTTGATCTTTCTTTGAAGCTCTTTCAAGAAATTTCAACCCTTAATAAAGAGGATAAAGCTGCAAAATTGTATATCTCTCGATGCAATTACTTTATTGAATCAGGAACTCCGGAGGATTGGGTAGGTGCAGATATGATGTCGGAAAAGTAGAATAAAAGAGATAATTGATTGTAAAAAATAGTGTTTTAGATTCTCACGCCCGTTAAAGGATTCGCTTAGGGGTTATCTTTATTGTATTAAATTTTATGAGCTTATCTTTTTTTAATTAATTCATTTCAGTTATGGTTCGGAAGCTTTCATTTTTTATTGCGGCGTTATTTACGCTGATGTTCATCGCATTCCCTTTGGATTTATTGGCCAATGATGACCAACCTAAAAAAGGAAAAAATAAAATTCAATTTGTTGAATATGATCTTCCAAACGGGTTACATGTCATATTACATCAAGATAAAGCAGCACCCGTTGTGTCTTCTTATGTTCTATATCATGTTGGAAGCAAAAATGAAAAGAATGACAGAACCGGATTTGCCCATTTTTTTGAGCACTTGATGTTCGAAGGCTCTGAAAACATACGTCGAGGGCAAATAGACAAACTCATTTCTGGTGCCGGGGGAAATCTCAATGCCTCAACATCTTTCGACTTAACCGATTACTACATTAATCTGCCAAAAAATCAGTGGAAACTTGCCTTATGGATTGAATCCGAACGGATGCTTCACGCGAAAATTGATTCCGGTGGTGTTGAAACCCAACGCGAAGTGGTTAAAGAAGAGCGCCGTTTGCGCGTCGATAATCGCCCATATGGAACTCTTTTTGAAACCATTTTTTCTACCGTATTAGATTCTTCTTCATATTCTTGGACACCCATTGGCTCCTTTCAATACATTGATAAGGCTACGATTGACGAGTTTCGCGACTTCTACCGCGCCTATTATGTTCCTAACAATGCCACCCTTTGTTTAGCCGGAGATATTGATATTGAAGAGGCGAAAAAAGTTATAATAGAATACTTTGGATCGATTCCAAAAGGAAAACCGGTTGAAAGGCCTAAGGTTATTGTTCCAATGCAATTCTCACCAAAAGAGTTAAGGGTAGAAAAGGATAATACACCGCTTCCGGCAACTCTTCACGGGTGGAAGTCTGTCGCGCAAACACACCCCGATGCAAAAGCACTCGAAATGCTTTCCAATGTTCTCAGTTCAGGCAATAGCTCAAGGCTAAACCAAACTTTGGTTCAAAACACGCAAGTTGCTGTTCAAGTCCAAGCTTTTCCTTTTTTTCTTGAAGATGCAGGAATGAATGGTGTGTTTGCTGTTGGCAATAGCGGTGTCAATGTAGAAACATTGGATTCACTCATTTCACTTGAATTAGAAAAAATTGCCGGAGAAGGAATTACGGAAGAGGAGTTTCAAAAAGTTCGCAATCAAATTGAATCTCAATATGCTTCTTCATTTGGGACTGTTCAAAGTCGTGCCCGCGAGCTCGCCAACTATTATGTTTTTTATGGCAATACAAATCTGATTAATACTGAAGTCGATGAATACATGAAGGTCACTCGCGAAGATATTCAACGCGTAGCCAAAAAGTATTTCAATAAAGAAAGTAGAAATCTCATTCACTACACGGTTAAGAAGCGAGACTAATCCACTGAATTCAAACTGATTTTTTTTCAATTTTGACTTGTAAATCGATAAATATGAAACTGAAAAATTTCTTTTTTACATCAATTGCAATTGCGATTGTTACCGCGTTAAGTTCTTGCGGAGCCAATCAAACCGCAGTCTCTACCGCTTCAATTGACCGCTCAAAACCTCCTCTTCCGGACGCCGCGCCGCAAGTCTCATTTCCTGAATTCCTTGATACCACCCTTTCAAACGGGCTTCGCGTTTTCTTGATTGAAAGCAATCAAAAGCCTACTCTTACGATGCGTATGGTGATTCGTGGCGGTTCTTCCTTTGATGGCGATAAATCTGGGCTTGCTGATGCTGTTTCAACTTTATTAGGTAAAGGTTCACAAAAACGAACCGCGCTTCAATTTGCTAAGGAAGGCGATTACATTGGTGCATCATTTGGTGCAGGCTCAAGCGATGATGCCGTTTTCGTAAATATTTCCGGCCTTTCCCGCCACCAAGACAAGCTCTTTGATATTTTCACGGATGCCCTTTTTAATCCTACTTTTCCCGAAGATGAACTCGAAAAATTCAAGCGTCAAGCCGTTTCGGGGGTTCAAACACGTCGACGAACGCCGGGAGCTTTAGCATCCATTTTATCAACACAAGTTGCGTTTGGCAAACACCCTTACGCAAATTTTGATGACGAAGCCAGCATTAGCTCAATCTCACAAAAGGATGTTCAGACCTATTATGCGCGTTTCTTTAATGCTTCTAATGCATCGCTGGCCGTAGTTGGAGACTTTAAAGCTTCCGAAATGCTTCCTTTACTTGAAAAACAATTTGGATCTTGGAAAGCTGGCGAACCTGCCCCTGAAGTTGCCAATGAATTTCCAATTCCCGATGGAATCTCGGTTCACTTGGTTGATTTACCCGGTGCTGTGCAGTCGAGTGTTTCTGTTGTGATGCCGGCCTCTGCTCGGCGAAATCCCGAGCTCGCCGAGTTTTCTCTGGTTTCATCAATTTTGGGCGGCGGGTTCTCTGGTCGTTTATTTCAAAATCTTCGTGAAAAACACGGGTGGACATACGGTGCTTATACCAATGGAAATTACTACCGTCAAGGTGGATTTTTTTCTGCAACAGCTGAGGTTCGAAATGTGGTCACCGATTCAGCAATCACCGAAATTCTCAGCGAAATTAAACGGATTCGCACAGAACCTGTCCCTCAAAACGAACTTGTATTACAGCAAGAATATTTAAGTGGGAATTACTTACTAAGCCTTGAAAACCCTGAAAGAACGCTTGTTCGCGCTCAAGACATCACCGTTTTTGGCATTTCAAAAGATTACTATAAAACCTACGTGAAAAAGGTTTCATCCCTTACTTCAGAGCGCGTTCTAGAGCTTGCTCAAAAATATTTGAGCGCAAAAAATGTTTACATCACAGTTGTAGGAGATGCAAAAGAAATTAAATCGAAACTTGAAAAATTTGGCAAAGTCACCGTTTACAATACCGACTTTGAACCCTTGTCTGATTTACTTCCACCTGCACTTTCTTCCGAAGCCCTTTTAGAAAATCATTTTAAGGCTTTAGGAGGCGTTGCATCGCTTAAGAAAATGAATAGTCGTGAAATGAAAGGAAAAGTAACCATTGAGTTTCCGGGACGTTCACTGGATGGCACACTTGAAATGAAGGAGAAATCTCCAAATAAATCTTACACCAAACTCATAACACCGGTCATTTCACAAGAGATTTATGTTAATGGGAAGAGGGCCGTTGATGTTTCGCCTAGAGGCTCCAATGAGTTATCTGGAAAAGAACTTACTGAACGATTAGAGTCTTCCATTTTCAATGTGCTTTTTCGATTAAAAGAAAATGGCGTTTCTCTGAAAGTATTGGGCATGAAACCAACAGGAGAAGGAATGAACTATCATACAGAATTAATCTATCCTTCAGGAAAAGTTGATCAGTTGGTCTTCGACGGAAACTCATTTATGTTAATTGAGCAAATAACTAAACAATCAACTCCTCAAGGAACAGAAGTTGAAGCAAAACTTCAATACTCCGACTATCGCCCTGTTCAAGTTTCAAAAAACAAAAAGGACGGTACGATTTTATTACCCTATAAACTTGTTCGAACGGTCCCTCAGGGGCAATTCACTTTGGTGATTACTTCCACTGTTGAAAGCTATACTATTAATCCAACATTGAAAGACGATATCTTCGAAAAGAAATAATCTCGTCTCTCATTTATAACTTCTATGCATTCATTTCAAATCAAAAGCCCACTAAAAGTGGGCTTTTGATTTTGAATAATTTTAAACCTTTTCTTCCCAACAGCCGTACCAACTATAATAAGTTTCTAAATCAAAAGAATTGATTTATGTACCGCAGTTTACTGTTTCAAAAATATCTCAGTCGAAGGGTAGTTTGGACAATTAGTTTGATTGCTTTCTTTATCGCTCTCAACCTTCTTTTATAGCTTTTTTTGGAGTTACAGTTTGAATTGAAATTTCAATTTGAAGATTGGATTGTAAATAACTAATCTCTCAAAAACTTTGCATAAAGCAGAGATCCCGCTGATAAGCAAAGTAATAAAGGCCCGATGAATAAAGCACTTTGAAGCGATTCGCTGCCAATATTCTGTCCAAGTTTATCGCTAATAAATCCTATCAGCGGTGGAATTAGTCCGTAGCAAATCCAATTCACAATAAAGTAGTAAAGCCCAATGGCCGCACCTCGTTCCCCTTCATGAACAATCTCGTGAACATCAGCAGTTGCCGCCCCAAGCCAAGTCAGCGATAACCCAAGAAGAGTAAAATAGGCGGGCTTTACGGCTTCCAGAGAATTAGAGAAAAGAATAAAAGAATAGAGGGGTATCATAAGTAATGCAATCAACGCCATCGTAAGGAGCCTTCCCTGTTTGCGTTTTCGGGCAACTTTATCCGCTAATATTCCACCAACAACAGTTCCAAGTAGCCCGACAGTCGCGATTGAAACTGAAATTAACGCCCCTAATTCAACCCTTGCTATTTCAAAGCGTGCCGATAGGTAAACGGGCATCCATATTGTTAATGAATTGGCTACACCCCCTAAAAGTGCATATCCGAAATTGTGCCATAAAAGTGACGGATGTTTTTTAGGTAATGATAAGATGAGGTCGATTTCCTCTCGAATCTTCAATTCCCTTTTGATTGATTTCTCCTTTTCGGCAACCGTATTTTCTTTCAACATTAAAATAAAAGGGACCCAAATCAACCCTACATAACCGATTGATTGAAAGGCAACTCGCCAACCAAATTGCGCTTCTATTCGTGGGCCAAATAAAAATGCAACAGAAGTACCAATTGCAATCGCGCCTGAAAAAATTGATTGTACACTTGCTCGCTTTTCTTTAGGAAAATAAAATGAGAGAAGTGATAATGCCGCCGGCCCTAATGTCGCTTCTCCGACACCAACCATAACCCTACAAAAAAACAATTGCCAAAAATTATTCGCTGAACCTGAAAGCCCTGAAAAAAGACACCAAACCGCAAGTCCGATTGCAATCATTTTTTTTCTACTGACTTTATCAGCTAACCGACCAAATGGTAGTCCTAACAGCGTATAAAACAAAACAAACGCCGTTGAACCCAATAAAGCTATTTCAAAATTGTTTAATTGGAATTCATTTTTGATTGGAGTGAATAAACTGGCAATTAGGATTCTATCTGTAAAATTGAGGATGTAGGCGATGAGGAGAATAAAGAGTGCGCTGTACCTTTCGAATTGTGGGAGGCGCATTTCTTAGATTTTTTTTGTTTCCTTTTCAGAAACCGTTTTTAATTCACCAATGTGATGGCGATACCAATTCACTCCGGCATACTTGGCGTTGATTTGATAAATCTCGGGCTCATTTTCCAACAACGCTAAAATATCAGATAATGAAAAAATGGGAGACTCAGGCTTGTAAAGTTTTTCATAGACCACTTTAATAAAATCGTAGTCCTCTTGGTAATCGATGGTAAATCGATGAGACATAGAATAGTTCAGCCCGCTTCCCCAAACAACATTTCCGATGCGAAACCGCTCCGGCTGCTCCCAAAAAAAGGGCGTTGTATGTTCTCTCTCATATGGCTTTGAGGCTTCTTTCGCCGCTAATTCAAGAAGATCATAAGGCATACACTCAACATCATTCCCATCCGGGTAAGTGGCGGGATGTAGGTTACTGACAAAATCATAGTTCCCTTGTTGAGAAGTATAAAATGAAAGGACAGTGTCGATTACCTCAGGGTCAATTAGCGGACAATCTGAAGGAATTTTTACAACTGTATTGATTTTAACTCCGGAGATTTGCTCGAAAAATTGGGTTGCTTTGAGGTGCCGGTCCAGCAAGTCTGTAGGGTGACCACTAAAACATTCCAAATGATGCTCTTTGCAAATCTGACGAATAGGATCGTCTTTTTCTTCGATTGTTGTGGCGACAACTAATGCGAAGGGTGTTTTTGCGGCCTGAATCCGCTCAATCTGTCGCCACAGAATGCTTTCACCCAGAATCGGAAAAAGAGTTTTATTGGGAAGACGCGAAGAACCTGTTCTTGCCTGAACGACAACCAATATAGACATTGATTCGCTTAAGGCTTGGATGCAAAAAGATTTAAAACCAATTCGGGAGCGTAATCAGCATTAACCCAATTTGTTACTTTTGCTCTTGAATAAACCGGGGCTTCAGCGCTATCAAGAAGCTCTCTGCAATAAGTAGCAATATTGGCGGCTGAGGTTCCTCCGTTCTGAATCGGCGTCATGCGCTTGAGATCGGTTAAATCAAAATCAGAATAAACTTCCTTACCTAAAGCAATTCCAACATATACTGTGGAAGAAAATCGAGTTAGGAGAACATCACAGTTTGCAATCATCTCTTCGGTTACACCGCCTTGAAAAACCAAAGTCCCAGCAGGTGCCCACTTTTTAATTTCTCGCTCTGCTCGCTTACGATTTTCGTTCGGGTGTAGCTTAAAAATGATTTGTCGCCCTTTTGCAATATCTACGGCTTTTTGAATAAAAGCTTTTCGATTTTCAATTTTGAATGTTTCTCGCGCGTCTGAAGTGCACACCAATACAAAATTCTTATGTGGGAAGTCGTTTTTGAGTGATTTTGCGCAGTCATCGAAATTAGGAATGCCGGTTACTTTTATCTTTTCAGGTTTTACCCCTTTTCGAATAAATAAATCGGCATAGCCTTGACTCGCTACGCAAAAATAATTGTATTGATCGCTGATTCCCGTTGTCGAGGTACTTGCTATCCACCTTGGCAGGATTGGAAATAGTTTAACCAAATGGTAAAAAAAGTTTTCAGGGTCGGTCATTCCTTCCTGAACAACAATCATCTTTTTACCCTTTAAGTTGTTTTGAACCACAAGGTCTGAACAACTAACGACTAAATCGTATTCATCGGCATTTTTTCCACCGAAGTCCACCTTTAAGTCGTGATAATTAAGGTAAGAAAGGCATCGGTTTACAAGTTTTTCTCCGATGATTGTGGTATTTCCGAGTCCCGTTACCCTTAAAAATTCTTCAAACTTATTCCCGTAATAGGGAGAAAAGTAATGTTCAAATTCAGGGAGCTCTTTCGATATTTTATGCATCTGTGTGGTTTGATTAATCGAACCACAGACATAAAAAATTTTTTTCTTCTTTTCAGGCATCCTAGCTCAGTAGTTTTCAAAAAAAACTTCAGATACAAATACGGAATCCGTTTGATTGAGTTCCAAAAATGAAATACAATTAAGTTACACTTATAACACTTTCTAAAAACACCTCAAAAGTGATTTAATAAAAACTTTACATGAAATGACTTTCAGTCATAAATTAAACAGCGTTTCGAAACTCATAAATTCCACAAAGATAGAAAAAATTTCTCACAGGATGTCAACCATTGGATTGGAAGTAAAATGATCCATTTGCGGTTCACTCGCTCTTTGAAACCTCACTAACCGTATCTCTGATGTTTAAACCCATCAGTGACAGCAGTCCATACCCCAAAAAAATCGAAAATAGTTCCTTGGCTCGCTTCAAAATCAAAAAAGAAACGGCAAGCGAAACGGCATCTTCAAAATTCAAGGATTGAAGCGCAGCGATATAGCCGGAATCTTGAATCCCTAATCCCGCTGGAATCACAAACGCAAGTGAGCGGACAAGCGAGAGAGTGACTTCAATAGAAACAAGATTTTGCCATTCAAAAACGGCTCCAAGAAGCCAAAGTAAAACCAAGGTTTCGAAGGCTTCAAAAAGCCACCCGATTAAAAAGAAAATGACAGAGAGAAACAATTCAGCCCAATGAACTTCTTTAAATTTTGAAAGATGATTGTCTGTCTCTAAAAATTTCTTTTCTGCCTCGAGTAACCAATTTCTAATGGCACTGATCGAAATTTTTGAAAGAAATCGATGCAACTTCGAGGAAATATCACCATTAAGTGAAATAGATAAAGTTCCTGTAAACAAAGCAAACATCACGAGGGCCATTCCAATCATAACCCACCCAAGGGCGGAGTTAGAGAACAAGTAAATAGAAAGTAGTTCAACAGCTTGAAACCCTACAATCACACAGAAAAGGATGTAAAAGGAGTGAGCAATTCCAAGTAAAGATTTTTTTACGACCACGCCAGCCATTGCTTCAGAAAATGGAAGCTTGAAAATTTTTGAAACCAAATAAGCTTTTGCTCCTTCAGCAATTGGTGCTCCGGCTGGCAGGGACAAGAGCATTGCTTCAGTTGAGAGTCGAATTGAAAAGAGTCTCAACAGTGACACTTTATTCCCCAAAGAATCGATGACAAATTTCCACCCGAGTGTATCAAAAAAACTTGTAGCCAAATAAGGAATTGGAATTAACAACGCGTACCAACCAACACTTCTCACCAATTCAATAATTTTCACCCAATTGGCTTCTGAAATCAGATTGATAAAAAGCAACAGTACAAGTCCGAAAATCGCATATCGGAATGTTTTGGATAGTATTGATTTCTCTTTTTTCAAGGTTTTTTTTGATTGAGAATTTTAGGTTGGATAAAGTACCTCTCGATAATTCACGAGTTCATTGAGGAATTGAAACAATTGCATTTGTTTGCAAATTATTGAAAATTGCATCAACTTTAAGATTACTTTGCCCAATTATTTTGAATCATATACTTATCCGTTAAAAGATTTTAAGAGTTGCTTTTGATTTCATATTGATCACTTAAACATTTCCAATGCTATGGCTTTAGTAAACAATACCTTCAAAACTTTGCCTGAGATGTTTGCAGGCGTTTTTTCACATTTTGCAGGACGAACCGAAAAATTTGCCTATTGCCGAAAGGTAAACGGAAGGTATCAAGGAGTGACACATGATGAATTAAAATCCGAAGTCCATCAATTTGCCGCCTACCTCAGTTCAGTAGGTGTTGAAAAGAGTGATCGTATAGCGATATTATCTGAAAACCGTTTAGAGTGGGTCATTGCTGATATGGCCACATTAATGCTTGGTGCAATTGATGTTCCGATTTATCCTTCACTTCCGCCAAACCAAATTTCCTACATTCTAAATAACGCGGATGTAAAAGTGGTCATTTGCTCAAATTCTTTACAATTAAATAAGATTCGAAAAATCCGCTCTGAGGTTCCTTCACTTAAAGTAGTTATTTCTTTTAACGATTTAGAACAATCCGACGAAACGGTTACCGAGTTTTCATCGGCAAAAAAGGAGGGGAAAAAATATGCGAATTCTCATCCGAATTATTTGAGCGGGATTCAAATTTTTCCCGACGATCTTGCGACTTTGGTGTACACCAGTGGAACAACCGGAAACCCAAAAGGCGTCATGCTTACTCACAGAAATATTTGCGAAAATGTTCGCTCTTGCGATGATTCAATGTGCCGCCCGCTTAACATTGGTCAAGAGGACATTGCCCTTTCATTTTTACCGCTTTCACATACTTATGAACGTACTGCAGGTTATTACTTGATGTTTGGCGTTGGTGCTACCATCTATTATGCCGAAAGCATCGAAACCGTTAGTCTCAATATGACGGAAGCTAAACCCACTTTTGTCATTACCGTTCCGCGTCTCTTTGAGCGAATTAAATCTCAAATTTTTAAAGGGGTTGATTCCGGGCCGGAATCTCGAAGAAAAATTTTTTATTGGGCGTTGAATGTCGGTCAGATGTATGCGAAAGCGCGACGTAAACAGGAAATCTCGACATTATTAAAAGTTCAATTTGCAATTGCAGATAAATTGGTTTTCTCTAAACTTCGTGACCGTTTTGGAGGTCAAATCCGATATTTTATTTCCGGCGGTGCCGCTCTCCCGAAAGAAACTGGTGAACTCTTTGAAGCATTAGGAATTATTATTCTAGAAGGTTTTGGACTTACAGAAACTTCACCGGTTACACATGTGAATCGGCCGGCGAATATCAAGTTTGGAACCGTAGGCCCACCAATCAAAAATGTTGAACATCAAATTGCGAAAGATGGAGAAATTTTGCTTCGTGGTCCAAATATTATGAAAGGGTATTGGCGCGATGACCAAGCGACCAAGGAAGTGATCAATGAAGACGGTTGGTTTCATACCGGAGATATCGGTGAAATCGATACGGATAATTATCTCAAAATCACTGATCGAAAAAAACACATCATCGTCAATTCTGGCGGAAAGAACATTGCACCTCTTCCAATCGAAAATCTTTTAGGTGCAAATCCTTTTGTTGAACAAGTGGTGGTTATTGGTGAAAAACGTCCATTTCTTTCAGCAGTCATTGTTCCGAATTATGATATGCTTAAATCTTACTTCAAGCAAAAAGGGCTTGAAATCGATGATCATGAGGAAATTTTGAAATTAGACTCAACGAAAAAAATCTATGAAGATCTGATTCGAAAAATTTCCCGCGAGCTTGCAAGTCACGAAAAAGTTCGTCGATTTATTTTAGCTCCAGAAGCCTTTTCGATTGATAAAGGGGAAATGACACCAACTTTGAAAGTCAAAAGGAAAGTGGTTGAGGAAAAATTTAAAAATGAAATTGAAGAAACCTACCGAAGTCTTGCTTATGAAGCCGATTAAAACACTTGATTAAAAAATTCTTGAACAGTCTTTATCAATTCGTTTTCATTTGAAATGGACGGTGTAATCACTGTCCATTTTTCATTTTCATATCCCCACTTCAATTTCCACTTTTGAATTTCTTCCTTCGTTGTTTCACCAATTGCAAATAGAGCACATTTAATATCGTTTTTAGCAATCTGTTCACAAAAACTATTGACTCCAGAAGGGCTGTGAAATATCACGCAAGCATCTTTGCGTACAATCGATTCAAGAATCAATGACTTTTGGCTTTCTGAAACCTTCAAAAAAAAATTCTCATAAATTTCCAATGTTGTGCATTTTACTCCATTTTCTCCAAACCAATTCGGGATCTCTCTCTTTGACTTATTGCCTGCAATAAAAAGAAAATTCTTATCTCGATCGTTTTCTTTGATGATCAGTTCAAGCAGCGATTTGGCATGATATGCAGCCGGTAGTGATTTCATTTCACCGCCGAAGTGCCTTGCCGAATCAAATGTTTTTTCACCTATGGTATATATCTCTTTTTTCTTAAGGAGCGGATTAATCGAAGGGTTATTCTCAATATTCATTTGCAATCCCCTCACAGCATTCACGCTTGTAAAAATAAGTGAGGAACAATTTCCCAATAGATATTCGAGCGTTTGAAAATCAACTTTTTTATATCTGATTTCGATAAAAGGGATTTGAATAACGTCGAAATCTAATTTTTTTAGCTTGGTTGTCAGTGATTCGGAATCAAGGATTGGTCTTGTGAGAATGATGAGCGGTTTCATTTCTCGTTATTCTCCGGTTTCTGTCGAATTTCATCTAGGATTTCTCTAGCACCATTTTTCAAAAGCTCATTTGCCAGCGTCATTCCTAATGCTTCTGCATCCAAAACTGAATATGATGAACCGGAGATCGAATGACGAATGGATTTTCTTCCATCTAGTGAGCCGACATAAGCACTGATTTTAAGCAAATGACGGTCGCAAACTGCATACGCACCAATTGGAATCTGACATCCACCTTCAAGAACGCGAAGGAGTGCGCGTTCTGCTTTTGTTGCAAATTCAGTTGGCGGATGGTTAAGATGATTAATCATCTCTTCTATTTCACTGTCCTGCTCTCTTGTTTCGATTCCTAAAGCTCCCTGACCAACCGCGGGTAATAATTCACTTTCTGAAAATCGATAGCTAATTCGTTCATGAAATCCCAAACGAAAAACACCTGCATAAGCCAACATCATTGCATCAAAATCCGACTCATCAAATTTTTTAAATCGTGTATTGAGATTTCCACGAATGTCGTGAATTTCAAGATCAGGTCGAAGTGCAAGTAATTGTGATTTTCTTCTCAGGCTTCCAGTCGCAATTTTTGCCCGGTTAGGTAATTCAGAGAACAAAATTTGCTTCTTTGCGATGAGCACATCTTGCGTGTTTTCTCGTTCAGTTATTGCAGCAATTTTTAACCCCGGCGGCGTCAAGGTCGGTAAATCTTTTAAGCTATGAACGGCCAAGTCAATTTCCTTACGAATTAAGGCATGTTCAATTTCGCGAGTAAAGAGACCCTTATCCCCGATTTTCGAAAGCGGCGAATCTAAAATTTTATCTCCGGTGGTTTTGATATGAACCAATTCTACATTGAGTTCGGAAAATTTTGCCTCAATCTTTTCCTTTACAAAGTTTGCCTGCCATAAAGCAAGCGGACTTGAACGCGTTCCAATCTTTAAATGGCTTTTCATTTACGATTTTTTTTCTTGATCCAATCGCTCGATAAGCTCAAATTGATAAACACTTTCATCACTATCTAAAGAGATTGTTTTGGTTAGAAATACTTTTTCACCATTCGTGATTACTGCATTTTCAGAAAAAAACTCAAATGGATAAAATAGATTCGTAGAAAAATCAATGCCCTTTTCTGAATTTTTTGGAACGATTGCCATCAAATCATTTTGGGGAGAAAGGAGATAAATCAAAGTGTCTTGGAAATCATAAGTATCGAATAGCTTCTTAGATACCGAAATTGCGCCCAGAATTGGAGTATTGAGTGAATTTTCTGAAAGTACTATTTCATTCCAAATACCATCGGGGTATAGCGCCGCTACAGATTCGTTCACAATTCGAAATCGAAATAATAATGTAGGTTTACCGCTTTTGACCGTTCGATCTTTCCAAACCTCTTTCGCAATAATTTTACATTGTACCACCCGAATCAAATTTTTTCTAGAAAGATAGACTTGCCAAAGGCCAAAAATCCCAATTAGCAGAAAAACCGCACCGATCCAGAAATAAATAGAATCGTCACTTTCTCGATCAAAAATAAATTTAAGAGAAAGCGGTATGACGAGGAAAAAAAGTGAAATCGTTGAGCAACCCAAGCCGATCGACCGATAGAGCTTAAAGTCTAAATCGCTAATTTTTTTTGCTTCGTCATAAATTTCACCCCATCGGATATAGGAATACTTTTCTAAACCTTTCATTTCTATTCGCTCATATCAAGAGTAAATTCAATTCGAATTTAAGCAATCCTAAATTCGACCATCCAAAAAGTGTTTCGGGAACTTCCCTTTCTCTTTAAAGAATTTAAACCCCTCAAAAATTGACTTTAAAATTGATAATTCTTGATAATTTTTTTCACCTAAAGCTTGAAAAAGCTCACCTGTACGATGTGGTTCTTTCTTCAACATTTTTTGGATTTTACCGATTTCCGAGTGTTCTAATCTTCGTCTTGTTGCTTTAAGCACCGTGAGTTGCTCATCCATTGAAGAAAGTGATTCTCGAATAAATTCAATTTCCTTTTGAATCAAATTTAGAAAGTCCAATTCCACCAAAGCAACAGTTCCAAAGTGTCGATACTCTTTATCTATTCTTCTTAATTCTTCAATGTCAGAATGCTTATAAGCTTCATTGATTCGTTGCATGATTCGATTGAAGATATTGGTTTCATCGCCTGTTTCTGCTTTATCTGGGTGAAATTTTTGGGCAAGCTCAAGATAAAGTTTTCGCAGTTCAGCCTTTTCCTCTTTATTCAACCGGTTTTGAAGCCATTCTTTTACAAGGTCTTCGGTATTCTCATAATATCTGCTTTGGGATTCATATCGTTCTTTTGCTCGTTCTCCTTCACGCTTTTCTTCATTTTTACGTTTTCGCTCTTCTTCTCTTGCAGCACGCTGCTCTTCTTTTTTTTCATCACGCTGTTCCTCCAACGCTTTTTGTAAAAAACTTTCAAAAAAATCCCGATCGGCACTCCAAAGGGTTTTACTTCTCAAAATTTCTTTTACAAGTGCTATTGTATTTGACTTTAAGAGTCGGATTTTTTCTTCTTCCTCAAGCATTTGCTCTCGGATTTTTTTTTCGAGGCCGCTGATTGCATTATGGGTATCAAAGTATTTCTTCCGCTCTATTTTTAAGCGTTTTGAAACCTCAAGATACTCCGACCTCAATTCTCGAAGTGCCGCCTCCTGTTCAGTCAGTCCTGTTCTTAAAATCAACGCTTTTTGATGAGCGTTTTTCATTGATTGTAACACAGTAAAAATTTTTCTTTGACAAAACTTTTTTAAGAATGTGTCTGTTGATGATTATGCCACGTAGTTTATGGTTTCTGCGTGGCTTTTCACAGAGCACCTCCTTAGGGCCGCCTACGAAAGTGGGCGGCTTTTTTATTTCAAAAAACAAAAGGCGATTGCTCGCCTTTTATGAGAGTTTAACTAATGTAAAATGAATTACTTAATGAGCATCATTTTTTTTGTCGCGGAGAACGATGAGCTTCCCGCAGTGGCTTCAATACGATAAAAATAAAATCCACTCGCCAAACCCGAAGCATCAAAAGCAATTTGATACGCTCCTCGTTGCAAATAACCATTGACCAAAGTGCTAAGCTTTCTTCCCAAAATATCATAAACTTCTAATCGCGTATTGGAAGAAAAAGGCAATTGGAATCGAATGGTGGTAGAAGGATTAAAAGGATTTGGATAATTCTGACTCAGCTCAAAACCCCTTGGCTCTCTTACATTCTTTTCAACTTTTTGAATCGATAACGGCTCTTCGGCAAGGTCTAAAATTCGACCCGGAATAGCAATCGTCGGTAAACCTTCAATTTCGATAGGAATATTTTCGACCGCAGGAATACGTGATGGAGGCAGATATTGCCTAACAATCCACCGGTTTTGCGCTATCCAAGTTGAATCACGGAATTGAACTAAAGGAAATATCGTCGTGGTACTAAAAATTTGGAGGCGATAACCAAGTGTATACGTCACAACAAATTTGCGAGTATCAAATTTTCCAAAAGGAGTGGTTAGACTGTCATTTGCAAGCCTTCTTCCCGTGACTTCAAATCGAAGAGGAACGGCAGTTGAATCTATTGTCACCGTGGTATCTCTTCTTATAACAACATAATCGGTATTTTGTGTTGCATTAAAACGATACAAGAAATACCATCCCGTAAATGAATTTAGAAACCCTGCTAGTGAATCAATTTGAGCGGCTTCTGCACTATCTCCAAATTCCCCAATGATTGATAAAGGATTGAGGTAAAGCCCTGCCGAGTCACCTGTAAGTGAATAGTAAGAGGTATCCTCAAAGGATGGCAAGAAAAGCGAATCGCCGAACTCAGAAAAGTTATTTACCGAAGTCACTGCTTGTGCATTTCTACCGCCAACAGTATTGCTTCCTACAAAAAAACTTGTCGAGCGTGGGATGATTGGTGTTTGTATCGGGTTGCCATTGGTATCAAGTGGGGTGTACACATAATCCCAACGGAAATTTTGAGTTGTTGGAAAAAATGATGTTGCAGGCTGTGCAAATGACTCTTGAGAAAAAAGAAACCCCAAAAGAGATATGCAAAGGAAAACGATTCTATTCTGTTTCATTGGTTGTTTGGATGATTTAATTATTTCAGTTCTCGTCTTTATAAATTGCCGTTTGAGCTTTTTCACCGGCTTTGATAAACCCTCGATACATTCCTTCGCTATTGAACGGCATTGCAATATTGCCATTTTGATCAATGACAATCACCCCGCCATCTCCGCCTAATGATTTTACTTGGTCAAGCGCCAATCTTGAAGCCTCATCCACAGCCAAACCCTTAAAGCGAATTGCGGCTTCAATCTCTTTAGCAACCCCAACTCGGATAAAATACTCACCCCATCCTGTTGCAGAAATTGCGCATGATTGATTGTTCGCATAAGTTCCCGCGCCAATTATTGGTGCATCCCCGACTCGACCATATCGCTTATTCGTCATTCCCCCGGTTGAAGTTGCCGCTGCTAAATTTCCGTTTTGATCCAATGCCACCGCACCAACGGTGCCGTGCTTTTCTTTTGCGGAAGTGATTTCTTCTGCTTTAATTTTTTGAAGGGATTTCCACCTTTGCTCTGTGTAAAAATAAGACTCCGGCATTTTCTCAAATCCCAGTTCCCAAGCAAACGTTTCCGCACCCTCACCAACCATCATCACATGTTCTGATTTCTCCATTACTTTACGGGCAAGCGCAATAGGATTCTTAATATGACGAACTCCGGCAACTGATCCGGCGGCCAAGTTTTCTCCATTCATTATCGCGGCATCAAGTTCATTTTTCCCTTCATGTGTGAACACCGCACCTTTTCCCGCATTAAACAAAGAATCATCTTCTAAAAGCATGACAACTGCCTCAACCGCATCAAGGGCTGCTCCACCACTTTCCAATATCGAGGCACCTTTCTTCAACGCTTTTTCAAGTGACTCGCGATATGCTTTTTCCATTTCAGGGGTCATGAGTGCGCGGGTAATCGTCCCCGCTCCCCCGTGGATGGCAAGTGCATACTTCGGCTTTGCATTCATTGACTTTTGTACGGTTGATTTCGTGGTGGCCTTTTCTTCGAAAGTTTCATTTTTTTTACAAGACCAAAAAAAGGAAATACCAAAACATGTCAATAAAACCCAATAAAGTTTCTTATCCATAAAATTTATTGATTCGATAAAAAAAGGGCGAATGCCGCCCCTGTATGGTTAATAGTTTCGAAGTTTATCTCGAAGAGACTTGTAAAGCATTTCGCGTGCTCTAAAAATATGCGCCTTTACTGTGCCCAGTGGAAGGTTTTGGTCTTCCGCGATTTCTTCATAAGTACGCTCAGAGAGATGCCTCATCTCAATCACCTTTCTATATTTTTCAGGCAATTGCTTTATGGCTTCTCGAACTAGTGCGTCTCGCTGTCCTTGAATCACATTTCTTCCGGGCTCTGAGGATGAATCCGGAATTTCCATTGTGTATTCATCATCTTTCGTTTTGATAGGATTATCAATTGAAAATGTTTTTAACCTTCTTTTTCGTAAAAAATCGATACTGCTATTGGTTGCGATTCGATATAGCCAAGTTGAGAAAGCAAATTCTTTGTTAAAATTTGCAAGAGAATTAAATGCTTTTGAAAAAGTTTCTTGAACCAAATCTTCAACTTCATTGGGGTCGTGAACAATTTTTAGAATGAGGTTATAAATGGGACTACGGTATTTATTTAAAAGTCTTTTGTATGACTGATTCCGCTTAAAGTCATCTTCGCCTCGAGTAAGGTCGATAAGCGCATAATCTTCCTCTCTTGAACTCGGTTTTTCTTTTTCAGCTTCTTTTTGAATTTCAATCACTTCTTTTGGAAGTTCAATTGTCTCTTCAAGCTCCTCTGTTTCTACTTGCTCAACTAAAGTTGATGTTTCAGCATTTCCATTATTTTGGAAAATGATATTAGAGGGATTGATATCAGCGGGAAAGTCGGCATCTCTTTCAATTGGTTCACTTTTTGTTACTTCAATCTTTTGAATCGTTGAAATAGGCAACTGTTGAAACCCTTCTTTCTCCAAATTCTCTTTTGAGTGAGCCTGATACTCGCGCTCTGAGGTTCTCAGTTGATTCCTTTTTGGGGCAGGTGATTTTTTGCTCGTCACTTTCAAAGTTGGCTTTTGTGAAGATGATTTTTTTGCCATAATGACGCGCTTGGTGAAACACTTTGGAATTTGATGATGCCAATCATATTGGGATCGATGATGGCGAAATAACTGCGTAATGGCGGAGAGAGGGGGATTCGAACCCCCGGTAGCACCTTACGATACTACATCGGTTTAGCAAACCGACGCCTTAAGCCACTCGGCCATCTCTCCAGAAAAACAAATAAAAAAACACCTCAACGGTGCTTTCTTTAAGACTATAAATTTAGTTCTTTTCAGAATAATTCAAAAATTTTCTTTATCCCTTGAAATGTTTCTACCAAGTTATGAGGGTTTTAATTTCAGTATGCCGATTCAACGCGATTTCAAGTGAATTTTCGGGGTCGTATGCCGAAAGAACGGAGGTCATGAATCGTTCTACAGAGATAATCCCTTCTCCGATCAAAGTTGAAGCCAACTCATAGTGATGTTTTGAAGGGATGTGAGTTAAGATAAGACTTGGTTCTTTTTCTTGCATTAAGCGATAGTCAAGCTTCATGATGTCATAATTACCAAGAAGCAAAACCTTGCCGCGGGTTTTCAAATATTTCATTGATTCTTCAACCAATAACAAACGGCCGGAGGCTTCGATAATTAAATCGTACTTCCCAAAATAGGATTCTGGGAAATCTGTTAAGTCTAATGCAATTTGACGAGCTTTGGAGAGACTGCCACGATTGATAAACTTCTCTGCAGCATCAATTTTTTTTAAGTTTAAGTGATTTAGATAATCCGTCATCATAAGCCCCACAGAGCCCAACCCGAGTATCAATATTTCTTGTTCTGCAGTATGAGGAATAATTTCCGAGGCTGAAATTGCGAAGGCCAATAAGCCGATAAGAATATCTTCCGGCTTTGGTGTTCGCAGCAACTTCACCACATTTTGAGTTGATGCAATCACCTCGGCGCATTGACAACCAAAAATCGGTGTAATGACCGGAAACTTTGAATTTTTATAACCTTCTGTTTTCCAGAGAAAAACATAGTCTCCATTCTGAAATTCATTAACATCTTCACCACATTCAATAATTTCTCCAATAAGTTCCGAACCGGTAACAACCGGAAATCGAAATTCTTTTCTCGTAATTGATTTGCCTGTAAGGAGAAGTCTTTCAACCCCCGGTGCGGCAGAGGTTGCAATTGTCCGAACCCTGATATGATTCTTACCGAGTGGGACTAATTCCAATTCTTCTAAAATAATTCGGCTGAGCTTGGGGTATAAAATTGCTTTTGGCATACGGATCACCACTATGGATGACTTAAAATTCGATCAATAAGAAAGTACGAAGCAAGATTGAAATAAAAGTTAAGGCGACATTTTAAGCGCGTTTAACTTGTTTTCCAGCGCTTTATTGCTTTGGTTCAAGGAAAATGCCTTTTTCCAATTTTCCAATGCTTTTACTTTATCACCCAATTTATAATAGACATCTCCCAAATGCTCGAGAACCGCAGCACTTTCTCTACCAGCCTTAACGGCTTTATCTATCCAAACTAACGCTTCCTTATATCGACCCAATTTATAGTAAACCCATCCATAGGTATCAAGATAGGCGCCATTGGTGCTGTCTTTTTCAACAGCGATCTTTGCCATTTCTAATGCTCGCTCCAGCTGCTGATCGCGTTCCGAAAGTGAATACGCGAGATTATTGAGCACCAAGGCATCTTCGGGGCGAAGCTTAAGGGCTTCTTCATAGTACTTTTCGCTTTCAGGATAGCGTCGAAGTTTATCATAAGTCATGCCCAAAACTGTATAACATTGAAAGAGCATTGGTTCATCAAGATCGACAGGACGATTGACGACTTCTTCGATGGTTTGAACCGTTTCATCGTCTTGACTTGCTTGACTGTATGAAAGCCCTAAGAGCGCACGCAGTCTTGAACCGGAAGAAGTTAATTTCTTAAGTGCGGATTGAAATGTTTTTATGGCATTTTGAGCATCATTATTACTCAGATACGCAATTCCTAAATTTTCCCAACCCGGCTGCCACAACGGGTTTAGCACGATTAATTGTTTGAATTGATCAATGGCCTTATCGTATTTATGATTTTCCATAAACACAACTCCCAAAAACCAAAACGGTTTCCATTCTTTAGGAAAATCTTTTTGAAGGCGAGTAATCACAATTTCAGCCGGTTTCAACATTGTACTGTCTTTAGCAGCACGTTCAAGATAAAGCTGACCAATATTGAGTTTATCTTCTTGATTTAACTCGCGATTAGAAAACATCGTTTGGACAAGCTCTTCAAAATTTTTCCAATCTTTTCTTTGAATAAAGGTTTCAGAAAGCGATACCATTGCACGAACATCTTTCGGGTTTTTGGCGAGCAACTCTTTGAAAATTGTAATTGCTTCATCAAACCGAGATAATTTGGTGAGTAAATCGCCTTGTGTATAAAGCAATTCTTCATTATCAGGATCCATCATTCTCATTTCCTGAACGGTAATAATCGCTTCAGGAAGTCTTTTAATTTGAACTTGGAGCAAAAGCTTTTTGTAAAGCACATCGAGCTCCAAGCCGAAAGTAAGAATGTACTGATCATAAACTTCGAGTGCCATTTCATACTTTTCATCGGCTGTGTAAGCAGCGGCAAGCATATAAAGGGCATTGCTATTTGAGGGATCTTTTTTGGAGAAGGATTCAAAAAATTCGGCTGCGCGTGCAAATTCTTGATGTTCGAATGCAATTTGACCCGCTAATTCATAATACCATTTTTGAGAAGGATCAAATTGAATGGCTTTATTGATATGCGCTTGTGCTTGTTCAAATTTGCTGAGTGCGCGATATGATTTTGCGAGTGCGAAATAGATTGCAGGTTCATCAGGAGCAAAGCGAAGCGCGTCTTGATATTCTAAAACCGCTTGAGAGTACTGTTCTTTGGCGTCAAAGAGTGCCCCTGAAACGAAGAGTTGCAAAGCCTTTTCCCGATTACGCTCGGTGAACGTTTCATCAGCTTCGGTTTGAATGTTTTTTACTTCTGAAACTTCCTTTGTGCTTCCACATGAAAACAGAAACAATAGAATGATTAAAAGCGAACTGCGGCAAAGTGAAGTTGAATTCAATGCTTGCAGGTTTTCGAATAAAATTCGTGAAGCCATAGATTAAGTTTGGGTGAATAAATCGATGAAGCGACATACTCCTGAAATTCTCTAAAAATGGAATTTACTGTTTCTTTTTTCTGAAAAAAACCTCAAATCAAGATGAGAACCATCCGCCACTTCTTCCCCAAGAGCCACTTCTACGACTTGAAGACATTGCTCTGGAATATCTGGTGTTTCCGCTTCGTTGTGATACACGACCGAAACCGCTTGGTTTGGTTTTACCAATTCCAGATTTTCCTCCGACACTTCGAGAAGAGAACACTGTTGGCCTGCGAACCGGTTGATAGTTTGGGCGAGTTAAAGTCCGAGGGCTATTCATCGGCGCATAGTAAGATGGGCTCCACGCTGGATAAAACATCGGCGAAGGTCGCATCATCGAATACCAAAGAAAAAACCAAGGGAATGAAGAACCGCCACCACCATAATAGTAAACCGGAGCGGCTGCTCCTGCTCCATTCGGAAGTGAAGCCGGTAAATTTTCTGCAACAGCTTGATTTTTTGATGTAGATCCATTCAAACTTGCTGTGGCGGGCTCATTTTCAAGGGGTTTAAAGTCGGAGAGATGAAGCATTGCGACAGAAAGATTTTCATCTTTGTAAGAAGCAAATTCATCATTTAAATCATCCAATTCTTCGTTTCTACTTTCATCAGGCGAAAGGTATAGAATTCCCGAAATGCCTAAAGATTTTAGATTCGCAGAAGTAGGCACTTTGGCAGTGTAGCGATTATCAAACACATTTCCATCATCGATATAAGGCAGAAGTCTATCGCTATCAAGTAAGAATAAAGCCGGAGCATTTTCAGGGCGGGACGATTTCTTTTTCTCAATTTCAGCAGCATAATACAGCATTGCCGATAACACTTTATGAGAGGGTACAACACCTAAAGGGTGAGGGAAATTATCGAATGTCGGCACGACATCCACCACATCAGCTAAAGCAGCGGCAAAAGCGACGGTTTCGGCACCGGAAAGGTCAACCACATAAATATTCTTTTCAGGTGACTCACTTCGTTTAATCATTTCACGCATTCCAAGCCCACGACTGTACGCGGTATTCATTGCAAGCGTAAAATTTAGTGCCATTTCATTTCTAAGCGAATCAGAGGAAAGAGACTGAACCAAAGTGGGGACAAAATAGGGTAACCACTTTGTGTTTTTAGGTTCATAAACTTTAAGTAGGGCTGCGGGAGAAACAAATTTTTTCCATTCCGTGCTCGCGCTGCTATCTTCATTCACTTGATTGGGGAATGAGAGTTTTTTATCAGTTGCGCCAAAATTCCACCCTTCGCTTCTTTGCAAATCAAGGGAATCGGGTTCACCTTCTTCGTCGCATCCTTGTGAGATTCCAGCAAGGGCAAGAATTGCGCCAATACTTAATGTGCGTTGTAGGGCACTTCTTCTTGAAATTGACTCTTCCCACCAAGCCGCGCCAAAAGTAGAATTTTTTTGAATTGGTTGCATTGGATTCGTGAAATGAACTTTACTTTTTGAGCCGTTTTCGGATGAATTATTTTGCATGCCTTTTATTTCTTGGATTTTTCAACGACGACTCTTTCGCTATTGAACATCATTTCCATTAACTGATACAAATTGAATGATGTTAAGAGAAATAGACTTAATTGGAATAGACGAAAAGCGAAATAAAAAGTTAGGGGACTTTTCTGAGATTTCAATTGTATTTTTCTCCCCCTTGATGAAAATTTACTTTAGGAAACCGCTAAAGCACGCAATTCAAGTTCCATATCTGTAATTTGTTTCAAGTTGTGAAGAAACCAACGGTCAATTTTTGTTGTAGAATAAATTTCTTCAATCGAGGCTCCTGAAAGAAGGGCTAAACGAATGAAGAAGATTCTATCGGAAGTTGGTTTTTTAATTTTTTGCAACAATGATTGTTTTTCTTCTGCTTTTTGGGCCTCAGTAAGTCCAAAAATATTAATTCGATCTTTTCCGTCAGCACCAAATCCTGCACGGCCAATTTCGAGTGACCTAAGCGCCTTTTGAATGGCCTCTCGAAAATTTCTTCCAAAGGCCATTGCTTCGCCAACTGATTTCATTTGAACTCCGAGAACATCATCTACATTCTTAAATTTTTCAAAATCCCATCGTGGCACTTTCACGACACAGTAATCGATTGTGGGTTCAAAACTTGCGGGGGTAGTTTTTGTGATATCGTTTTTAATTTCATCAAGTGTAAAACCTACAGCAAGTTTTGCAGCGACTTTCGCAATCGGGAAACCCGTTGCTTTCGAGGCCAAAGCGGAACTTCTTGAAACACGCGGGTTCATTTCAATTACGATCATTCTTCCATTCTCTGGATTGATCGCAAATTGAATATTTGAGCCACCTGTTTCGACGCCGATTTCTCGAATGATACGAATGGCGGCATCGCGAAGAGCTTGATATTGCCTATCTGTAAGGGTTTGAGCAGGCGCAACGGTAATGGAATCTCCGGTATGAACGCCCATCGGATCGAAATTTTCGATGGAGCAAACAATAATGACATTATCGGCTAAATCTCGAATAACTTCAAGTTCAAATTCTTTCCATCCGACAATTGATTCTTCGACCAAGACTTCACCAATGGCGCTTGCAGAAAGACCTCGACGAATGATATCAAAATACTCTTCTTCGGTTTCAGCGATGCCGCCGCCGGTGCCTCCAAGTGTAAATGAAGGTCTAACGACAATTGGGAGTCCTAGTTTATCAAATGCATCTTTTGCTTCATCTTCAGAGCGTATAAAAAACCCTCGTGCCACTTCGAGCCCGAGCTTTTTCATTGCCTCGGCAAAGCGTTCTCGATTCTCTGCTTTTCTAATTGCCTTTAGTTTAGCCCCTATCAGTTCAACACCGTTTCTTTCCAAGACGCCTGATTCAGCTAAGTTTACTGCAACATTTAGAGCAGTTTGCCCACCCATTGTTGGCAAAAGCGCATCCGGCTTTTCGAGCTTAATAATTTTTTCCACGTACTCCGGCGTAATTGGCTCGATGTAAGTTTTATCTGCCACCTCTAAATCTGTCATGATTGTAGCGGGGTTCGAATTAACAAGAATTACAGTGTAACCCTCGTCTTTTAACGCACGGCAGGCTTGAGTTCCTGAATAATCGAATTCACAGGCCTGACCAATTACGATTGGACCAGCACCGATAACAAGTATTTTTTTGATGTCTTTACGCTTGGGCATTATGAATCAGGTCGAATTGAAATGATGGATGCAAAGTTACATAATTTTTCAGTATGGTGGATTGTACCGTTTCTTGCTTTTGAAGTCCCTCAAAAAACTTTGAATAATTTTTGCACTTCTTTCGGCGGCACCGAATTGAGAGAACACATATTCTCGCCCATTTTTTCCCATTGATATCCGCTCTTCTTCATTTGCGACCAGAGATAGCAAAGACTTCTCAAAAAGCAGTAACGCGGTTTCATATTCAGAAAGCCGAACGCCTCCTCCGATTTTTTCAAGAATACCGGCCTCGTGCGCTTTGTGACATTTTTTTCCCCAAATCACCGGAATTCCATAAACCGCAGGCTCGAGAATATTATGAATATGAACACCAAAACCTCCTCCCACATAAGCGGCTTTAGCTAAAGCGTAGAGTTCAAAGAGATAACCAATTTCATCTATTATTAATACATTAGCGGCGGTCTGTCCTTCTGAGAATCCTTCCTCCCCTATTGTATTGAGCTGAGAAATCAATTTTGGTGTGAGCCCTTTTTGACGGCATTTTTTTAATAGCTCGTTAATTTTCAACGCATTGATTTCATGAGGGACGATTATCAATGAAAATTTTTTTTCTTCAAGTTTTGAGAGATTTTTTGCCACTGCTTCCAAAATGAACGCTTCATCTTTCGGCCAAGTGCTCCCTGCAACAAAAACCCATCGCTTAAGGAAAAATGATTCAAATTGAAATTTTTTTTGATCGTTCTTTTGTGAGCGAATAATGACTTGATCGATTCTTGGATCTCCTGTTAGAGAAATTTTCTCATCTGAAAATTGATAGGAATGAAATGCTTGATAGTCGCTTTCTGACGATGTACCAATGACATCAAACATATCAAATAGTGCCTTGTAAAAATGTTTAAGAATAGGTTTAAAGTAATAGCCTTCCGGGTTTAAGGTCGCGGCAAGCAGACAGGTTTTTGCACCGCTTTTTTTTGCATAAAAAAGATGATTAAACCAAACATCGTAGCGCATAAATACCGCTATTTCCGGCTTAATGATGTCAATAAATCGCTTTGCGTTTAAGATAGAATCCTCGGGTAAGTAGCAAACGATTGCATCGGGGTAATTCTTTCTCGCTTCATAACCTGACGGTGAAAAGAAGGTGATGACGAGAAGGAATTCGTCGGTTTCTTTTAACTTTTCGATAATCGGTCTTGCTTGTTCGAATTCGCCGACAGAAGCTGCGTGAAACCAAATTGTCGGAAGATTTTTGTTGGTTTGATTTCTAAACGCCAACAATTTTTTTTCCAACGATTCAAAGAGATGTTCACGTGCAGAAAGACTATTATTAATTTTTGGGGAATACAAGGCAAGAATTCGGACTATCAGCCTGAAAAGTGGAAAAAGAAGATTGTAGGCGATAAAGGCAACGGAACGGATCAACGGTTTGTTATGGTCTAAGTTGTTCGTAGTTTAATTTATCTTTTTGCAATATGTGCAATAACAACTTAGTTTGAAACGCTCTTTCAATGAAACTTTTTTTTGTTCTACTTATTCTTTTTGTTGCTTTTATAGGAACGCTCTTGTTTTTTTTCAGAGGTTATGCCAAATCTCCTAAAGCACTCTCTAATGAAACTGCACCTACTCCGCCAGATTGGATTAAGAATGCGGTTATTTATGAAATTTTCATTCGAGACTTCACGCCTGCGGGAAACATCTCTTCACTTACCCAAAAACTTCTTCAGATTAAAGAGATGGGTGTTACGGTAATATGGCTTATGCCGATTCACCCGATTGGAGAAATTAAACGCAAAGGAAGTGTCGGAAGCCCTTACTCAGTGAAAGATTACTATGAAATTTCACCTGATCTCGGGACAAAAGCAGATTTCAAAATTTTTGTTCAAGAAGCGCATCAACTTGGGCTTCGCGTGATGCTTGATTGGGTTGGGAATCACACCTCGTGGGATCATGTTCTTATGAAATCCCATCCGGAGTATTATAAAAGAGACAGTTCGGGCTCAATAATTCCTCCAATGCAAGATTGGAGCGATGTAGCGGCATTAGACTATTCTATGCCTGAGTTACGAACTTATATGGCGGAAGCAATGCTTTATTGGGTTAAAGAGTTTGGAATTGATGGGTATCGCTGCGATGTCGCAGAAATGGTTCCCTTCGATTTTTGGAAAACTGCATTTGAATCGATTCGCGCAGTTCGCTCCGATTTTTGTGCGCTTGCGGAAGGAACAACTCCCGAATTACACCTTAGTGGGTTTAATATTTCATATTCTTGGAATCTTTACGAGGCAATAAAGAAAGTTTTTAGCGGAAAAGAACAACCGGCATATTTCGATAAACTTTTTGAGTCAGAGTCAAAACTATTTCCAAAGGGGTCTTTACGTCTTCGGTTTATGACCAATCATGACAAACAGTTGGAAGATGGAACCTTAATGGAGGTTTTCCATAATAAAGATGCCATTAAAGCCGCCGGTGTTTTGGTGTTTACAGTAGGCGGAGCGGAAAGTATACGAAGCGTCCCATTGTTTTATAATGGGGATGAGGTACTTAATGCTCGCAAGTTAAGTCTTTTTGAAAAAGCTCCGATCTTGTGGAATACGGCACTTTCTGAGGAGTTTACAAATTTCTATAAAACGCTTGCGACTTTAAGGAAAAAACATCCTTCACTTTCAAGTGGAAAAATGACACGCGTTAAAACATCTTCTGATGAAACCGTGTATGCTTTTTTGCGCGAAGAAGGAAAAGATAAAATGGTTGTAATTATTAATGTAACCAATCGTCCATTTTCTGGATTTGTGCGATTAGACCCTGAAAAGGAGTTGCACGATGCTTTTACGCCTGAAAGAATATTACCAACCAAGGATGGAAATTTAAAGCTCAATCTTGAAGAATATGAGTTTCGAATCTTTCATTACCGGTAAGATGGTTTTCACTTAACGAGTGAGAGAACTTGCTTGATTTATTTCTTACCATCCTCAGTCTTATCATTTAGGCTGAATTTTCTTTGTAGATTTTTTTGCAGTTGGCTTCACAGATTTTTTTTTAGTGGTATCTGCCTCAGGTAATGTTGATTTTGATTCTTTTTTTTCACTTGTCTCTTGTCTTGCAGTTTCTTGAAAGTTACCAGTTGAAGCGGGTTTTCCCGGTGCTGTGTTTTGCTTCGGAAGTTGTTTAGTCTGAGCTTTTGGTGCAGTTGCCGGAGTAAGAATATTTACCCGTTTAATTCGTGCTAAAACAAAAGATGACTGTGTTTCTAAGTTCAACCACCGTTCAACGATTTCAATGTCATTGACTCTGAATCTGAGTTTATAGGCTTGAACCTGTTGATTGACTTCTTCACTTCTCCCGGTTTCCTCTTGAAACCTACTCACAAAAAATTTTACGCCAGTAAAGTTTAAGATTCCAAAAATGGCTCTTTCTTCGGTAGTTTTCCACGCATCATTTAAGTTTCCTGAGGTTTGAAATCTGCCTACCCCGTAAATATAGCCACCATCTTCCCAAACATCGCGCTGAACCCATTCAGGCATCGGAAGTGTTTGCAAACTCACCACTTCTTTTGCTTCATCGGGTAAACTTATCTGATCGAGCGAATAAATTCCAATGATTTCACGGCGAAGCACATTGGTCACAAACCCATCTTGGAAAATCATTTTGCCGGTTATAGCATCGAGTTCTTCTTGATCAAAGTAATAATGATAGTCGCTATCTCTTAAATCGGGGTATCCATCTTCGCGTAAAAATACGGTAAGAGTACCATCGAGAATACATTTCTTGAAAACACAATAAGTACGCTCTGCATCCACAGATGCATCACTTTTTCCAAAAGTATAACCATTATGAAATTCAGGATATTTGCCGGGATATAAAAACCACTTTGGATAGGAGGTTTGTCCTAAAATTACTTGAGGAATAAATGTTACTATGGCAATACAGAGGAGTAGCTTTTTTTTCATATCAATTTTGATATAAAGAAAATCAGTTGGCGAAAGATAAAAAGGGGAAGACCGTGCTTCCCCTTTCAATAAAAATGTCAAACCAGATTTATTTGGGCTGATCCATTGACTCCATATCCTGCTCAAGTTCTTTGAAGGCTTGAGTTGCACGGAAACGCGCATACAATTGCGGTTGAGCCTTGGCTTCTGAAACGATAGAGGTTGCGACAGCTTTCGGGTCGATACCGTAAACCATATAGACGGTGTACATCCCTTTCTTCTTGCTGAAAAGTGTTTTGGTCTTAAAGACTTTGGCGCCTTGCAAGGTTTGCTTAGATTTTACCTTTACTACATTGCTAAAGTATTCATTAAGCTCGGGTGTTCCACCTTGAACATTTGAGCTTAATTGTTCTTGCATATCTTTACGAACCGTTTCAACGCGTTGTTCATATTTAACTGCCAATTGACCGGCTGCACGTGTTTGGGCACTGGTATAAGCGATGCTTTCTTTTAAGCCTTCACCGACACCAACGACAACGACTGCACCATCTTTTTCATACTCACCGGCGAGATTATTGTACTCTGTAAGCGGAGTATTCACTTCTACATTATCATCACCCTCAGATTCACCTGAAGTTTTGGTTGTTGCAGCACCGCCGCCACCGCAGCCTGTGGTAACGACCAAGAGAAGCAAAGCCATAAATAAAGAAAGTAAATTACGCATATAAAAAAACCTCCAATTAGGATTGTTAGACTGATTATTATTTGGAAAGAACTGCTGTTGATGATCTTAAGAGACTCAACGAAAAACTCCTACGCTTTTCGGCTTGTGAAGTTTAGACGAGCTAATATAAAACATCATATTTAGCCTTCCAATGACATAATTGTGTCATTTTCTCGGGTTTGTTTCAAGGTAAGCCACAAGTGTTGTTTCAAATCACACCTTACAATGTTGGGGGTCGAGTTCCACTCGGAGCCGGAATTGTTGGAACCGATTGGTCTTTATCTTGACCGCCGATAAACCAAGCCACTGCCCCGCCAATAAGACCTAAAAAGAGAACGGTTGAGAAAAAGCCGCCTCCGCCTGCTTCCTCGGCAGTAATTTGAACATAAAAGCGGTTGTTTCTTTGATAATACTCTCTTGCTCGACTATTAGAAGAGGTATCCGCTCTCAAATTCCAAGCAATTACACGCTCTGCTCCGTAGCTAGCAAAAAGCCCGGTTCCTGTACCGCGAACATAGTCAAGCTTTCTTCGATCAGGATTCGAGTCAGGAGGACCGCTTAATTGATAGGCATTGATTTCATATTCTTGGTCAGAGTTCGATGAAGGGATATTGTATCGAATAACGACATAATCCGGATTTTCGCCGGTGTTTACATTACTGATAGTCACTGATTCGCCACCTGAAACAGAAACATTTTCAGTAACACCTCTGAATCCCGCGCTTGATTGGTTTTGAAATTGGCTCTCTGGTTTTGGGTTTGATGTTGAAGGTGTTTGAGTTTGTGAAGGTGTTTGGGTTGTTTTTTTCTTACCGCCCAATTGTGCCATAACTTCTAAGGCACCAAAAATGGCGCAATCAATTGAAATAAGACTCATGCAGAAGAGCAAGAGCATAGAAAAGATGCGAATTCGGTTACGGATGTTATTAATCATTTTTTCTCCTTTGTTTTGAATCAAAGAATTTCGCAAGAGGAATTAACTTTTGCAAAACTGTTTGAATTTAGTGCTTTAATTTTTATTTGATTAAAACCATTTTTTTGGTTTCAGAAAATGGGCTGCTTTCAACACCAATTGGATTGGCCGAGATTCGGTAAATATACATTCCACTGGCAAGGTTTGACGCATTAAACCCGACGGTGTATGAGCCTGCATTTTGAATACCATTGACCAATATGGCAACCTTACGCCCTAAGAGATCATAGACTTCAAGTGAAACTCTGCTTTGCGAAGGCAAGGCATAGGCAATGCTTGTTGATGGGTTAAATGGATTCGGGAAGTTTTGCGAAAGCGAATAATTCGTTGGCAAGATTCGTTTCAATTCAGATTCGACAAAAGCTTTTTCTCCGACAATTACTTTGAACGGCATTTCACGATTTGCAGCCATATATGAATAGCTAGACTTATTGCGAAGGTCGATAACTTCATTTCCGTTCTTTACATTAATCAGTTTGACATCGTATTGCTCAGGAATCTGATGGATATTTTCAAACTCAAGCGAAGAACGGGTAAGCTTGGTATGATAAGCGGTCATTTCCCAAACTTGACCGTTACCGATGGACTCGCGAATATCACCACTGAATAGGGTGTAATTTTCATCCCAATTTTTACGGTTGAAGACGATGGCTGTTTGATTTGCAAGAATCGGCGGCTTGTAAGTATCAAGTTCATCAAATTTATCGGATGCAGCTTTGCTGATACCAATGTAGTTATCGCCATCAGTATATGACGAAGACTTCATTGAGATTTTCACTCTCCAATCATAAAGCGAATTGCTATTCTGAGTTTGACTTTCCAAGTTGCCTTCACCTAAGGTTGCCAATGTCCCTGAAGAAATGAGCGAGGTTGGTAGTCTTAGGGTTGGCTCTTCACTTGTCGGACTTGTGGAAGCTCGGTAGTAATAAGCACGGAAAGGTTTCATCGTAGTTGCTTGGCTCCAAGTGCCGTTGTTAAACTCCCAAATCACAGCATTTGCAGGGAGTGAATTTGCACTTACAACACCGGACCAATTGATATCACTTAGGTAGGGGTTAGAGATGATTGTCCAAGTATTTCGATTGAGAACAATTCTAAACTCTGAAGATGATGCGGAATTCCGAGGCAATACCCGTTGAAAGCCACTGATTTGACCCAAGGTATTGTAAGGAATCGTGATAAGGCGTGTACTTAATAACCAGTATCCTTGACCTGTAACAAAGATGTCGTTTTCTCCATTGAGTTCAACCAAGAAATTGTTATCTGCACCATTATCGGCAAAGGTTCTCCACGTCACCCCTTGTTTTCCGCCAATAATCGAAACTGATTTATCGCCACCCGGAATGCTAAACAATCGATAGTCTTCAGGATTTGGTGATCCGGATGAGGTAAAAGTCAGCTCTTCCGTTCGGGTATCGGTTGAAGATGAAATCGACAAAAGCGATGAATAACTAAAGTTGGTACTAAATCTCGTATTTGGAAAACTTGTTGAAGAACTTGACCAGAGTGAGTAAGTATTTGATCCTCCAGTTTGAAGACCTCTAACCCTCCAAAAGATTGTGGTATTTGAAGGAAGACCAAAGACCTTAAAACTATTGACTGTAATGCCTGAAAATCGCCGGAAAGTGGTTGGGTTATCACTTTCACCAGAAAACTCTTGTGTTGCTAATTCCAATTGATAAGATTGTGCATCGTTACTGAAACCTGACCATTGGAAAGTGACCTCCGGACCTTGATTAGAGGCGAAATCGGTTGGAGAAGTCGGACGAGGGAAAGTAGCAAGAGGTACAAAACTTAGGGTACTACCGTTAACTGACCCATTGACATTACTCGCATTAATTCGATAATAATAGGTTAGATCGGGATTTGAGATATTTATGGTTGCAGTCACCGTTTGATCCGAATTCGACGATACAACTTGTGTTGATGTCGTGTTTGAAAGTGAAAACTGATTGGTACCCCAAGAGAAGGTAACATTTGTTGAAATGCCTCGTGCATTGACTGAGCCGCGAAGCGTAGCTGATGTGCCTGACACATTCGTCGCTGCAAGCGTTTGAACGATTGGCAACGCTTGGGTTGTAAAAGTCTGCGTTGAGCTAACCCGAGTTCCTTCGCTATTGGTAGCGGATAACCTCACAAAATAGGTTTGACCTGAAAGCAGTCCGGTTAAAGAAACATTTCCTGTGCTAACATTAGAGCTGCCAGAGCCGGCATTAATTTGGGAAGTAGAAAAAGCGGTTTCAAACGTTGATGATGTATCATATTGGAACCGATAGGTCGTTGACCTTCCTCTTGGATTGACCGTACCGCTCACAACAGCAGATGTGGTTGATATGCTTGTTGGTGTATTGATTGAAACGATGGGACGGAAATCGGCTTGCAAGACGGTCATGCTATCTATAGAAGATACTGAACCATCAATGGTTTGAACACTGATTCTAACCTTTGAACCCACTGTAAGACCTGCCGGAACGAAGGCTTGAAGAGAAGTTGATGTAACGGAATTGGTATTGAGGCTTGCAGCAATACTCCCAAAGCGTACAGTATTCCCTTCTGGGTTTGTGTCAAAATTTGCTCCGGTAATCGTTACCGCATCGCCTTCGGCGGCGCTAGTAGGTGTAAAGGAAGTAATTGTAGGTGGAACTGGAGGTTGAACATCGTTTCTTAGTATTGAAATAATACCACTGTTTCCATTGGGGTAAATCAATTCCGGTTTACCGTCTCCATTGAAATCAGTTAAGGAAATTGGAAAGTCTGCACTTGATATTGAAATCGGAACCGTTACGGCATTTGAGAAGAAAGGTTCTGATGTTGCAGTTGCCCAAAGATTTTTGAAAATCGATATTGATGAAGTTGAATTTACCCCGGCAATATCCACCCAACCGTCACCATCAATATCACCAATGGCAACGGAGCTTACGCCAGCGCCGGAGAAGAATGGTGCTGTGGTATAGGTCAATGAAGAGGCTGTTAAGTTTCCGGAAGTATGTGTATTTCGGTAAATCAATATTGCATTACCCGTCGATTTCGTTACAGCCAAATCTAATTTTCCATCACGATCAAAATCTGCCGCATCAACATCCCACCCTTGTAATCCGGGGTTTACTGTAACAGTTGCCGGTGAAGAAAAAGAAGGGGCTCCTGAAATTGATGTATTGGTAAAGATCGAAAAAGCATTTGTTTGTGGAAGCAAGCGAATCACATCGGGTTTTCCATCGTTACTAAAGTCACCGACTTCGATATAAGGATAATTCCCATCGTTTGTGCTTGAAATATCTGTACGTGTAAAAGAACTTGCACTCAAAGATCCGCCAAGATTTCTGAAAATGCTTAATCCTAAATTTGTGCCTGCGATGATATCGAATCGGCCATCGCCATCGACATCCGCGATTTTCACACTTTGAGAAAAGCCGTTTGTAGGAAGAGTTAAAATAAATGAGGTTCCAAAACTGAATGAACCTGTAGTCGATTGATTGACATAGACATTCACACGGCTTGCACCGAAATCGCCGGTTGCAAAATCGACTTTTCCATCACCGTTCAAATCGCCATAACCTAAGCCTCTCGTAAAACTTCCACCGCTGATTTGATTTCTGGTGGCAAAGGAAATTGTGTTACTGCTTGAAGTGTTTCTAACAGCATTGATAAACGTTTGTGCCGGAGAGTTAACTATATCATTCGCCCCATCTCCATCAATATCAACACTTTCTAAATTAATACTGGTATTCACGGATGAAATGTCCGTTCGATTCGCAAAAGCAGATGCGCGAATTGAACCTACCGTAGCAAATTTGGGAATAAACTTTTGCGAAGACTGCGCCATCAAGTTGTTATTGACATTCAACGTCAAAGGTGCATAAGTGGCTCCTGTTGGCACCGTGACAATTAGGGTTGTATCGCCTTGAACTGATGTTGCAGCGGCAGAAACGCCACCAAATGAGATTCGATTCTGAGACGCTGTTGTTGAAAAATTGCTCCCTCGAATTGTAATGCTTTGACCCGGATTTGCTGTAACAGGTGTGAATGAAGCAATAATTGGCACAGGCTGAAGAACGGAAAATTGTGTTGAAGCATTAACCCGTGTTCCACCACGAACGGCAACGCTAATCGTCACATTGGTGCTTGGTGTAAGCCCGCTTGGAACGGTAGTATTAATTTGAGAATCGGTAGAAGAAGTGACAACCGCATCGACACTTCCAAATCGTACTGAATTCTCTGATGGAACCGGGCTGAAATCTTGACCCGAGATTTGAACCGATTGACCTCTTCCTCCACTGCTTGGCGTAAAAGAAGTAATCAAGACTTGTGGGGCACTTATCGTAAAGTTGGAAGTGGAATTGTATGTAACCCCGGAAATTTTTACACTTACCCCAACAATATTTCCTACTTGCAGTGTTCTGCCGGGAATCCGAACGGTTAATTGTGTTGATGAAGCTTCAAGAACTTGTGCGGTATCATTTCCGAATCTTACGAGATTTGAGTCCGGGAAACTTGAAAAGAAACGCCCTGTGATGTTGATGGATCTACCAATCGGCGCGCTTGTAATCTCAGAGCCTGAAAGTGACCGAAACCCTGTGATCGAAGTTTGCACGAGATTTCTTAAAACAAACACATTGAATGTTCCTGAACCGGTGTTATTGACCATTGCAATGTCCGAGCGGCCGTCGTTATCAAAATCGCCAAGAGCAACACCTTGTGGGGTAGCTGAAGCGGTCGAGGTATTTAGGGTTGCGCCAAAAGTCGTTAAGATGGTTGATGAATTTGTGGTGTTGCGGAATAGGTTCAATTGAGAAACTGTCGATGATGCTTGATTTGTCGCTATCAAGTCTGCTTTTCCATCACCATCCAAATCTCCTGCGCCAAGGGCATAGGCATAGCGAGAAGAAGAAGTAGTGAACACCGATGTCGCGGCTCCAAAACTGATACTACCAATTACACTTTGATTAGCTCGATAAGAAACAATCGAATTTGCTGACGAACCTGCGGCGGTATAAAACAAATCAAGCAGGCCGTCGTTATTCAAATCGGCAAGCGAGACAGCTGAAAAATTAGCAGCAGAATTCCCGATAACTAATGAATTTGCGTAGGTGCTTGCGTTAATTGTATTTGCAACGCCGATATTTCTCAACACTTCGATATTCTGTGAATTGGTTGATACAATATCATTTTTTCCATCACCGTCAATATCCCCGATTGCGATACTTTCAGTAATGTTTGTTACAGCAAAAGCAATGGGCGTTTCAAATGAAAGCACGCCAGATGAACTATTGTTTTTGATAACGCCTACGCTTTGAGCGGTGCTTTGTCCGCCAAAGACAATGTCCAATCGGCCATCATTATCGATATCGCCAAGTTTGACGCTGCGAATTGGGCGAATGGAGACAATCGGCCTTACAGTGATAATGAATGGTGAAGCATAACTAATACTCCCCGCTGTCGAAGTCGTGTTTCTAAAAACTAAAACTGCGGAATTGGTTGTGGTTGTGGCGGAGTCGCATCCGGCAATGATATCAAGTTTTCCGTCGTTATCGACATCGCCGATATCAATGGAAGTCGGGTTGAACGAACCCGAAGAAAGGGTAATGACCGAAGCAAATGTTCCACTTCCGATACTGCCGCTGGTTGAAGTATTTCTGAAAACAGAGATTCCGCCGGAAGCCGTGTTATTGGCTACTACCAAATCAAGTTTACCGTCATTATCCAAGTCGCCTGTCACAATGCCACGGGGCGTGGCGTTGCCGGTAGAAAGTTGAACGTTATCGGTGCTGCTTGTTGAAACATTAAAAGCGTCGGAAAAACTTGTTACTCCGCTTGGTCCGCGATATGTGGGAGTAAAAGATAAATTCGAACGCGCCGTAGAACCTAAAGTCGTGACTGAAATAGGCGCGTACTGTGCACCTTTTGGAACCCGAACGGTTAGTTGTGTTGCACTCGCAGTCAATACGCTTGCGCGGACACCCCCGAAGTACACTGTGTTTTCAGCAGTTGTTGTTCTGAAGTTTACGCCGGTTATTGTCACCACTGCGCCTGTATCTGCACTTAAGGGAGAAAATGAAGTTATGCTTGGCACGGGTGCAAACACGGTAAACGAATCCGGCGCAGGGCGAGTTAAATCGCCAATTTGAACTGTGAGTAAATATTTCCCCGGTGAAAGCGAAGCCGGCACACTGGTCGTAATAATACTTGAAGTGCTATTGTTCACTGCGCTTTGCGTGGTGCCGAAGCGAACCACAGGGCTGCCGCTAAAATTAAACCCGTTGATGGTTACTGCGGCATTCGGCTGACCGCCGCTTGGAGAAACGGAGGTCACGCCAAATTCCCCGATATTATTTCTAATGACACTAAATGTGCCGGATGTTGTTTCGTTATTAATAAAAAGAATATCGGGTTTTCCATCGGCGTCGAAGTCAGTGATGACCGGGGACTGCGGGAAACTTCCACTTGTTAGCCCAACGGTTGTGAAGGAATTGGAATTGAACGCACCCGCCGTTGTCATTTGATTAGGGTAGTAAATCAACGAAGGCGTTGTGCGGTTGGCAGAGATTAGATCGGCTCGACCGTCGCCATTTAAATCGCCAATGGCTACAAAGTTTGTATTTGCGCCAGCATTGTAAGCGACTGCAGTGGCAAAAGCAATTGTTCCGCTCGTACTTGTATTTCTTAAGGCAAGCAGGGTTCCCGTGTTATTGGCAACCACCACATCCAAATTGGCGTCATTATCCAAATATCCGACGGCTAAACTTCTTAAAGTGCCGCCTGTAACCAAATCAAGTACACTGGTATTGAAATTTGATGGTGTAATAGAACCGGGTGTTCCCGTATTGCGGTAGAAATAAACGCGCGAATTCGATGAAGCAAAATCCAACGATTGGACAAGATCATTTTTTCCATCGTTATCGAAATCGGCAATTGCAACACCGTAACTATATGCGGCGAATGGTGAAGCAATTCTGATATAATCTGTGAAGGTCAGTGAACCGGATTCAGAAAGGTTTTGAAACACTTCGATATTTCCGCGTGAGTTGCTGCCATAACTTGCAACAGCGATATCCTTTTTCCCATCGCCGTCGATATCGCCGATGTCAATCGCTAAACTTGACCCGGGGTTATCGGCATTGGCGTGTGTTAAATCAATTCCAACGGCAAAAGTAATTGTCGTGCCGCTTGTGGTGTTTCGATACGCCGTTACTTTTCCAACGCTTCCTACCACGACATCCAATTTACCGTCGTTATCGAGGTCTCCAACCGCTACAGATCTTGGTGATGAATTTGTTCCTGTTCCTAATGCAACTGCTTGTTGAAACGACGAAGAACCAAGCGTTTGATTGGCTGAGTTATTGACATACACCACGGCGTTGTTATCACTTTGATTCACAACCACAACATCGGGCTTGCCGTCGTTATTAAAATCTCCTGCAGCTGTGACAACAGGGCTATTGCCAGCAGAGTAGGAATTGCGAACGAAGAATGATCCTTGATTGACAGAAGCACCGCCTGAATAAGTAACACTGAGCACTGCAGCTGATGTAACCGCCAATCCATTGGTAATCACGGTTACTTGTGATGAAACGGCAGAAGCAGGAACGGTAAATGTGACTGAATTTGCCGTTGACGCCGTAACCGTTCCTTGAACCGGTCCTAAGTAAACAATGTTATTGGCTTGTGTTGCGCTAAACCCGCTGCCGTTGATGGTTACACTTGCGCCGACGGTTGCAGAAGCACTCGAGAAAGATGAAATCGTAGGAGAAACTATACCTGAGCGGTTTTGAAAAACGGTAAATGAACCACCACCGGTGGAGTTGTAATTGGAAACTGCGACATCGGGCTTACCATCACCATTGAAGTCACCGACCGTTACTCCCAGAGGTCCAACCCCAGCAGCCGGCGATGAAACAACGGCAAATGAATTCGCATTAAATGAACCGGTCGTGGTTTGGTTCTTCACTAAAGTTATTGTTGAAGAAGCATTGGTGACAGAATTCGTGAGAACAAAGTCAGGTTTTGTATCGCCATCAAGATCAGCAATTTCTAAATTGTATCCCCCGTTTGGAATAGAATAAGTTATTGGCGTTTGAAAGGCCACATTTTCCGCTGAACCGGTATTTCGCATGACTCTTAATGAGCCATTGAAATCGACAGCCGCTAAATCGATTCGATTATCGGTATCAAGAAATCCAAATTCGATATCAAATGGCCTTCCACCGAGCGTGATGTTAACTGGTGTTTCAAAGTTAGTGGCTAATAACGCACCAACAGGATTGATGTTCCGATAAACCCTCACCAAACTTGATACACCATTATAGTCTAATCCTAAAGCGATATCGTTTTTTCCATCACCATCGGCGTCGCCAATTGCAATACCATAAGTAATTACATTATCTCCGCTTGTTACTCTCACCATATCCCCAAACCCGATGACACCGGGTGAGGAGGTGTTTTGGAAAAGCTCTGCATTCGCGCGTGAATTACCTCCATAGGTCGCAGAAGCAATATCAAGCATGCCATCACCATCGATATCACCGACTTCTAAGTCTTGATTCGTATATGCCGCACTGCCTGATGGTGTAGAGAGTTGAAGTGCCGTTCCAAAAGAAGTATTCGAGCCAATGGTGGTATTCCTGAAGACGGCAATCGTGTTTGCACATCCTGCAGCAACATCCAAAAATCCATCGGCATCGAAATCGCCCACTGCAAGCGAGCGTGGATTGCTGCTTGTACCGGTGTTTAATGTGATTGGTGCAGCAAATGAATTCTGAGTCAGCGATACTCCGGTTTCTTGGTTGATGTAAATTTCAACGCGATTGGCCGAGTAATTGGCAATCGCTAAATCAATTTTTCCATCGTTGTTAAAATCACCTTTCGCAATATTGTAAGCATTGACACCGGAGCCATAAGTTTGGCGAGATGAAAAGCCAATTGCATTCAGGGTACCGCTATCTGCAAAGGTGATTGCAAACGGACGGGCTGAAATCGCCGTTATTCCGCCAACGGTTACACTCACCGGTGATGACACTGCGCCGCTTGGAACAGTTACGGTAAGATTGGTTGCATTCGCTGAAGTTATTGTTGCTCTTCGCCCACCAATCAATACTATGTTTTGTGCCAAAGTCGAACTAAATCCGCTTCCCGAAATCGTAAGACTTGAGCCGATCCTTCCATTTGCGGGTGAAAAGGATGTCACAACCGGCGATGCCGTTCCCATTCTGCCCAAAACTGTTGTGATGTTTCCAATTGAAAGATTGGCAACTAGCAAATCGGGTTTTGAATCAAGATTGATATCACCGATTGCAAAACCGTAGGGTGTTTTCCCAACACTAAACGAAAGCGGGCTTTCAAATCCGGCAGTGCTAAGGGTTGTGCTTGAATGAATGTTTTTGAAAACGGCGAGCGTACTTGTTTCGGTTTCTGAATAGTAGCTCACTAAAACATCTTCTTTGCTATCGCCATCAATGTCTTGCACAATCATTCTGTAACCGCCAGCTAAGGCCGGTAAACTGATTGGCGTTGCAAATGAGACTGTTCCGCTTGAGCCGGTATTTTTGGCCACTTGAATGGTTCCTGAACCGTTATAAATAACCAAATCAGGGCGAGTATCGGTATCGATAAAGCCAAACTCAATATCGCGCGGAAAGCCACCTACTGTAATATTAACCGGCGATTGAAAGTTTGAAGCCAACAATGTTCCCGCGTTATTGGTGTTTCGGTAAACACGAATCAAGCTGCTTGTTGAATTATAATCCACTGAAAGCGCTACATCTTTTTTTCCATCCCCATCAAGATCAGAAATTGCTATTCCCCAAGTAATCGCCGGATCTCCGGAAGTCAAGCGTTCTCTTGTGGAAAAAGAAATAGCACCTACAGTTGACTGGTTTCGAAAGAGTTCGACATTGGCTCTTGCATTTTCGCCATAAGTCGCCGAGGCTATATCAAGCTTACCATCACCATCAAGATCTCCAATTTCCAAATCTCGGTTGGTATATGCTGCGCTTCCGCTTGGGGTAGAAAGTTCAACTCTTGCTGCAAAGGTTGGGTTACCGGCAGCAGTTGTGGTGTTTCTAAAAACCGCGATATAACCTGCACATCCTACAACAAGATCAAGCCTGCCATCGCCATCGATGTCGGCGGTTTCGATTGTTCTTGGATTGCTGTTCGTGCCGGTTGATAAATCAAGGGTTCGATCGTAAACAGGAACTGAAGCATTGGCTGCCGTAAGATTTACAAGAATTGACACTGTGTTGCTGCCGTAATTAACAACCGCCGCATCGGGTTTCCCATCGGCATCGAAATCGCCGGTGGCAACATCATACGCTGAGGTTCCAACTTCCGTGAGCGTTTCAAAAGGAAATGAACCGCGGTCAAAAATTCCCGCTCCGCTATAAGTCACTTGAAATGATGTTGCTCCTTGAACCGAAAAGCCTCGCAATGAGAGTGACGGTTTTCCAGAAACGGCGCCTTGTGGCACAGTTACGGTAAGAGAAGTTGCTGATGCGGCGGTTACTGCGGCTCTTACACCGCCAATAAAGACGCGATTTGAATCGGCAGTCGTGCTGAAATTTGCTCCGTTAATTGTAATCGCTGTGCCAACTGCTCCTGTTGCAGGCGAAAACGATGTAATGCTTGGCGCTTGTGCGAAAATTGACGAAGTAACAAAAAGCAGGATTAGGGTCAATAACAATCTTTTCATATAGAATGATAAAAGAAGCTTATTGGATGTTTTGGTAAAGACAAAAATTTTGAATCCTTTTTCAAGAATAGGTGCTTAGTTACGACAAAACTATGCCGATGGCAATAACACAAACGTGTCATTTTGAAAATCAAAAAAAAGAAGAGGGATTTTGAATTAATGCCCGTTAAGAAGAAATCTAGAAATGGCTTCGGTATTTGAAAGATTTTCTACCGTGATAGTCGGTTGATAAGATTGGAGTTGCTCAAATGAATAAGCGCCCGTTGCAACGGCCATCACGCGGATACCGTTGGAAAGGGCACAAGTAATATCGTGCTCGGTATCGCCAATAATAATGACATCGCGGTCATCGAAATCGATTCCCGTCTTTTCTTTTGCACGCTTTCGTGCATGTGGGACGAGCTCGGGGCGACGCTCGGCGTCATCGGCAAAAGCTCCAAAACTGAAGAAATGATTCAGCCCGGGTAAATGCAATTTATGCCTTCCAGATTCTTCAAAATTACCGGTGAGCAGGGCAATTAATATATCGCCATTCGTGTGCAAGTGTTTCAAAAGTGATTCGACGCCGGGGAGTACTCGAATATCTTCACGAACCGCTTTTTGCTTGAAAGTATCAATGTACTGCCGCTTCACTTCATGAAATTTCATTTCAATTTCATCCTTCGAGAAACCAGCATCACTCAAAATTTCCCGTATGATTCCGCCATCCATTTTTCCGGCAAGATTGTGCGTTGCCGCGTTGCCTTCAGTTCCAAAAACATTTCGAAGCGATTGAATCAAGGCTGTTCGGCTGCTGCCTTCAACTTTGATAAGAGTACCATCAATATCAAAGAGCAAAAGTTTTTTATACTTCACCTGTTTCTATTCCTTAAAAATTAATTTTGATGAAAATCATTAAACCTTGCTGCCACAAGTTTTGAAACCCCTTCCTCTTCCATTGTAACGCCATAGAGAACGCCGGCGGCTTCCATTGTCCGCTTGTTGTGTGTGACCATTATGAATTGGGTCTCTTTGGCAAATTTCTTAATGAGCTTCACAAATCGATCAATGTTAGCATCGTCAAGCGGGGCATCCACTTCGTCGAGAATACAAAATGGCGAAGGCTTCACGAGATAAATGGCAAAAAGCAAAGCCGTGGCAGTTAAAGTCTTTTCACCGCCGGAAAGCAAGGTTATTGCTTGGGGGCGTTTCCCCTTGGGCTTGGCAATGATTTCGATACTTGCTTCAAGTGGGTCATCTGATTCTTGCAAGACCAAATCAGCCTCGTCACCCTCATTGAAGAGCTCACGAAAAATGCCTACAAAATTGCTTCGGATTTGGGTAAAGGTTTTATCGAATTGATCTACGGCTGTTTTGTTGATTTCATCGATAGTTTGACGCAAATCCTTTTCGGCCGTCAAAAGGTCATTTTGTTGGGTTGATAAAAACTCGAATCGTTCTTTTTCTTTTTCATATTCTTCAAGCGCCAATTCATTGACACCGCCCAACGAGCGAAGTTTATTTTTTAATGTTTGAACGCGTTCTGCCTTTTCAGTTTTGCTTGCTTGTGCCGTTTCACTTTCTTCTTCAGGAAACTCTTTCAATTCAAGCTCAAGTTCATATTCATTTTTGATGGTTTGCTTTAGATTTTCTTCCTGAAGATTAATTTGCATCAATTCTTTTTGAAGGGTTAATGTGATTTGCGTAAGCACTTCTCGGCTTCTTGAAACTTCACGCAATTTTGATTCCGCTTGAGTTAATTCCCCTTTCATCTGACTGTAGCCCTTTTCTAACTCATCAAAGCGTAGCCGTAAAGTGCTGCGCTCCGTTGTAAGCAAATCTAAATTTTTGGTCATTGTTTCAAGTTCGCTTGAAAGACGAAAAGCTTCTTCATTGGCGTTTTGGATATCGCTCTTGGCACGCTCAATTTGCCGCTCTGAATTTTTTTCATCTTGAGCGTTTTGATTCAATGCAGTTCTAATTCGCTCTACTTCATACTCCGCTTCTTTAACTTGAATATTTTGTCGTTGAACCTTTTCGGAGGCAAGTTCGATTTCACGCTCTTCAGCAGTCAAGGATTCAAGAGCAATATTTAGTTTTTCGGTTTCTTCGGCTTCTTCTTTTTCTTTTCCACGAAGTACCGGTTCAATTTCAGCTAAGCGGATGGCCAGTTTTTCGGATTCAGCTCTGTCTGCAGCTTCGCTGGTTTGTATTAATGTAATTTCATCTTTGTAAGATTTTTGCTCGAAGTGTATTTGAGAGAGTTTTTTTTCAATTTCATTCAAGCTTTGATTGGCAACGCGCACTTTTTGTTCAAATAAAATCAGTGTTGTTGATTCCAACCGCCTCGAGCGATCTTCGATTTGAGATTTTAATTCTGTCAGTTCACCTTCAAGGCGCAACTTCTCAGAAACCAACCGCTCCATTTCTTCGCGTTTACCGATACGAATTCCCTCCGTTGCCAAAAAGCTTCCGCCTCGTATCACACCATTTGCAGCAAATCGCTCACCCTCGGGTGTGCAATAGGTGAATCCGGGTTGCGATTTTGCCGCTTCTTGGGCGGCCGTCAGCGACTCCGCAAGCACCATATTTGTTAGCAAGAGCCGAAGCAGTGGGCGAATTTCATTTTTTGAACGAATCAAACTTTCGATACTCGTGAATCCTTCCGGAATCTGAAGGGCGGGGACATCACCGATTTGATCCAAAACGATAAATGTCAATTTCCCCTTCGAAGAAGATTTTAACTCTGAAATTGCAGCAAGGGCCTCTGGCAAAGAGCGTGAAACATAATAATTCTGTGCTTCACCAAGTGCTGCATTCACAGCCATTGCATAAGCCTCATCCGTCGAAATTAAATCGGAGAGCGTTCCCAAGCCATATTTACGATCATTGCCGTTCAGCACCTGTTTGTCAAGAAACTTCACTCCCTCGGGAAGCCCTTCATAACTTTCAAGCAACGATCGAAGAAACTCAATGCGCGCATTTTTTGAATTGTAGTCGGCTCGCACTTGCAAGAGTTGCTCTTTTTTTTGAGCGATTTCCTTTTCAAGTGATTGGCGAGTTACAATTGCATTGCTGAGTTCTTCTTCAGCCGAGGCAAGCCCAAGTTTCGCTTCTGCGAGGCGGGTTTCAAGGGCGTTCACTTCGCTTGCGCGGGAGTCGAGTTGTGATTGTAAAAATGCTTTTCGCTCTGCTTGCCTTGCAATTTGAGTTTCAAAACTTTCAATTCTGTTTTCAAATGTTTGAGACTCCAATTTCAACTTCGAAATTTCATTTGCAATTCTTTGTCGATGAGTTCTCGTCGATTCCAGCAATGACCGACTTTCGCGCAGGGCCTGACCTTGCTCCTGATACTCTGCCTGCATTTTTTCGAGGGCAGCTTTGGCTTCATTTCGCTCAATTGATTTTTCCTCAAGAATCAAATTCAACTTTTCGCGCTCCTCAAGAATTTGTGATATACGCTCTCTAAAAAACGCACTTTCTTTTTCGGAACGCGCAACCAATTCAGAAATCGACTTCCGTCTGGTTTCATTTTCAAGCATTTGCTTCTCGGTTTGAACCACAAGTTCTTGCTTATACTGAAGTTCCTTTTGAAGTGCGCTCAATTCCTTTTCTCTATCAGAAACGGCAACAGATTTTTCGCCGGCTTCTTTATCAAGCTCGGCAAGTAACCCCGTCAGTTCGGTATGTTTTCGTTCCTCGTCATTTAATGAAAGTTGAAGTGGTGCCTTTTTTTTCGTAAGGTCAAATAGAGTTCTTTCTGCAACATCAATCTCGAGGCCGCGGAGTTCAACGCGAATACTTTTTGCCTGTTCCGCTTTTTTTGCCTGACGCTCAAGGCTCCCTACTTTCTTTTCAACTTCTATTACGATATCCTTCACGCGAGCAAGATCTTGAGAAGTGGTTTCAAGTTTGCTGAAAGTTTGCTTGCGTCTCTGTTTGTATTTCGATATTCCCGCAGCTTCTTCGAATAACTTTCGTCTTTCACTGGCGTTTTCTGAAAGAATCTGTTCGATCATCTTCAGTTCAATCACTGAATAAGCATCGCTTCCCATTCCGGTATCGACAAAGAGGTTTTGAATATCTTTCAATCGGCAAGGAACCTTATTGAGAAGATACTCGCTATCGCCATTTCGATAGAGTCTGCGCGTAATCGCAACCTCGGTGTATTCAGAGGGCAAAATCTTTTTGGTGTTTTCGATGGTAATCGTTACTTCAGACATCCCAAGAGGCTTTCGAGCCTTAGTTCCATTAAAAATTACATTTTCCATTTTTTCAGAACGAAGCACCGAAGACTTTTGCTCTCCAAGTGCCCAACGAATGGCATCGACAATGTTTGTTTTTCCACATCCATTCGGACCTACGATGGCTGTAAGCCCGCTATCAAAGCGAAGATTTATCCGTTGCGCAAAACTCTTGAAACCGAAAACTTCTAATTTCGAAAGGTACATTCTTTCTTTTTGGATTTACATTAAACTCAATATTTGTTCCGTCGCCTTTTGGCTAATTTCTACATTCGCCTCACGGCATCTTATGGCTTTTCTTTTTGCCAGTATTTAAAATAAACGGTTGTTTGGCGGTTGTTATTAAATGTATATGCGGGAATACCAATCACAAATGCCAAAAGCAAAAGGCCGACAATATAAATTTTTGTTTTACTTATTTCAGTTATCACTGAGAGTCCCTTAAAAATCCTTATCCAAGAAAGGATAAAAAAGACAGCCGAAATTGCCAATACAGTAAAAATGAAAAACTTACTCTCCAACCGGTCGATAAAAGCAGATGCAAATACAAGGGTGAACCACGGCCCGCAAGACCAAGTGAGCAAATTTGAAATTTGAACAAATTTGACGCGCGTTTTTCCCATCACCCAAAAAATGAATAGAATGAGATAAACAATTAAAAATGTGAATAAATAAAGGCAAAGCCCCAAAACCACAACGCCAAGGATTGGATTAAGAATAAAGGCATTAACAATAGTTTTCAAAGTACCATTACCAAAAATGTGCCCAAGCCAAAATTCTGTTATCGGGCTCAATCGTGCACTATAAAGAATGGCAATGAGATTTGAAGACCAAATCATCCCTAAAATGGCATTCAGAACAATCGGGTCAAAATTATAGATGCGCATATCCCGTATATCCATATACAAGCTGAATGGCCGCGTTAGTGAACGAGGGAGATTTTCCCGAATTCTTTTGTTTGAATTCAGGAGATAAATCAAAATCAGGGTTAGAACAATGCTGGTGATGATGAGCGAGGGTGAGAAATCCTCTTCGGCACTGCCGATTGGAGGATTATAAACACGCTCTGAAGCATAAAGTAACTTCACGGTTTGAAAGGCATCTTTCTTTTCTCGAGCGCTGGTTAAAAGCCCCATTGTAAGTAGTGAGGGATTTGAATGTTCTGCAGTAGAAAGCAATTCAATCTCTACGGGATAATCATAGAGTGTTTGAAAAAAACTTCCGGCAAGCGGCGGTGGGGCATCTGTTTCCGTAAGCGATTTCGCGGCAATTACTTTATACCGGTCAAGCACATACTTTGCTTGATACTCTAATGAGCGAGTATCGCTGTATCCGTTATGGTTATCAGGCTCAGTGAGGGTGCCATATTCTGTTATCACCAAAGGAATCGGCTCAGGTAACGTGGCTCTTGCTTTACGAAGCTTTTCTTCAAATTCGCTTAAGGTTCCTTCAAAAATGCCCAACCCAAGAAAATCGACCTTTCGATAAAAATCATCTCCGGGGACAAATTCTTTTGGCGTAAAAAAGCACAACCCGCGGGTTTGTTGAGAAAAAGCCGTTTTGAGAAAATCGAGATAAACTGCCGACTTTGGGTCTGAAAGATCCAGCCCACTTCCAAATCCGTAAGCAAAAATTGAAGGATGAAGTTGTGTCGCAGCGATAATTTGCCGTTGATAAGCAACCGCATTTTCTAAAAAGCGTTTTGTTGAAAGTATAGGTGAAGGAACACGATCTACAGGAAAATCGAGCAAAACAAATATCCCTAAACTATCACACAAAGAAAGCCACTCCGGCCCCGGAATTCTTCTGAACCGAACGGCATTTGCGCCTAAGGTTTTTACGCTTTGTGCATCTCGCAAGATCATTTGTCGGGAGAGCGATATTCCCGCGGTTTCGTCTAGTTCTGCAACCGTCACCCCTTTCAATTGAAACGGCTCTGAATTCAAGCAAAATCGCCCATTGTTGACTTCTATCTTTCTAAATCCAAAAGAAACAACGGCTTCATCCAATAATAATCCGGCTTCGGTTCGTAATTCAAAAATCACTCTATACAAATTCGGCGACTCTGGTCTCCAAGGTTTCACGGAGGGGACTGTAAGCGAGAACGATTCCGCAAAAATTCGATCTCCTGCCAACTGAAAAGTCATCAATTTAGGATAACGTACAATCGTGAGTGTATCATTCTGAAAAACCGACAACGAGAGTACACACTTTGCATTTCGTAATGAATCGTTATCAAGCGAAGTTTTTTGAAGAGGTAACGACTTTATTTTTGTGGAAACTGAAATCAAGGCAGAGATAGAACTATCTGCAGCTCTCGCCAAAGATTCCGTTATAATCTTGGTTTCTTCGAAATGAATTTCAGGTTTGATGGTGAAATAAATATCACGAAAAATGCCGGTGAAATTTTTATAGTCATAAGCTTCGGCTCTCGTCGGAATGCTTGAACCATCAATGTAAAGATTAGGGTCAACCGTGATTGAAATCAAATTCTTTTCACCAAATCGGAGATACTCGGCCGGAATCACCAATTGAAAAGGGGATCCGCTTCCTACATGAAGCCGAATAAACTGATCATTGATAAAGATTTCGCATTGATTCGAAATTCCTTCAGAGACAAGCGAAATCTCTTTTCCCTCTGCCCATCGCGGTAAATCGAATTCGCGCTGAAATTTTAGAATCTCCTTACCGTGAACTGACGATGGAACCGAAACTGATTCTGATTTTCCATTTTGAAAAATCACCTGCCAACTTCCATTCAAGTTGATTTTTGGTTGCTTGGAAGACAGTGGGAAATACACGCCCCCACCTTGCCTGAACGCTCCTTGGAGCGCAGGATTTTCGTAAAAAGTGACTTCCTGTGCTCTTAACGAACCAAATGAAAAAAGGAATGCAAAAAAAAGAACGCAATTCGTTCTGAATGCAATCTTATTCAAAATTGGAAGATTGAAGGTGTTCGTAAATCCTTTTTGAATTTTCTTTTGAATTTGAAACACTTGATTAATACTTAAAGTGTGAAATTTCCCAGATCGCAAAGCGAAAGAACCTTATGGTTTTCCTTAAGAATTCCAAAACTCACGATCAAGGCTTCGATATTGAATGGCTTGCGCCAAATGTTTAATGCTGATTGATTCCGATTTATCCAAATCGGCAATTGTTCGGCTAACTTTTAAGATTCGGTCATGCGCACGAGCGGAGAGATTCAATCGTTTCATACTTTCAAGTAATTTCTGCTCCGATTTCTCATCAAGTTTGCAAAACTCACGAATAAGTTTTGCATCCATTTGCGCATTTGAAAAAATCCCTTGTTCACGATGATTTATAAACCGCCGTTGTTGAATTTCGCGAGCTTCAATGACCCGAGCTCTTACCGAAATCGAATCTTCAGCCAAATTTTTTGAAAGCAATTCTTGATGTTCCACTTTAGGCACATCAATATGAATATCAATTCGATCAAGTAGAGGCCCCGAAATTCGCGAGAGATACCGCTGAATCTGCTGCGGAGACGCTGTTAAGTTCCCACTGTCGTCTTTTAACGCGCCTGCGGGGCTTGGATTCATTGCTGCCACAAGCATAAACCTCGCCGGATAACGCAGTGAAATCGCCGCTCGTGAAATCGTTACTTCTCGATCTTCCAAGGGCTGACGCATTACTTCAAGCGTCGTCCGAGAAAACTCTGGCAATTCGTCTAAAAAAAGAACGCCATTATTGGCAAGGCTTACTTCCCCGGGCTTTGCCAAGTTTCCACCACCAATCAGCGCAACACTGCTCGAAGTATGATGTGGGCTTCGAAACGGGCGTGCCGTAACAAGCGCTGTATTTCCGGGTAATAACCCAGCTACTGAATAAATTTTTGTCGTTTCAAGTGCCTCTTCAAAAAGCATCGGCGGTAAAATTCCAACCAACGCCTTTGAGAGCATTGTCTTCCCGCTTCCCGGCGGCCCTATCAAAAGAATATTATGCCCACCGGCTGCTGCAATTTCCATTGCTTTCTTCGCCTCAGCTTGCCCTTTGATATCGGCAAAATCAACCGAGTAATGCGCGACATTTCGAAACACTTCATTTGAACGAACTTCCTCTGGCCTAAGCGACTCCGGCTCGGTTGAAAGTTTATTCAAAACCTCAACAGACTCTGCAAGCGAGCCAACGCCAAATATCTTTATCTCTTTTCCCATTGCCCCAACAACGGCCGCTTCACGGGCATTCTCCTTTGGTAAAATGACCGAAGTGAGACCTTCTTTAGAAGCCATAATTGCCATTGGTAGTACCCCTGAAACCGGACGCAAAGCCCCATCCAAAGCCAATTCTCCTAAGATGAGTGTTTTGCGTAAACTTTCCGTTTCAATCACACCTGTGCAAGCCAAAATGCCCATTGCAATGGGTAAATCAAAAGCCGTTCCCTCTTTACGAACATCTGCAGGCGCTAAATTCACAGTGATTTTTTTTGGAGGGATTGCAAACCCTGCATTTTTCAACGCGGTTAAAACTCGCTCCCTACTTTCCTTAATGGCACTATCGGGTAAACCGACAACCACAAACATTGGAACCGCATTATCCAAATTGGTTTCAACTTCAATCTTTAACGCATCCACCCCTTGAACAGCGGCGGAATAAAGCTGTGAGAGCATATTTGACCCGTTCTTCGATATTTGACCTTACGAAAAAATTCGACAAAAAAATAAAGGAGCGCAGTTTAAGGCACTCCTTTTTTCAATCGCTCTAAAGATAAAAAAAGCCGACCAATCGACCACACATAATTTTCGCCGTTACTCTATCTTTAGGAAGATGAACACGGGTGAATGATTTTTTTCGCATTTCCTTTATTTCCCTTTCGTTTTCGTTTGAAGTTTTTTTGCATTCAAATAAGCTTAATCAATTATCTGGTTTAAGGGTCACTTGTGCCAAAAAAGAGAACACGATTTTCATACACACTTACTTTCCTATTAACACTTATTGTTGGAGTGGCACAATGGAGTAGCTGTGCATTTGATCAGGCCCCAAGTGGTGGCCCGGGCGATACCACACCCCCAAAGGTACTTACGGTAAAACCGGATTCCGGAACCGTTTATTTTAAGGGCGATCGAATTACCATAGAATTTGATAAGTATATGAATCGCTCATCGCTCCAATCGGCACTTGTATTCGCACCAACGGTTTCTGAATACGAAATTGTGTGGAGTGGAAAAGAAGTAGAAATCATTTTTGAAGAACCCCTCAAACCAAACCGGACTTATACCTACACTGTTACCAATGCGCTCAAAGATTTTCGTGGAAATCCGATTCCGAAATCATTCACTTTTGCCTTTTCAACGGGTGCCGTCATTGACTCTGGAAAAATTTCAGGAACGGTTTTTGGAGTGAACAATCGAAGGCTTAAAGGTGCAACAGTGTTTGCATTTGTGGCTGATAGTTTATTAAACCTTGATACCCTATCTCTGAATTCACAAACACCGGATTACATTGCTCAAACGGATGAACTCGGTGGTTTCGAGCTAAGTTATCTTCAAGAAGGAAATTATTTGCTTTTCTCCTTTGAAGATAAAAACCAAAATCGCAGACTCGAACCCGATGAACCATTTGGCCTACCCTCTCTCAATGTTAAAACAGGAAACGAGAAAGTATTGATCAAACTTTTTGCAACAAGCCTTGCTCAAAAGGCTGAATTCCGCGCGGCAAAGGCGATAGATCACGGCCGCCTTTTAATTCAATATTCATCCCCTCCGGAACCGCAGTTTTTGAGCAAAATGTCATTACAAATCGTCGATAAAACCACAGGCGAAAACAAACGCGTATTCGATTTTACAGCCGTACCTTCAGCAAGCGATTTAATCGCAGTTTTTTGTGATTCGCTTCCAGCTCGCCATCAATATGCGCTGATTCAATCTTCACAATTTTCCCGTCAAGCAGATTCAACGGATGCGGTTCAAATCGATACCCTAAGCTTCGAAACCGACCCGCGAGACTATCAAACACCTGAACCTCGGAGCACCCCTTTACGGCCGCTTACAGCCGATACGCTCCCGCTTCGCCTTTCCTCTTTTCCAACGGATAGCAGCCAAGGCAATTTTTTACGATTTACACCATCTCCCACTGAAGGAATTATTACTCTTTCCTTTCTTCACCCCATTCGCCGAAAAAGTCTTGAAACCGCCGTTCAACTTTTTGAAAATCGCTCGGCCTCGCCGTTAGATTTAATCATCAACCCGATTCACGCGAGCCGATTTGAACTGCGCCCGAAAAAGGGATTTTCCTTCGGCGCTTCTTATAATTTGGTGGTATCAGGCAAAAAACTTTTGGGTGTTTTAGGAAACCCAATTCAAGACACCACATTTACCATTTTTTTTACCACAGCGTCGAGTGATGAATTTGGTGAAATGGAGGGTTTAATTTTGAAAAGTTCTCGTTTTAATAATTCTGAGGACGGAAAGAGCAAAAAGACTAAGAGAGAAGGCATTATTGTTGCGGAATTCATTGGAGAAGGTATTCGCTATCGTACCCGCTACTCTTTCGCCTCTGCACGCAACGATTCATTAGGGAAATCCCCCTTTGTGTTTCCTCGGCTTCCCGAGGGGCGATATTTTATTTCTGCTTTTGAAACAAGCACCGATACTCTTGAATGGAATTCAGGGTCACTTTCTCCTTACCGTCTAGCATCCCCTTTTGTTATTGGTGAAGATAGCATTCGAATACGTAGGCGTTGGAAAACAAACGCCCCTTCTCTTCAATTCCAACTGCCTTGATCGAGGCCACACCTTTGAATTTTCTTATTGATAAGCGTTCAATTCGTTAGAAATATTTGTAACTTTGAATAATTGATTCGCATAAGCAAAGTCACTTTGAAATAAACCAGTTCTTTTAATTATGTCCACTTTTAGTCGCCGCCTCGCCCGCGAATGCATTATGCAAGTCCTTTTTGCGGTTGAATTACGAAAGGAACCCATCCAAAAAGTTGCAGAAGGGATTTTACCTGAAGAACTGCTCACCGATGAAAAGGCAAAAGAATTCACTTACAAAATTATTAATGGCGTTTTCAATAATCTTCCCACAATAGATACCTTTATTTCAAAACACGCCGATAATTGGGAGCTTTCCCGAATGGCGGTTATTGATAAAAACTTGATGAGAATGGCAATCTCCGAAATTCTCTTTATGGATGATGTTCCACCAAAGGTTTCAATAAACGAAGCCATAGAAATCTCGAAAAAGTTTAGCACTGAAAAAAGCGGAAAATTTATCAATGGGGTTTTGGACGCAACCTTGAATGAATTGAAAGCTGCTGGTAAGCTGACAAAAGCCGGCCGAGGATTGGTCGATCTTCCGGCAAAACATCCAAAGGATGCCCTCCCGCCTGCTTCACCTCCGGCGACTCCAGTTGCATCTCCACCGATCCTTCCACAGGCTGCCGAGATAAAGCAAACAGGAAAGCCCGGTACGAAACAAGGGTTTAACAGTAACCCAAAACAAAGTGCGCCGAAAACGGTGAAATCTGGTCGAAAAGGGTCCGCTTAAGGCGTACTTTATTTTGTTACACGGCTGGCGCTCGTATCACATGTTAGGAGATATCGTGAATCAATACCATTCCCTTTATGCGATCGGAGATATCCACGGTTGCCTGAAAACGCTTCATGCTTTGATGAACACCCTTGATCCAAAACCCGATGAACCATTGATATTTTTGGGTGACTATATCGACCGCGGTGCAAAATCTTTCGAAGTTGTTCAATATTTGCTTGAATTGTCACAACAACATCCGTGCTATTTTTTAAGAGGCAATCATGAAGAAATGCTTTTGCAGTTTCTCACCGAAGGGCTACAAAGCGACTCCGGAGAACATTGGCTAAATCACAATGGAGGAAATGAAACACTTCAAAGCTATCGTGAAAATGGCTTCAATCAGATCCCTGATACACATCTCGATTTTTTTAACAGTACCCATCTCACTTTAGCTTCACTCATCAATAATGAGCCTTACTTCTTTGTCCACGGTGGATTAAATCCAGCCCTCACCATTGTTGAAAACCTAACCAATAACAATCGATTTGATTTGCTTTGGGAGCGGCGGCATTTAAAACCACCATTCATCAATGGTGAAATGCCTTATGCTTGGGAGGCGACAATTGTTTGTGGACACACGCCTGTTCCCGCACCGGTTTCTCAAGAGCGGCTTATCGCCATCGATACCGGCTGTGTTTATAATTTTCGATCTGATCTTGGAAAACTTACTGCCGTTCATCTTCCTTCCCGTGAATTTATTTCAGTTCCAAATTGCGAATCTTCACTTTGAGTTTAAGTAATCTATCGTTAAGTGAATGAGAGATTGAACGCCCACTTTTAAGGCAGATTCATCAACCATAAATAAAGGAGAGTGATTTTGTGGGGCGCCATTTAATTTCTCTTTCGGCGTAACGCCTAAAAAATAGAAAAACCCGGGAATCTTCTTTTGATAAAATGAAAAATCCTCAGCCCCAGTTCTGAGCAGACCCGTTTCGATATTATCTTTTCCAAGCCTTCGCTCAAGGCTTTTCACTGCAATTTCTGTAAGCTCAGGATGATTCACTGTTGCCGGATACATTTTTCGAATTGTAACACGAGCCTTAGCGCCGGCGCTTTGAGCAATATGCTCTGAGGTGTTGATAATTCTTCGGTGAATCTCTTCTTGCATTTCTTCATCATAGCTTCTTACGGTTCCCATCATGTGAACGCTATCAGGAATGATATTATATCGAAGCCCGCCGTGTATGCTGCCAACAGTTATGATTGATGGAACTGCCGTAACATTGACTTGCCTGCTTTCAATCGTTTGAAGCCCCATTATGATTTGCGAAGAAATCACAATCGGGTCAATTCCTGTCCAAGGTGTCGCCCCGTGTGTTTGTTTTCCTTTCACGGTTAGGTCAAACCAATCGACCGCTGCCATTGTTGGACCTGAGCGATAAGAGATTTTCCCAGATTCAATATCCGCCATCACATGTAAGCCGAAGATGGCGTCAGGTTCTGGGTTTTCGAGTACGCCTTCCTTGATCATTAATTCTGCCCCACCTTCTTCACCATCCGGAGCACCTTCCTCGGAAGGTTGAAAAATAAACTTCACATCACCTTTCAATTGATTTTTCATTCCGCTCAAAACTTCAGCCACTGCCATTAAAATTGCAACATGACAATCGTGTCCACAAGCGTGCATGACATCAATCTCTGCCCCCCGGTAAATTCCTTTCGCTTTAGAGGCGAAGGATAAGTCGTTTACTTCTTTGACGGGCAATGCATCCAAATCCGCTCGTAACGCAACCACTTTTCCGCGCTTAGCGCCTTTAAGCAAAGCCACAACACCGGTATGTGCTACACCGGTTTTCACTTCAAGCCCAAGTTTTTTGAGGTGTTCGGCAACCACTTTCGCTGTTCGAAATTCTCGGTTTGAAAGTTCAGGATGCTCGTGGAAATCTCTTCGCCACTGTAGCATTTTCGGCTCTATGCTCAACACGGCCTTTTCTACATCCTCGTATCGCAAACTGCTTGAAATTTGAGTTTGTTCAAGCTTTTGTGTGGTTGGCCCCTGAGCCTTGACAGATACCGTAAGGCAGAACAAAGCAATCAGAAAAAAAAGAGTCTCTTTCATTGATGCAAATATTTTGACATTTAAGATTGATTACTAAATATGAGGATTGACCTTTATTTTGTCAAAAGGTTTATCCAATCATTCTTCAATAAAATGGGTATCACTAAATCACAATTAGTTGAAAAAAGAAAAGAAAAAGTACTGAAAATCGCCTCGGTTTTGGGGAAAGAACTTCCCGAACCAAAAACCGAACTTCTTTTCGCTACACCGTTTCAATTGCTTGTTTCTACAGTACTCGCGGCACAATGTACCGATAAGCGAATCAATATTGCCACAGCTCCGCTTTACGCCAAATATCCCGATGCCCACGCGATCGCTTCGCTTTCGGAGGAGGTTCTGAAAGGATATTTGAAATCGGTTAATTTCTTCAACAATAAAACAAAAAATGTTTTGGCTCTGAGCCAAGCGTTGGTTGAAAAGTTTGGCGGTGAAGTCCCTCAAACGTTGGAAGAACTAACTTCTTTACCCGGTGTTGGCCGTAAAACGGCTCATGTGGTAATGGCCAATTGTTTTGGCAAACCTGTTCTTGCCGTTGATACGCATGTTTTTCGTGTTTCCAATCGAATTGGAATAGCAAAGGCAAAAGATGTGCTTGAAACTGAAATGCAATTGATGGCTTGTATTCCCACGGAGATGGTCGCCGATTTTCATCATTACTTGATTCTTCACGGGCGATACACATGCAAGGCTCAGTCACCGAATTGTGCAGGATGTAAGATTACTGATGTATGCGAATTTTATGAAAAAAATGCTGCTAAAGCAATGAAATCAAGCAAACCCTCAAAAAAGAGTTCTGAAAAAGATAAGAAAGCAAGTAAGAAGAAATAACCGCTTCAAGTAATGCATTGAAGGTTGGCTTTATGAAAAGAGAAAGCCTTGAACTTGTTTGAAAAAAAATTCAATTGAGGCTTAATCTTCAAAATCCAATCTGTTTCAGCTGTTCCGAGACAGCCTCACTATAGTGACCTCCGAAAAGTGCCGCATGAACCAAGAGTGGATGGAGTTGATAAATCTCGCACCGCTCTTCCCAAAAGCCTTGTTCAATTGGATACCGCTCATGATACGCTTTCCAAAAATGTTTTCCTGCTGTATTGAATAGGTTTATTAAGGCAAGTTCAAGTTCTCGGTGAGCAAATGAAATTGCGGGGTCGATAAAGCCTGCAATTTTTCCTTCCGCAACAATGATATTTCCGCTCCAAATATCGCCGTGAAACAAATTGGGCTTTTCGGGTTCTGTGATCAGTTCTTCAAGTTTTACAATCAGTTTTTCAATTTTGCGAAGGGTTTGAAGTGAAATTCGATTCGTTCTAATTGCCAACTCTGCAATGGCTAAAAGACGATTTTCTCCAAAAAATGAAATCCAACGATCCACCTTCGAATTCACTTGAGAAATACCGCCCAAAGGTGTTGAAAAATCAAATCCAAAATAGGTTGCGGTTTGATTATGCAACGCCGAAAGATGAACAGCCAAATCAATTTCCGCAGATACATCATTTTGAGTGCCGGTACTCCCTGCAATAAAACTCATCGCTAAAATTTTTTGACTACTTTTAATCACCTTCGGAACCGGTAATTTGGTAAACTCAAATAAGTATATAAGCGAGTTTGCTTCAGACACCAATGAACCGTTGTCATGAAGGTCAACCTTTACAATTATTGGTTGTTTCTCAATTGTTTTGGAAAGAAATTTTACTTTGTAAACGAGGCTTATTGCATCTTCTTTCAGTTTCAAAAAATCAACCTCTCCGAAACCTAAAAAACCTTCGATTTCTCGCTGAATCTCAGTAAACTTCATCATCACCTTTTTGGTTATTTTTATTGATAGAAATGATTCTTTGTGGGTAAAAATGCCCGAACTTTCTTCTCAAATAAGAGTAAATTAAAATCGTAATAGTAATGATCTTTGCTCTTAATTATTTGTTTGACGTATGACGATGCAAGATTCTTTTTCGAATAGACTATCTCCCTTTCAAGTGGCTCAAGATAATTATAGCCGCTTCGAACTACGGTTTTCGACTCTACTTATCCTTTTAACCATTTTCTTTTTTGGATTAAGTGGGTGCTATACGCAATTTGTGGCACCATCAGAGACATCGGTAAAACGCCAACGCATCATTATCCCTCGCTCAGCACCATCATCAACCGATTCAATTACGCTTGACCCCAATGAATCCTTTGAGGCAGGAGCAATGCAGGATGCAATTATCATTGAAAATGATTTCACACCAAATTATTCACGATTTTTTTCCCCCGGCTTTGGGTGGCAATCTCCTTATGGCTTTAACTCTTTTTACGACCCATTTATTAACCCTTGGGCATCTCCTTCGATAGGATTTGCAGGAATTTGGAATAACCCTTGGGGTATTTGGAATCCTTATTGGGGAATCGGCGGTGCGAATTGGAATGGATTGTGGGGTTTCCCGATAGCCGCTGCACCTTGGGGTTGGAATTGGTGGGGTATTCCGCGACCAATCCCTTACAACTCAGAATCACCTTCTTACGCAGGATATGGCATTAACCGAAGAATGATGGGAAGAATGAGAAGTTCGATGGTTTCAGTACCACAGTCTTCACCCGTCGGTTCTTTCAATTCTCAAAACTTGTTATCACCTTCGAGCGAAAATAATTTGGTTCCACCCGCACCAGTGAATTATGGAATCACCAATCGTCGCACAAACGGCTCAACAAATCAATCTGGAACTAACGGCGTTCTGAACAACGGTGTTAATTCAGTGCCTTTAGGTCAAAGTAGCACAACAACTGGAACAAGTACCACAATTTCACGCCCTCAGAATAGACGTGCTAATCCTCGAAACTATGCTATACCACAAGAGAACTATAGGCCTCAAGCCTCTCCCGTGCCTAGGAATACATATACACCACCCGTAAATTCAGGAAGATCTTCGCCAACTGGCACAAATGGAAATTCAGGAACAACACGCTCAGGAAACTCGAGTGGGTCAAGGAGCAGCGGCCGTGGAAGAAACTAGTGGAAGAAACGAATAGAGCCATCACCTATGACATTTAACAGAAAAATTTTAAGTCTTGGAATCGCATCATACCTCATTTTTTTGTTGGTAAGTGGATGCGGAACTTTCACTGTACTTTCACATCCTGAGGTTGAAGTATTAGACCCTGATACAAAGAAATTTTATTTTGAAGAAGTCACTTTCGCTTCCAATTGCTCGTCTTGTCATGAAGGAACACCAGATAAATTCGGCATTTATTCTAAGCTTGCTTTAAAGGAGCCGCTTTTGGCAACAGGGCAAGGAAAAACGAGTTATGAAAAAATTATTTCAGAAATAAATCAGAATGCTGAATTGGCAAATAGCGGTGCGGAATTCGATGCTTTTTCGATTTACGCGAATTCACCATTTCTCTCTTTTTATTTGATTCCTTGGTGGTATCAAAGTGATAACATTCAATCCTCTTTGTTCTCCGGTCAACTCAATGAAGAGGTTATTGAGAACCGAACAAAAGACACTCGCCGCCAAAGTTTTCGTCGAATTTTAGGTCGCCTTCGTTTAGAAAATGAAACCTATATGAATTTCCAAAATGGGGCTGGAATCCGTGCAAACGGCACTTTGGTTCAAATGCAAGGACAAGGAATTTCGCCCTCAATGGTCGTGCAATGGCCAAGTTTATTTCCGGATTCAACGGCTGTTTCTCCTTCATCAAATACCATAGCACCAAGTGCTTCTTCACCTTTAGGAGGTGATATCAGCACAACGCGCCGAACTGCGCCTGTAACCCCAATTGAAACTCCGCCACAAACTTCACCACCGCCTGAGGCTTCACCCAATCCAATTAGCACACCAGTAACTCCGCCGCCCGCAGCGACGCAACCTCCTTCAACACCCACGCCTGCACCGCCTGCTCAACCGGCTCGAGGCTCAGAGAAAAAAGAAGAAAACTCAACGGGCAGAGCCTCCGGTAGAAAAAGAAACTAAATCAAAGATTTCTCTAATCAACTTTATTTGAAACACGGATATCGAAGTTTATTTTTAGTATAATTGTTTATATGTATGATATTTATGAAGAATAGTCCAATCCCCAATTTGCATGATGGGTATGAAATCGTCGAAACCTTGCTTTTAGAATTTATTCGTAACGAGGTTCGCAAGTTTGGATTTCAAAAAGTTGTTTTGGGTCTTTCAGGAGGGATTGATTCGGCAGTTTCATGTACACTCGCCGCGAAAGCCTTGGGTCCAGAAAATGTACTTGCCGTAATGATGCCGTATAAAACGAGCAGCCCAGAAAGCCTCTCTGATGCATCACTTTTAGCAGAGGCTACCGGTGTTGAAACGGAAGTTCGCGATATCAGCGCAACTGTAGATTCCTTTTTTTCTGATAAGGGTGATGCTTCTCGGATGCGCCGTGGCAATGCGATGGCTCGGGTTCGAATGATTACCCTCTATGACATCTCGGCTCGTGATAGTCGGCTGGTTATCGGTACGAGCAATAAAACAGAATTGCTTTTGGGTTACGGAACACTTTTTGGCGATATGGCTTCGGCAATAAACCCAATTGGTGATCTCTATAAGACTGAGGTTTGGGCACTTGCCAGACATTTAAAAATACCGGATAAATTGATTACTAAAATTCCAAGTGCGGACCTTTGGGAAGGGCAAAGTGATGAAACCGAGCTTGGGTTTACTTATCGGGATGTCGATTACTTGTTAAAAATGTTGGTTGAAGAACGGCTTCATGACGAGGACATACTGAATTCGGGGATTCAGCAAGAATTCTTAACGCGTGTAAAAAAATTGATTGTGCGAAATCAATTCAAACGGCTTGCGCCTGTTATTGCGAAGGTTTCGTCGAGAACATTAGGAATTGATTTTCGTTATGCGCGCGATTGGCAAGCCGTAAAATGATTTTTTTTAAGAGTCAACAAATCAAATCGTGAGTTTAAATTTACAGACCATTGAATCAGCCGGACAGGCAACCATTGAACTCTCAGGAGAATTTTTAGGTGGTGAACAAACCCGAACTTTGGACGATGAATTCACTCGCCTTTTGGACGGTGGGATGAAAAAAATCACTTTGAACTTTAAGAAAGTTTGGTTTGCCAATAGTTCCGGAATCGGGCTTTTGGTTCGCCTTCACCTTCGTGCACAAAAAGCAAATTCTCAGCTTGTCATTGAAAGCCCGGGTGAAAATGTTTTAAAGTCAATCGTTGCAATGCAATTGGATAAAGTTTTAAGCATTGAGACTTCCAACCCAGCTTAATCAAACCTTTGAATTAAGCGTATTCAATGAGTAAAAAAATTCGTGTTGCCATTCTTTCGCAAGATATTCGCCGCACGGGAGGTGTAGGAACACTTACGAAGTTTCTTGGCAATTATCTTAATAACAGACCTGAATTCCACGCGAAGGTCTTGGTTTATGCCCCTTTTAATAAAGAACCGGATTTAAATGTTTCACTCTTAAATGCCTTCAATCTTGGAAAGGGAATTGGGAAACGAGAACGACTTGTTCATAACCTTGAGCAAATATTAATCGGAACATACTTCCCTGAAATTGAAACACAACGATACGACTCCAATAGACTTTGGCAAGAAACGCTTAACGACTTCGATATTTTTTGTCTTGTTACAGGAGCGGCAATGCTTGGATTCCCTCTTGTTGAATCCGGGAAAAAGTATGTCTCTTGGATAGCAACAACGATTCGAGATGAACGCGAAAGGCGAATGAAAACAATGAAGCCTGCTGAGTATTTTTATAATCGGCTAATGTTGCCGCGTTGTGTCGAACAGGAAGAAATCGTCTTAAAAAATTCTTCACATATCTTTGCTCTCAGTCAATACACGGAGGATATCACCCTTCAAGAATTTCCACACCTTTCTTCCGTTCCATTTAGCCTTGCTTTTTCTCCTGTTGATTTATCCAAATTCCCTATGCGAGAAAAAGAAAATACCGAAAACCCCTACTTGCTTTTTGTTGGCCGATTTAATGATGAGCGAAAAAATATCCCGCTTTTACTCGAAGCCTATCATACCTTAAGCAATAAGGTTCCTTCTGTTCCAAAACTGATTATTGCCGGTGCTGAATCCGCACCGAAAGAATCGCTTTTACAACTTGTCAGTAATTTTGGATTAAAGGATAAAGTAGAATTTCGTTGCGATGTTCCACTTGCAGATTTACCGGGTTTATATCGCGGCGCACAATTCTTTGTTCTGTCTTCGAATCAAGAAGGTTTGGGAATTGTTCTCTTAGAGGCAATGGCTTCAGGAACACCGGTGATCTCAACACGCTGCGGAGGCCCTGAGGTCATAATTGAACATGAGGGTAATGGTCTTTTTGCTGAAAACAACAATGTAAATGATTTGGCCGAGAAGATGGAAATACTGACAAATCATTCAGAAGTGAGGAAAATCTATTCCATTCGAGGGCGAGAAACCGTCGAGAAAAAATTTTCTGTTGAAGCCATCGGAAATCACTTTGTAGAAGTGTTTCGAAAAGTTTATCCTGAAGTTTTTGAAAAGGCGTTGAAATCATCAGCCTCTTGAGTCAAGCCAACGCGCGATTTAAGAATCGTAGCCGAATCCTTTGAGCATCCGCTCGTTTTCACGCCAATCTTTACGCACTTTCACAAATAGTTTTAAAAAGACCGGTCGCCCAAGAAACTGTTCAATTTCTCTTCTTGCTGCTTCTCCAACACGTTTGATTGCTGCGCCACCCTCGCCAATCAAGATCGCCTTTTGTGAATCTCTTTCGACGATAATTGCGCATTCAATCAGCTCTTTTCTCCCTTCCGATTCAAACTGCTCTTTGAACGACTCCACTTCAACTTCAGCTGAATATGGAATCTCTTTACTAAACTGTTTGAAAATTTTTTCACGAATGATTTCCGCTACAAAAAACCGTTCGGGTGCATCGCTTAAAATATCTGTTGGATAAAGTGGTTCATTCTGCGGCAAATATTTACGAACAGCTTTAACCAATTCTTGAATATTGAAGCCTGAACGCGCTGAAAGCGGCACAATCTCAGCAAATTCAAATTCTTTTGAGAGATTGCCAATTGAAACCAACACCTCCTCCTGCGAGCGCTTGTCAATTTTATTGATTATCAGGATAATCGGCTTACCCGATTGATGAATTCGCTTGAAAGCAAGATTTTGAACGATCGGTTTATTTTCAGAAAGGTGTGCATCAAGATCAAGAATGAAAAGAATGGCATCACTGTCGTCACGGGCGTGGTCTGCGATGCCAAGCATCGCTTCGTGAAGTTTATATTTTGGGCTCATAATTCCGGGCGTATCCAAAAGTACAATTTGACTGTCTTCTGAATTATAGATGCCAAGCACTTTTTTTCGGGTGGTTTGCGGCTTTGGGGTAACAATCGAAAGCTTTTCTCCAAGTAACGCATTCAGCAAAGTCGATTTCCCCGCATTAGGCTCTCCGATGAGGGAAACGAACCCGGAGCGAAATGAATTCGTGTTCTCGTTTGACATATTAATATTTGGTTGGTTCACATGCATTTCAAGAACCCAATGCATTTCGAGAAAACATCTTAACCAAAATAGCGAACTTTACTCCGATTTTCCTTCATTGGAAGATGTTTTTAACTCCGGAAATACCACATTAAACGTTGCGCCCTCACCGATGCCGGAAGAATTGGCCCAAACTTTTCCGCCGTGCAATTCCACCAATTGTTTCACAATCGAAAGTCCAAGTCCGGTTGCTGATTCTCCAGCGGTTGGCTTGGCAGAAAGCCTTTGAAATTTTCTGAAGATCTTTTCCAAATCTTCGGCACTAAGCCCTAAGCCTTCATCACGAATACTCAGTAGAATACACGGGATTGCATTTGGTGGGGGAGATTTTCTCAACAAAATTTCAAGGTCTTTCGGAATTGCATCTTCTGTTGAGCGAATCTCCCATTTTACTTTTTCAACCGTGATATAAATATTCTTTCCTATTGGTGAGTATTTAATGGCATTTGAAAGCAAATTATCGACAATCTCACGTAACCGATTATCATCTCCGGCAATGAACGCTTCTGGGGCAAGTGAACAATGAATGGTTTGATTTTTTTTCGTCGCAATTGGTTCGTTCGTTAATACCATCAGTTTCACCAATTGCCCAAGATTCACCGGCCGAAGGTTCAGCCATAGTTTTCCATCTTCGATTTCTGTTTGCTGTAAAAGTTCTCGAATGATATGTTCCATTTGCAGAGAAAGATCACCAATAAGGGCTGCATATTGCTTTCGCTGTTTCTCAGGTAATTCAAGACTTTCCAGCATTTCAGAAAAATTGATAATGGCTGTCAGCGGATTTTTTAGGTCGTGTGCAGCAATGGAGAGCAATTCTGTTTTCATTGCATTGGCTTCGGCAAGTGCTCGGTTTGTTTCGGCCAATTCAACATTTCGCAAGCGAAAAATTTCAACTTCCTTTTCAATGGCATCCACTTCCAGTTCCATCATCAGGTTTTTAATTCTTTTTTCAGATTGAGCGCCGAGCGTCGTTTCCGTGATTTCATGATACTTTTTGAAATGCCCCAATGCACGTGCAATATCGGAACGCATTTCAAAATACTCGGAAAGCAAAAGGTGAAACTGACCGATGATGATATCAGGCTCATTGGATCGTGTTAACTCAATGCCGGTTTTGAGGTAATGAAAAGCTTCATCCAACTGCCGGCGTTGCAAGTGATAACGAGCAAAGTGAAGGCAAACCTCCAATTGAAGCTTTGTGCTTTGAAGCTCCAAAGAAATATCATAGCAGAGAGAAAGGTAGTGCAGCGATTTCTCCGCATTTTCCAAGTTATGGCAGATCTCTGCAAGGTTCAGCAGCGACTCCGCCTTCAATTCCAAATCGTCAATTTGATCTGCTTTCAGCAAGCAGTCTTGAAACGCTTGTTCGGCTTTTTCGATGTTTCCGATTCGGTAGTAGGCTCTTCCTAAGTTCAAATTCAGAGCGGCTTCGCCTCGGGTATCGCCCAACCCTTTTCTTAATTCCAAACTTTGAAGAAAATTCGCTGTCGCTCTTTCATACTCCCGAAGCCCAAGATATATCAACCCTATATTCATCAGACAGCGCGCTTCGCCGAGTGTGTCACGAAGACTTCTCCTGAGGGCGCGGCTTTCGCTGTGAAAACCCAGTGCCCGCTCATAATCACCTAAGCTGAAATAAATTCCTCCGATTGAATTTAAGGTTGCCGCCTGACCGTTGTAATCTTCCAATTGTTGATAAAGAATCAACGCTTCTTTTGAATTCGTAAGTGCCGTTTCATAATCATTGACCTCGCGGTAAAGTACGCCCAAAGTACGAAGCGAATCGGCAGTGCCTTTGAGATAACCTAATTTTTGCGAGAGATGCCCTGATTCATGACAGTACCGAATCCCCTCTTCAGGATTGGTGTTTCGAAGTTGATACGCAAGCTCAATCAGCAAATCAACCCGCTCCTGATTCTCTCCGGTTTCTGTAATACGCTCTTGGAGCTTCAAACTATTCTCTTTCATTCCTATTTCTCTTTTTACTCCAACGGTTTGTAATAGGACATTTGTAAACTCTCTTTTTGCAGTTCAGATTCAGGGAATGCAATCAGGAAACTGCAACCTCTATTTTTTCCGGCGGACTTCAAAATTAAATTTCCCCCCAATAACTCCGTAAGTTGCTTGACAATCGATAATCCTAAACCGGTTGAGGATTCTCCTTTTGTTGGTTTCGAAGAAAGACGTTGAAATTTTTTGAACGCAAGTGCTAAATCATTCTCAGAGAGCCCCTGCCCTTCATCACGAATTGCCACACAGACATACCTTCCAAGTGGTAAAAATCCTGCACATATTTTATGCGTGTAGGGATTGATGGATTCAAATTCAATATCAGAAAAAATTGGGTCAACTTCTTGAACGAGTTCATTGAGCGGTAAGATTTCAGGGATGAGTATAGTGGCTTCTTGCTCCTTTGAAAATCGAAATACATCAACACAAATTCGCTTTTTGCGATCCGAATACTTCATTGCGTTGGAAAGCAGATTGTCTAGAATTTCACTGAGTTTACTGGTATCGGTATTGAGATAAAGATCTTTTTCAATTGTAAGTAAAAGGGTTTGCTCGTTTTGATTGGCAAGCTCTTGATTCGAATCAACAATGAGTTCAACAAGCCTAGAAAAATTGGTCATTTTCATGACAAGCTTTATGGCGTCTCGGCTGGCGTTGGCAAGCAAATCATCGATGATTGTAATCATTCGTTCTGCAGAAGTATAAATTCGGCTCTGAAATGAAAAGTGTTGAGAGTTGGGTTCAAGAGCATCAAGCGTCAGTTTTGATAATCCCAAAATAGACTGTAACGGGTTTTTGAGATCATGTGCCGCAAGGGAAAGCAATTCGGTTTTAAAGTGGTTTGCTTTTTCAGCCGAGTGACGCTGCTTTTCAGCCTCAGCCATTGCATCTTCGGCCTGTTTAAGCGCATCTTGAAGGCTTTCATTAATTAAGGCATATTCATTTCTCAAGTCTTCGCCGGTTAGCAACGCATCTTGAAGTGCCTTATTTGCACGTGCCAATTCTTCGTTTTTTACTCTGAAGATATCGGCCTCGGTTTGCGCCAATTCAATTTCATAAATAAGCTTTAAGTCTTTTTCTTTCTCAGCGAACTTTTGCTCCAACCCCTTTTCAAAGAGAATTTGAGACTCTTCCAATCGTTGATTGGCTTCTTCAAAATCTCCTTTTGAGCGAAGCGCTGTTGCCCAGTATTTCAGCAGTTTCGATTTCGCAATAGGCCCCGAAAAAAGCACCGCCGTGTGTAACAAACTTTCTTTGATCAGCGATATCGCCTCTTCACTGCGACCGTTCTTGATTCGAAATCCAATCAAATGAAAAATTTGCTTCTGAAAAGTATTTTTAAACTCTCCAAAAAAGAACCCGCGCATTTCAAAATGCAACGCCTCTCCAGATTTTATCCCCAAAGGCTGATTCATAAATTGGATAATTGCTTCTCGTAGATTGAATGGATCTTTGATGTCATTGGGGGATTCATTGAAAGCAATGTGTTGCAATTCATCATAAACATCCGAAAATACACGATCGGCAATATCGATTTCCCCGCAATGCTCATAAAATCTTCCCAGTGCAAACTTCACTTCACATGAAAGCGGTGAAGGAACCGTAAATCGTGATAACGATTGCTTGAAATGCTCTAGCGCCTTTTCAATTGTGCCTTGATTCTCGGCGATTAGTGCTTGAATGTAAAACATGATTGAACAAATGCGATTTCGCTCCTGCTCGCTCTTGCAGTAAGGGACTGCCATTCCCAGCAAATTCAAGGAGATTTCGCGCTTGCCTAACCGTGCATATATTTGAGAAAGGGGAATGAGATAAGTAACCAGTTCTTCATTTTGCGGGAGTTGTGCAACAAGTGTTTGGCTTAGTGTCGCCCATTTTTCTGAATCCTCATTTTCTTCAAGCGAAAGAAAGACTGTAGAAAGATCAAGGGAAAGGAGCACTCTTTTTTTCGTTTCGCCCAATCGCTCATAAACTCGGCCTGCTTCGAAAAGTCTGGAAAGGGACTTGGCATCACGATCAATCAGCCAACCAAGCCTTCCGGCTAGTGCCAAAGCATCGGCTAAATAGGTTTGATAGAGAAAAACCTCTTCCTCATTTTCTGCACTTTGATACAATAGCTTTTCAGCCGCGGTAATCGCGCGATTGGCATAGAAGAGCGCATTCGCCATTTCCTTATCCTTCATGCCTAAGGCAATCTCCAAAAGCTTTTTCAGCTGATCGAGTAAATTACTTGGAAAGTGATGAGGCTCTTCAATTATTTCGGGAATTGTGTGACTCATTCCATTCTAACGCTTGATGCAGTTGAATATAATTTAGTCAAATTTGTGAGACTTGAATTTCGTATGGGTTCAAATCTTACACGTTTTCTTTTTTGAACGCCGGGGAAGAAATTATCTTCACACTTGTCAATTTATCTTTCAATACGAAACTTATTTTTGCACCACCTTGAAACAATTCACACGGCTCGCAACCTTATTTCTGATTTTCCTTTCATCTTTAACGGGATGCAAAAAAAATTCAGACCACGGGGTTGAATCAACCCGTTCAACCGCGGTAATTGCAATTGGAACCGATTTCGATCATCTCAATCCATTGATTATTCAACTGGGAATTTCACGCGAAGTTTGCAACCTTCTTTACCCAACTCTTTTTTATCGCAATTATGATGAAGAGAGCGGGTCGCTCACTTTTGAACCCGCTTTTGCCGCCTCTTGGAAATTTTCGGAAGGCGGGAAACGAGTGACGCTCGTCTTAAGAAATGATGTTTATTGGAGCGACGGAAAAAAAGTAACGGCGCACGATTTGGCTTTCTCTTATAGGCTTTATGGCAACCCCGATGTCACAAGCACTCGCCAGCAGTACATCGGCGATTTTCTTCGGACTTCCACAGGTGAAATCGATTTTGAAAAATCCATTCAAATTGATTCGGACACCGTGATCACCCTAAGCTTTTCAAAGCAACTCACCGAAGCTATCTTCTTTGATCACTTCTATGATTTACTCCCTATTCCAAAACATGTTTATGAATCAGTTGCACCGCGCGATTTCAGAGCAAAGTCATCGGAACTTCCGATTCTTTCTGCCGGGCCGTTCAAAGTGATGCAGTGGGATAGACAATCGAAATTAGTTTTGGTACCAAATGAAACAAGCGTATTGCCACATCCGGCAAAGCTTTCGCGGGTGGAGTTTCAAGTGATTCCCGAATACACCACGCGGCTTACTGCGCTGAAATCGGGAAGTGCCGATGTGTTGATGGCAAGCGGCGGAATCGCACCGCCAGATGCAGAACGATTGGAAAAGGAATCTCCCGAGATTCAAGTCATCTCAGTTCGCAATCGCTTTTTCGATAGCATCGTTTGGCTTACAATTGATGGCGAGGCTTATCGAAACGGAAAAAAAATTCTTCCGAATTTTTTCTTTGGCGATAAGAAAGTAAGACAAGCAATGACTTATGCCGTCAACCGCGAAGCCATTGTTGATGGGTTTATGCGGGCAGAACACGCGACGATTGTGAATACCTCCCTTTCACCGGCATACAAATATTTGCTCGATACCACCCTTCATCAATATGAATTCAACCCGCAAAAAGCCAAGGCGTTGCTCGCGGAAGCAGGTTGGAAAGCGGGCAGCAACGGCATTCTTGTAAAGGAAGGAAAAGCATTTTCGTTCAAACTGATTGCGCCAACCGGAAACGCCCGCCGCTCTTATGCCGCCACTATTATTCAACAAAACCTGAAGGACATTGGCATTGATTGCAAGCTTGAATTTGTTGAAACCGTGCTTTGGAATAAAGGTCAGAACACGTGGCAATATGATGCAACAATTGCCGGACTTGGCGCGGAAACGCTGCCCTTTCAATTGGTAATGTGGGGCTCAGACTTTGAACGAAATAACTTTAATTCATCGGCATTTCAGAATTCAGAACTTGATGACATTATTGCCAAACTTGCTCTCCCACAAACGCCTGAAAATGAAAAGCAACTGTGGCATCGCTTCCAAGCCATACTTCACGAAGAGCAGCCGCGGACATTTCTCTATTACTTCGATGAATTGGAGGGCGTCAGCAAAAAATTGAAAGGCGTGAAAATGAATATGCTGATGACGCTTTTTAACCTGCATGAATGGGAATTCAAATAGACCACAAGCTTCGTTCTGCCTTGTGTTTCAAGTTCATTGACTTTCGGTTAAGCCCCTCCCCCTAAATTTTTTCCTGTCACAAATTCACTCTACCAACCTTAAAGGTGGAATCATCCACTTCAAACACTCATTCATCACCCTTAAACACTCATTAATCCACCTCAAACTCTGATTCATCCACCTCAAACACTCATTCATCCACCTCTAACATTCAATTATCACTCTTTAACACTCAATGATCCACCTTAAACACTTATTCATCTACCTCAAACACTGATTCATCCACCTCTAACATTCAATTATCACCCTTTAACACTCAATGATCCACCTTAAACACTCGTTCATTTACCTCAAATATTCAATATTCGACCTTAAACCTTCAATTTTCAGTAAAAAACATGAAACTTTTTCTCTTTATGCTTCAACACTGAAGCAAAAAGGTTCAAAATCAAACCAATTTGGTCGAATTTTTCAATTTTTCGGTATGAAATTTTATTCAAAAAGCTTCGATTTCGCGCCTTTGTGGTTCAAAATCGACGCTTTGAGGTTCAGCGTTGAATGTTTTTGCTTCAATTTTGAAGTAAAAACCTTCGAGCGAAGTTTGACCGGAATTGAATGATGCGTTGAATTGAGAGGGAATCTTCTTTGGGAATGCTGATTGGGGTGAAGTTTTTGTTTCTTAAATAGAAAAGGGCTGCAAATCGCAGACGATTGCAACCCTATTTATCACGAAAAAAATGAATCAGATTGAAACGGGAGAAAAGCGTTCGGAAATCGTTTCTTTGACTTTTTCCATCTGCCACATTGGCGTTGAGGTTGCGCCGCAAATGCCCACAGTTTCTACAGGGTTACCCGTTTCATTAACGAACCACGCCGATTGCAGTTCATTTTCATTTTCTACAAAAAAAGTTTTGGGATTATTCTCTTTGCAGATACCAAATAAGACTTTTCCATTGGAGCTTTTTTTACCGGCGACAAAGACGATAACCTCGTGTTCTTTCGCAAAATCTTTGAGGATTTCATCGCGATTTGAGACTTGACGGCAGATGGTATCTTTGGCTAAGAAATCTGCGGCTTCGGCGAGCGTTGCTTCGGCATCGAAATTTTTCGCGGCGTTTTTTTCGGCAAAAAGTTTTTCGAGATTGGCCTTTAATTCATAGAAGCCTTTAGTGTCTTGCGTGGTTTGGGAGAAGAGCACGGTCTTTTTTGTGAAGTTGATTGGTGCGATTTCGGCGGGGTCGTGCAAGTCTGCGTATTTAATCAATATGGCTTCGCCACGGCATTGGCCATTGACGCCAATCATTTCCGCGTGATCTTTCTTCCCATAAATCAGCACTTGATATCCTTTATCATAAAAATCTTTCACGCGGCGTTGAAGTTTCAGCACCACCGGGCAAGAGGCATCGATGAGTTCGATGTTATGATCCATCGCGTATTGATAAGTTTCGGGCGGTTCGCCGTGGGCACGAATCAGAACCTTCGTGTTTTCAAGTTTGGAAAAGTCTTCCTTGGAGATGGTTTTAAGCCCCATCCTTCCTAAGCGCTCAACTTCTACGGCATTGTGAACGATATCGCCCAAAGAATAAAGATGACCGCTTTCACTTAATTCACCTTCAGCCATTTCAATGGCAAACTGCACACCAAAACAAAAGCCCGAATGTTGATCAATCGTGATTTTCATACTTCTTAAATTTTATTTCACAAAGATAACAAGGTTAACTCGGTTATCCGTTCGGGATTTCTTCCCTTTACTTCGCAAGAATCATTTTCTTCGTTTCTATTCTTTCTTTTGAAATGAGTCTGTAAAAATAGATTCCTGAAGAAAGTCCCCGCTCGGCTGCATTAAAGTCAAATCCATATTCTCCGGCTGCTTGCCACCCTTTGAAAAGAGATGCTACCTCGCGACCTAAGACATCAAAAACACTCAGGGTAATCTCGCTCGCGCTTGCAACTCGGTAACGAATTGTGGTGCTTGGGTTAAACGGATTCGGATAATTTTGCAAGAGTTCAAAATTTCTTGGTAAGGTGTTTGTGATTTTCCGAACGCTTGATGTTCCCTGAGGAATAATTTGCTCAACTGTATTGACGGAATTTGCAAGCGAATCAATCCCTCCCAAAACATAAAGCCCACCGCGATATTCGGCGCGTGCCATCCAGTGCCTTTTTCCTGAAATGCGAAGCGAATCCGTTCGCCACGAATTTGTGAGAATATTGTAAGCAATCACGGTATTGTAAAAAGCTCCTGTGCCGCCATTCAGATTTCCACCGATACAGTAAATCTGTTCATTGACAATTCCCATTGCACATGCCCCCACTTGATAAGGAGATTTCGCAAGGGTTGACCAAGTGCCTGTTTGTGGAGAATATTTTACAAAGGATGAATCTCGAAAGCCAATGACATACATTTCCCCGTTAAAGGCAATCGAACTTAAATCATTTGAACCCGTTCTTCCGGCATTGGGAAGCTCCGTCCAAGAGTTTCCGGGGATGGAATATCGATATGTATTTCCTCCGGGATTGACGAGATAAATGCTATCTCCAATCACTTCTGCGGTTGTTCCCCAAGTAAACGATTGAGATGTAGGAAGTGCTGCAAGAGAAGTCCACAATCTCGTAGAAAGATTATACTTGCGTGTCAATCTTGGGCCGCTTGGCCAACCGGCAATTAGGAATATTTCATTTCCTTTAATGACCGTTTCAACATCCCAAACGTTGCTGTCGGGAATGGAATCGTGATATGCCCACGAAGTTCCGTTGAAGCGATAAATGCGGGGATAGACAATGTTTCCACCCCAATTATTTGAACCACCAATGACATAAATACTATCGCCCCAAACCTGCGCTGAACCGGCACCTATGGGAATGGGCAATGGCGGCAATACTTGAGCACCTGTTTTTGTGGTGGTAAGCAATAAAAGAACAAATACGGTGATGATGAATTTCATTTGTGTTGTGATGAGTTTATGGATCAACTGCTTTTTATAGCAAGCCGATGACGATTAAAATAGAATTTACTTTATGATCATCATCTTCTTGACTTGAGTAAATGTTTCATTTTGCCCTTTTGCGCTGATGCGGTAGAAATACATTCCACTCGAAAGTGAAATGCCATTAAAATTCACTTGGTATCGACCCCGCGCTTGATTCCCGCTTGCAAGAATCACCACTTTCTGCCCCAAAAGATTATAAACTTCAAGCGTTACATCCGCCCGCTCTTTCAAATCATAACGGATGGTTGTGGTTGGGTTGAATGGATTCGGATAATTTTGAGAAAGCGCGAATTCACGAACTTGATTATCAAAGCGGGATTCTACTGAAATTGACTTTAAGTGCTCGTGCTTACCATCAAACCCCGTTTCCTCAAAACGGTATTCAAGTTTTTCACCAAGCGCCATATCGCTTTCATCAATGAATTGATACGCAGCACCATTCGACACATTTTTTGCTTTCAAGCCTGCGGCTGTTCTATAGCTTGCCAATGTTTTCCATTCAGTTTCATTGACCCGTTTACGCGAGATGGTAAACCCGTGAGAATTAATTTCAGATGATGTTCTCCAATTCAATACCATTCCAATTTCTTTTGAGGTTGCGGTGAATTCTGCAAGTTCAACCGGCAGAGGATTATCAGCCCAATTTCCGGCATAAGTGAATCTGGGCGAAAGACTTGAAATGCTGACATCATTAACCGTGACATTGTAAAGCGGCGGAGAAAACCCATTATCAACACTATTGGAATAAGTAAAGCTTGAACCTGAAACGGATTGCCAAGTGATTCCCCCGTCGGAACTGTTTGCTAAGCGAAGCAACGGCACATTGCCAATCCCATCAACCCCTTGATTGAATATGCGTAGTGTCCCTCGGTTCAAATCGCAATTCAATTTTTGAATAATCCAAGAATGTGGCGCGACATTTTCAATCTGAACCCCATTATCAAAAAAGCCTAATCCACCGGTTCCGGAAGGAACATCGACATAAGTCACCGCAACCGTTGCGCCGGGTCCCACAACAAAATCTTGATATTCTATCTCGACGCCTTTGTAGTAAAGTGCCGTACCAACCGGATAAATATAAGTTCCTGATGTTCCGTCAAAATCTCTTTGAAAGCTAAAAGTCGTTGGAAAAGCGGTATTGCCAATAATCCAACCATTGCCGGTTCTCGTTAGGCTTGTGGGGTCGGTGTTTCTAAGCCACACAGAACTTGCAGCTCCCACTAAAGCCAATTTCCCACTTAAATGCAGCCGCGTTGGTTGAAGACTTGTAAAACCAACGACATCTAATTCTAAAGTCCCTGCTGCATAATGCAAGACTTGCTCCAACTGCCCATATACCGGTAATGTTTGAACTGTGGAAAGCGTACCTCCTCCTGTTTGTACAATTTTTCTAAAGTATCCCGAATTGAACGCGCCCGTAAATCGCCCATTATTCTGAATAAACGAGCTAAATAGTAATCCGAGCTCGAGATTATCGTTCAGATTTAAGACACCGTTCTCCAAGCGCAAGGTATCGCGAAGCTGTATAAAGTCATTCAAGGTGATGGTGTTAAAGCCTTCGCTGCCTTGATGATTGATGGTGAGATTTCGAATCTCTGTCGGGAATAATGTTCCCGCGTTGAAGTTTCCGTTGGTTGTGGGATTAAATACAAAATCGGAGAGCGTTCCAAAATTGAGCGTCACCCCAGTTCCTGCGTGTCCATTGAGCCCGTCGGTACGAGACGATTGAAATAACCCGCTATCAGAAACTGAAATATTAAAAGCCGTTCCGGCTCTTATGAACTGCGTGGAATTCGCATAAATTGAATCAGCAAAAAGCGTTGGTGAACCTGCCGTTGAAGTGACATTGCCAAGCATCGTGAGCTTTCGCACCACCCGATTGGAATTCAAATTTGTAATTCCAACCGACCCCGCTGTAACCACTCTTGGGCGATTGACAGCAGGCCATTCACGACCAATGCCGTAAGCACCGCCATCTGTTGCATAAATCAGCTCACTGCTCTCGCCACGAAAGTGCAAAGAATCACCAACCACAAATGAACCCGGCAAAAGCCTTACGCCGCCTTCAATAAACACGTTATCGCCGGATGTGAGATTTAATGCATCCTCCAATTGAAGTTCAGAGGAATTCTCAAAAATGATTTCGTTTGAGACCGAAGGTGGATTGCTCGTTCTTATTGTCCCAACGCCATCAAATCTCACAATCCCTTTTTGGGTTGTGCTTCTGAATCGCAATGCACTTGAGGAAGTTGATTGTAACGCAAAAATTCCGGCATTCGTTGGAAGCGATATGGTATTTCCTTGCAAAAGAATTTCGCTAAGACCGTTGTAATTCACTGAAGAAACGGTAGTATCGCGTGTATAAATGCTGTGACCCGGCGTCGTAAATCGAAGGATTGGTGCTTGCACAAACAGCGCAGAGCGAAGCAAGTGAAGGCGACCAAGGGTTACTTGATTGCTGCTGGTCAAGTAGGCGTTTGGACTATTGATAAATATTGTCCGGTTATTGGTCGTTAAAGATCCATTTATGATGAGTTCTGAGATTTCGTTGGTATAAGGCGCGATATTGAGTTTATTGGTTGAAGAGGATTGAAGAATAAACGCCGTATTCTCTTCGATTTGAAACCCACCGCGCAATGAATATTCACTTGATGACGGAAGCTGAACTTGATAGGTTCCAACACCGCCAATACGAAGCGTATGAATGTAGTTCGGATAGGCAAGCGACACTTGATTGATGGGAATAACCTGATTTCCTGTCACCCACTCTTGCCCAACAGTCTTTGTCTCTGCGCCAAACCCTTCATAACGAATTCCCGCTTTTTCGCTCGGTGAATCCGGCACACCTTCAAACGAAATGGTTCCACTTCGCGAAATAGTGCCGCTTCTGGAAAGGATAAGGGTATCCAATACTTTCAAGTGAGAACTTGCAGGAATAGACAATTCTCCAGAAACCGATGCCACACTCAATTCAAAAATTCCATTAAGTGTGGTGAGCCCATTCATCACCACACGCGGGTAGTTTTGAATATCTCGCGTTTGTGGTATGATTCGCGCGGTATCGCTTCCATTATTAATGAGTGAAAATCCATTTTTAAGGAATAATGTGGAGGTGTTTCCAAGGTCAAGAAAGCTGCCGTCGTTGAAGGTGAGGTCACCCACAAAGTACGATGGGTTATAAGCGTTGACTCGGTTATTCAAAGTGAGTGAGGCATTCGCGGGAGGGACTTGATTATTGTTCCAAGTGTTTGGGTCTTCCCAATCGCCATCTTGCACCGTGAAATCGATATAGGCCGGAGCTGCAAGCGTAAAAAATGTCGGGCTTCCAGCGGTTAGAGGGATATTATCGGTCGTTGCTTTAACGAAGTTAGTGCTAAAGAAGATGGAACGAAGCGTTGACGAAGTAAAATTAATATCATTTGAAGAGTAAAAAGACAATGCAGCTGGGTCATTTCCTTCCACTTCATCAAAAGTGCCTGATATCCCACTAAACCTTTGAAACACTTCTGTTAATGTTCCATTATTGGCAGGTTGAATGCTATAAAACCTTCGGATACTTCCACTCCCAACCTTTCGAGAACTTGGATACCAACGAAATGTGGTAACACCCAAGATTTCAGAAGAACTTATTGCAAGACCAATAAAACCGGGTTCAGTTCCTCCCACGGCGCCCGTAAAATCTGCTTCGGATTGAACAAAAGCTAAGGTGTTTAAGCGAGAGTTAATTACAGCCCCAATCTGCAAATTAGGTTGATTATATAAACCAGTTGTACCGAGATTGATATTATTCCCGTTCAAATCCAATAACCCATTATTAATCGTCAGAATACCATTAATCGAAATATTCTGACCCAATAAAATTGTTTGTGAATCTCGATTAACCTCAAGACTCTTTAATTCCGTAATTGTTTCCAATCTCAAAATCCCAAAGGGTGCATTAAAACCATTATTATTTAAGATTCTCACCGTTGCATCAACGTTGCCAACCAATGCACCGCTCCCTGTTATCCCTCGCTCAAATTCAATCGTATTTTTTTCGAGTGTAAGGGTTTTGCCACTGTTCAATTGAAGATTCGCTTCAAGCCTCAGTGTATTGTCGCTTGATGTAAATGATTTGTTACCGGCGATAATGAAATTTCCCGTAGTGGTTGCAGAGCCAATAATTGCCGCGGTGGATGCATCACCTATAGAAACCACACCGTTATCATTAGCAAGCGTGAAATTGTGGCTCCCTAAATCAACCCGCGTTCCGGGGCTGATGCTCAGCACGGTTCCTGCGGTTGCATTGAGCGAAAGGGGTGAGCCCAGAAATACCGTTCCTACCGCTTTGTTGATAAAAAGATAATCGAGATTGAGCGTGCCGCTTCCGGTAAGGGTTTGATCAAAATCATCAAATAAAAATAGTGCTCGGTTATTGGTGGTGAATAGTCCGCCTGAGTTCACTGTGAGATTTCCGGCCGTTCGCAAATCTCCTCCCACCAAGTTTGAAAGTCTTAGTTGCCCGGAAATATTCGCATTTCCGAAAACGGTCAGGTCTGCCGTCATTGGAAAAGTACCTGCCATCTCCAGTAATGACCCTGAATCGATGGTGAGATTTCCGGTGCAAGTTCTTGCAACTGCCGTTCCTGAATTCGCTCCCAAATCAAGCACGGTGTTGTTGCTTAATCGAACATTGTGTGGGTTCGTAGTACCCCATTCTAAATTTCTGCCATAAGTACCGCCAGTGTTGTAGTGAAGCGTTGAAGTGCCAAGATTATAGGTTGGTGAGTTTAGAGAGATGAACCCGCCGGTGTTGATTCGAAGGGTATCAACGACGGTGAGTGAAGTTGTAATCGCCAAGTTATTGGAAACCGTGAGCAACCCTTCCACCGTTTGTCCTGCGGCTTGAACTTGAGAGCCGCTCACCGAGACATTTCTCGGACGATTGGTTGAAACCGGCCAGACTTTCAACGCTTCTGGGGCAGTGATAAGTGATATACTATTAAAACTTAAAGTTGAATTTGGCCCGTAAGTTAAAGTGCCATTTACAGTAGGCCCAATGCCTGAACCTGCTAGAAATTCGATTGTTCCATTGATTCTCAAGTCAACTGCGGGATTGATTGTAAATGTTCTTCGAAAAGTAAATGTACCCTCAACAGTACGACTTTCATTAAGGTTGAATGATACCACATCAATTTCGATTGAGCGCGGGCCTGCAGTTGATGGCCAAAATATATCGCCTGCATTAACCGTATAACTTGATATTGCTAAGGTAAGTTTAGAATTTTGCCCATAATTGACGGCTGTTATTCCTGTGATACTTGCCGATGAACCTGATATGGATAACTCGCCATTAATTGTTGGAGTCTGACTTAAAAACAAATTTGCAGTGTTGATAAATCTTGCCCCTTCGCTTACAATAAGATTAACATTGCTTCCAAACTCCCAAGTCCTTGAATCCATTGCCGAAAGCGCTCTTACTCCCTCGAAACGAATTTCACTTCCAACACCCCCGGAAATCGTTCGCGCGGTTGAACTTGTTGCACCGGACGCCAAAATTGTCCCTGATGACCCTTGAATGGTCAACCGATTACCGTTCAAGTTTAATCCTACTTCATTGCTAATATGTATGGTATTTCCAGCACTTGCGCCATTTAAGGTGAGATTCGTACCGGAATTTAATTCTACACTTCCCGTTGGTTTATTGATAAACACATTTGAAAGCGTAATTGATTGCCTTCCTCCTATCGTTTGCGAATTGCTTCCGGTAAAAGTGAATGGAGAAGAATTTCCATTAATGGTGGCATTCGGTTCAACCGTGAAATTACCTTCGATTGAGAAAGCCGCAGATGAATTCGTAGAAAGTGTAAATGTTCCGTTGCTTCCAACAGTTGTATTCCCTGAAACACTGCAGGTTGATGCCGTACTTCCAAATGAAACCGTGCCTTGATTGATGAGCAAATTTCCTGTAATTGTCCAATTCCCTGTTCCCCGCGTTATGCTGCGGCCAGAGGTATTCATTGTGAAATCATAAACCGAAATCGCATTAAATGTGGCGATATCGGTATCAAGCGTAAATACATACGATGGTCTAGAAAAGGGCGCGATACTTGTGCCATCGTTGGTATTATTGATAATATTATAAAAGCCCCATCGCGCAGTTGTTCCAATCGGACCATCAGCAACTTGTGAGGGCACCTCGCCATAAATGGATCCTCCCGAAGTGGTCACATATCCAAACCACGCAAAAAATGCTGGCCTGCCGCCAATCGCCGACCAAGGAAGGGTGAATTCTCGAATATTGCTGCCATTATCATTATAAGTTCCAAAAGAAGTTGTTTGAGGCCCCCAACCGTTAGACCCGTTGGCCGTTCGGTATTCGCGGTAATCATTTTTCACATACATTGCAATGTCTGCTCTAAACTGTAACTCTGCGAAGTTTGTATTATCATAAAGCTGCCCAACGATGGTGCCGTCGGCATCGGTTCCCGAATTAATTGGTGTTGGCGGGTTGGCACTTAAGTAAATGACCGCCGCCTCGGTGCGATTAGCATTGTTAATTCCAATGTAAAGGTTAGTATCATCCCAAGTCATAAACCATCGATTGCCATCGCCTCCATTATTCACACCTGAAGTGTGTGTTCCATATTCAGAAGGAGAAATTATTCCATCTTGAACCGGTGGGGTTGCAATAAATTGAGCATAAAGCATTTTGGTAGAAAGCAGCAGAACAAAGAATAGGCGTACGGAGTGTTTCATGAGAATTGGAAATTAAGGTTCATGATTCAAGGAATCCTTTGAGCCTTGGTATTTTATATTAAAGTTTTGTTGAATGTATTTTAGAAATTAATTCAAAAACCCTCTCTTTACAAGTGTATGTCAAAAGTTAAAACGCGTTATGTCTGCTCCAATTGTGGGGCTGTGAGCATTAAGTATCAAGGGAAATGTTTTGAATGCGGCAAGTTCGGAACCTTGGTTGAAGAGGTGGTGAGTGAACCGGCGGCACCGGCCAAAAACAGCCGAAGTTCGGGTGGAGTGATTTCCACCTTCTATAAACCCCCGAAAACATTGGGCGAGATCGGCGAATTGAAAGAAGAACGGCTTTCCACAGGCATCTCGGAATTTGACCGTGTTCTCGGCGGCGGAATCATGTCGGGCTCGATTATTCTTATTGGTGGTGAACCGGGCATCGGCAAATCCACCTTGATGCTTCAGATTGTGCCGCATCTTGCGCATAAAAAAATTCTTTATGTCTCAGCAGAGGAATCGGCGCATCAAGTAAAAAACCGCGCCACACGAATGGGGATCACTTCAGAAAATCTGATGCTTTTTTCAGAAACGGAACTCGAGCTCATCTTAGAAGCCGCACAGCGAATGAAGCCCGATATTCTCATCGTCGATTCCATCCAAACCATTTTCTCCAACCAATTCGAAAGTGCGCCGGGCTCGGTCTCGCAGGTGCGTGAGTGTACATCGCGCCTGATGCAGAATGCCAAGCGTGAAGGGCAAACCACTTTTGTTGTTGGGCATATCACTAAAGAAGGAACCATCGCGGGGCCAAAAGTTTTGGAACATATAGTTGATACGGTGTTGCAGTTTGAGGGAGAAAACCATTATCGCTACCGAATTCTTCGTGCACTGAAAAACCGCTTTGGCTCAACCAATGAAATCGGTGTGTTTGAAATGAACGAAGAAGGTCTTTCTGAAGTGATGAACCCTTCTGAACTTTTTTTGGCAGAGCGAAGCTTCGGGATTTCGGGCTCGGCGATTGCCGCAACGGTTGAAGGCTCTCGGCCGGTGCTCGTCGAAATTCAATCGCTCGTTTCAAAAACAAACTATGCCGCGCCGCAGCGCATTGCGAGCGGCTTCGATCAGCGGAGGCTTTATCTCCTGCTTGCCGTGCTTGAAAAGCGGCTGGGGTTGCCGATGTGGAGCTCGGATGTGTTTTTGAATATCGCGGGTGGGCTGAGGCTCGATGAACCCGCCGTGGATTTGGCCGTTGCTATTGCCGTGGTTTCAAGCCTGCGCGATATTCCGGCGGATTCGAATACGATTGCCGTTGGTGAAATCGGGCTTGCGGGCGAGCTTCGGGCAGTGCCGAATTTGGAACGGCGAATTTCAGAAGCGAAAAAGCTGGGATTCGAGCGGATTGTGGTGCCTGAGAATAACAAGGAAAGCGGGAAATCGATGTCGGAGAAGTACGGCATCGAAGTGCTTTTTACACCCTCTTTGGGCAAGGCTTTGGATGTGTTTTTGAAGTGAATTGATTGAACTTATATAGTATTAAAGCAAGATATTTTCTTTCATCAAAATCTTTTGGTTTTGGGAATCGAAAGAAAGAGCCGAAGAAATCATTCGTGAATTAAAATTAGGAGCAAATTCAAACTAAGATTGGAAAAATAAAAAAAGCGCCTCCCACGAGGCGCTTTCTGTTTTATGAAATGTTGATTTTTATTTCTTAAAGTACACCACATTCGTTAGCCATTTGGTGCTGTCTTTTTCGGTGGTGGCATCAGCGGCGTATTCTTCCATTACCGGCAAGCCTTGCTGAAACCCCTTCGCCTTAAAGTATTCATCCATTGCTAAATGGGCTTTCATCGTCCCGCTGCTTGGGCCATAAAACGCAATTTTGTATGCTTTTTGTGCAGGAATCTTAACTGTTTCCAAACCCTTCACTTCGCCGGTCGCCCCGAAGCCTGCGGCCATTTCAACCATTCCTTTGGCTTCATCCCACACCCAGTAAAGACCGGTGGGCGGGGTCGTCATTAAGAGATTGGCTTTCTTAATTTCTTCAACTGCTTTTGAAAAATTTACACCATAAAATTTTTCAATCTCCGTCATTTTTATGCTTCCTTTTTTCACCACATAAAGCCGTTCCGGAAAATCAAACTCCACAATTTCAAACCCACCTCGATAGTTTTCTGCAACATACGTTTCACACAAGGTTTTTAGCTTTGTCAGGCCTCGCTCATAATCTTTACCTACCGATTCTTCAAGATTAAAGATTGGACCAAAGATATTGAGAGGGCGAGGCAATGAGGTATGTAATGTCCAAGTAATTTCTGTCTCCACTTCCGAAATGGCTTTCACCACATAGTCTGTTTTGCTGTGAGATTCAAACGGGGTGATAAAATGTAAGTCTAAATCAATTCGCTCTTCCGTAACTGCCGTTATGCTTTGTGTTCCTTTGCCAACCGAATCATTGCCCGACCATTCATACACCGCACCCACTTTCCCGTCTTCACCTTTTATCGATGTTGTCATTTTCGGGTCAAAATCTTGCCACGGGCTCCATTTAGGAAAATTTTTGAAATAAATGACCCGCTCATAAACGACTTTCTTCGGCGCTTTGATGGTTGCTTTTCGCACAATAGTAAACTGTGACGGCATTGCAATAATCAACACCACTACAAGTAATAAAAGAACACCAAAACCATAACCGATATATTTTAATATTTTCATACCATTCTCCTTTAATAATAAATTATAATTGAGTTAGATAACATTTTTGACTTCTTCAAAATAGGAAACGTTGCGATAACTTTCGATAATTTCATTACTTATCAGCATTCAAATATTCAGATTTTTTTTCATTATGATTCTTTCAATAGACTTTAATAAGTTTTCTTACTGTGGCAACAAGCAAATCAAAACTCATTTTTCGTGAAATCTCTTCCCTTCTCACAGAACAAGTCAATACACGAACCAAAAAAATTGATGAAGCCGGTGCGCTTGAGATTGCCCGTCTCATCAACCGCGAAGACGCACGCGTAGCAAAGGCTGTCGGCGAATCTCTGCCAGAAATCGCGCGCGCAATTCAGCTCGTCGCGAAAGCATTTCAAAACGGTGGTCGCTTGTTTTACTTGGGTGCCGGAACCTCGGGAAGGCTTGGCATACTCGATGCTTCGGAGTGCCCGCCAACATTTGGTGTTTCACCCGATTTGGTTCAAGGGATTATCGCCGGTGGGAATGACGCGGTTTTTCGGTCCGTCGAAGGTGCCGAAGATGATGAAACTGCTGCATCAAATGAATTAAAAAGGCGTGGTTTTTCGAAGCACGATGTTCTTTTCGGCATCAGCGCGAGCAAACGCACGCCTTTTGTGCTGGGCGGGCTTCGTTTCGCACGCAAGCTTAAAGCCAAAACCATTTTTCTTACCTCAAACCCCGATGTCAAAGAACCGGCAAGCGTGGTGATTCGCACCCTTGTTGGCCCCGAGGTTATTATGGGTTCAACACGGCTTAAAGCCGGAACATCACATAAAATGGTATTGAATATGGTTTCTACCGGAGCAATGATTCTGAATGGGAAAACCTATGGAAACATGATGATTGACTTGCAGCAAACAAACTTGAAACTCGTTGAGCGAACGAAGCGAATCTTCATGCTTGCCACCGGAGCCGATTATGAAACCGCCGAAGCCTTGCTGGAAACCGCGGGCGGCAAATTGAAAACCGCAATTACTATGTACTTTCTGGTTTGTACCAAAGAAGAAGCAGAAGAAAGTTTGAAAAAAGCAAACGGCTTTGTAAAACGCGCCGTTAATGCAACACTTGATAAGAAACGGCGGTAAATTCGGTTTCACTATATTTACACTAATTCAATCACCATATTTTTTTTACTTAAATTCTTTAACTCGTTTATGGCATCGGAACATTCATTTGACATCGTTTCAAAAATTGATATGCAAGAGCTTGATAATGCACTCAATCAAGCCAAGAAGGAACTTGCGCAGCGTTATGATTTAAAAGACACCGGTTCCGATATTCTTTTTAACCAAAAGGATATGGAAATCACCCTTGAATCGGCAAGTGAATTCACATTGAAATCCGTCGTCGATATTCTTCAATCAAAAATGATTAAGCGTGGTATCGCGACGAAGGTGTTAGACTTTGGGAAGCTTGAACCCGCCACGCACAACAGCTTGCGCCAAAAAGTGAAACTGAAACAAGGCATCGATAAAGAAATCGCAAAAAAAATTACGACTGCCATTAAAGAAACCAAATTGAAAGTCAACGCTCAGGTTCAAGGCGATTCCGTTCGCGTAACAGGCAAGCAATTGGATGACCTTCAAGCCATTCAAAAGCACTTGCTTACAATTGAACTCCCAGTTGCCCTTCAGTACGATAACTATAGATAAAGCGAATGAAGAAAGCGTCACAAAAAATCATTAAAACCCTTTTTATTTTCACATTTTTTGTGACGCTCTCTCAGCATATCCTCTTCGCACAGTCTCCCGAACTCGAAGCTAAACAAGCCCTTGCCGATTCGCTTGCCTATCAAGCATCTGAATTTTATAACAATGATGATTATAACTCAGCCGATAGCTGCGCCAGCGCTGCACTTGAACTTTCTAAATCAATTGGGTATCAAAAGGGAATCGCGGCGGCATACAATGCTTTTGGAATCAATTATGTCTATCAAAGCCGCTACAGCGAGGGCAAAGAGTATCTCTTCAAAAGCCTTAAAATTTATGAAACACTCGGCGATAGTATCGGTGCTTTAAGTTCCTTAACCACACTCGGTGCAGCATTTTCGGAACAAGGTCAGTACACGCCTGCATTAACTCATTACTTCAGAGCGTTGCATATTTCTGAATTCCTAAAAGATACCGTCAAGGAAGCTCGGCTTTTGAATAATATCGCGAATGTTTATAGCGAGCAATCGAATTTCGACGAAGCTCTGAAGTTTTATAATTCTGCTTTGAAAGCATTTGAAAATCTGAATAACAACCGAGGAATATCCATCTTGCTCGTAAACATTGCTAGCACCGAGCATCAAATGAAACGCAATGATGATGCCTTGAAATCATATAACCGCTCTCTTGAAATCAGAAGAAAGCTTGGTGATATCCGAGGCGTCGCGAATACATTAATTGGAATTGCCGATGTGTATTTCGATTTAAAGCAATACGCCAAGGCGAAATTGCTTTATCAAGAATCGCTTGACATCTTAAAGAAACTATCTGCTCCTCGCTTATACACCTATGCCTTGAAGGGTTTGGGAAAAGTGTATTTGGCAACCGGTGAACCGAAAAAAGGAATCCCATTTGCAAAGCAATCGTTAGCTATTGCGGATTCAATTCATGTACAATCGGAAATTAAAGATGCGGCTTTTCTATTGAGTTCACTTTACGAGAAATTGGGAGAAGCTTCAACAGCTTTGAAGTACTTTAAAGTTTACTCCGATTTCAAAGACACGGTTTTAAGTCAGGAATCCTTGAAGGCCGCAGCCAATTTTAGAGAGCAATATGAGGTTGCAAAAAAGGAGCGCGAAATTGCCGAACTCTCAATCACCAAAGCCGAGCAGCAGCTCGAAATCGCCTCTCAACGTATCACTCAAAATCAATTTATCGCTGGTGTAATTATCTTAGTAATATCGCTTGTTGCGCTATCATTTTTTTCCTATGTCAAGCAGAAATCTGAAAACGAAATTCGCCAAAAAAATGAAGCCTTAGCCCTTGCCCTGAAAGAAAAGGAAGAACAGCGCGCGGAAGCAGAACGCCAAAGGAAAATCGCTTACGAAGCCGTTGCATTTAAGGATGATTTGATTCGAATCGCTGCCCACGATTTAAAGAATCCCCTGCAATCCGTTTTGGGATATAGCGAAATCTTGCAAGAACAAACCAAATTGGATAAACCCATTACCACGCAAAATCTTGATATGATTCGGCGGATTTTCCTCTCTTCCGATCGAATGCTTTCGCTCATCAAAGATTTACTCGACTCCGCTCCGAAAGCGTTTGGAATGGAATTAAATTTTTCACGCGTTGATCTTCCTCATCTCATTAAAGGCGTAATCGAATTGAATGACTATCAGAAATCTCGCAAAGGGCAATCGATTGTTTTTGAAACCGATTGCAATTCTTTTATTGCTGAAGTTGATAAAGAAAAATTCAAAGAGGTTGTTGATAATTTGATATCAAATGCAATCAAGTACTCTCCTCCCGGAAAAACAATTTGGGTTAATTTTGAATCGCCTAAATCGAACAGGGATGGAAACGGCTCTTCACCCTTGCGTATTTCTATTAAAGACGAAGGCCAAGGACTCACGGCTGAAGACCAAGCCAAGCTGTTCGGCCGTTTCCAAAAACTTTCTGCAAAACCAACCGGCGGAGAAAGCTCTTCCGGCTTGGGGCTTTATATTGCTAAGAAGTTAATCACCGATCACGGTGGCGATATTTACGCCCATTCACAAGGGAAAGGCGCAGGGTCAACTTTTTTTATCGAGTTACCTGTCTCAAGCCATTGATTTTATTCATCTTGTTTCTTATTTACACCAAATTTGATTTTCACAGTTACATCGTTTGATTTTTCCTTCAACAATCTTCACCAATGATATCAAGGGTTTACGATTTCTTTTCTCAGCTATTTAAGTTTTTTGTCATAGGCTTTCTATCGTTACAGTCACTCAAAGCCCAATTCCCAACCAGTGCCTTTTTAGATACGACAAAGCGAGCCAAGCCGGAGCAAATTTTTTCTCGACCTTCACTTTGGGCAGATGCCGTTCTTAATCGAATGACCATTGAAGAAAAAATCGGTCAACTTTTTGCTGCTTCTTGTTCAAGTGTTTTTTTACCAAGCGATAACGAACAGTATCAACGCGTGCTTGAACTTATTCGCGCAGGAAAGGTCGGCGGGGTAATGCTTATGAAAGGGGATGTTTATTCTGCCGCTATGCTTGTTAATCGATTGCAACGCAATGCAAGATTTCCACTTTTGATTTCGGCAGATATGGAATGGGGTGCAACGATGCGAATCGACCGTGCAACCGAATTCCCCGTCAATATGGGTATTGCTGCTACTTGGAATCCGCTCTTCGCTTATAAAGCCGGGCAGATTACCGCACGAGAAGCCCACGCAATGGGAATTCATCATAATTATGCACCCTCGGTCGATCTAAATAACAATCCCTCAAACCCAATTATCAACACGCGTTCTTTTGGAGAGAACATTGAACTTACTAATGCAATGGCTGATGCCTACATTTTAGGTACACAGTCTCAAGGGATTTTGGCTACCGTTAAACACTTTCCCGGTCACGGTGATACCGAAATCGATAGCCACAAAGATTTACCCATACTTAAATTTTCGCGGGGGCGTTTAGATAGCATCGAACTAAAGCCATTTCGCAGCGCAATCAAAAACGGCGTGATGTCCATTATGGTGGGGCATTTGGCGGTTCCCGCCATTACCGGTTCAGAGAAAATTCCTGCAAGCCTTTCAAAATTGATGGTGGATTCCCTTCTTCGAAAAGCCTTGAATTTTCAAGGTCTAATTGTTACTGATGGCATGCGAATGGCGGGCGTTCGGAAATTTTACTCCGCAGGTGAGGCCGCTATTGCCGCCATTGATGCGGGCATCGACATCATTCTTGATTCACCTGACATTACCGAGGCTTATGCCTCTGTGCTCTCAGCTGTTCAAATCGGAAGAATTTCCGAAGAACGAATTAATGAGTCAGCGCGGCGAATTCTTGTCGCAAAGGAATGGCTCAAACTTCATGAACAGCGCTTTGCAAACCTTGAAACCCTTGCTGATATTGTTGGCAATCAATCGTCGATTTCACTCTCACAAGAAATTGCTGAAAATGCATTAACCGCATTGCAATTGGAAAAAAAGCGCATCCCGCTCGCGCCAAAAACAACTCGCCGCAAACGAAAAATGCTGAACATATCAATTTCAAACAGTTCAATTTCTAATTACGGAGAAGCTTTTTACACCGCATTCAAAAATTCCTTTGCATATTCTGAACGCATTCGAATTGATAAGCGAAGCAACAAAATGGATTTTGATGAAACTTTGAAAGAAATTCCAAAATCGGCAGCTGTCGTTGTTTCCTGCTATGCAGATATTCGTTCCTTTGAAGGCAAATATGGCTTTGATGGTGAATTGGATAACTTTTTGAAGCGTCTCATTAAATCTTGTAATGCTGCAAAAACACCTGTCATCTTAATTTCCTTTGGAACACCTTATTTAATATTAGCTTATCCCGAAGCACCCACTTATCTTATTGCTTATTCATCAGCACGAGCCTGCGAACAAGCGGCCGTCCGTTGGCTGAAAGGCGAAGTATCAGCAAAAGGCAAACTTCCTGTCAAAATGAGTGCAAAGTTTCCGTTTGGTAAAGAATCAATACAAACCGTAACCCCATAAGCAATGCGAAGCACCTTTTTCCATTTTAAGATTCAAATCCGCTCGCTTACAACAGAATTCCTATTCCAAATCAAGTCGCTTTTTTTCACTGTTTTCGTATTTACCCTCCCTCCCATTTTCAATTCTCTTTCCGCTCAAGACCTTGCCCTGCTGGGCAACATAAAAAGCCATTCGGACTCCCTTGCAGCATCGTTAGTTCAAAAGCTTGAGACAAGCAATGATTCATTGAGGGTGAGAATTTTGAATCAATTGTGTTGGCTTTATCGCTCAATCGATTTCGCCAAATCCATTCGCTATGGCAAAGAAGCCCTCACTTTGGCGGAATCGCGCCAAGATAAACCGGCTCTGATTGAAGGCTTGAACTTTATTGGCGTTACTTATCGAAACGTGGGGAACTATCCACTTGCCATTGAGTCTTTTATTCAGGCTAAAAAATTTTCAGCAGAGATTGGAGACCTAAAACAAAAAGCTTATGCCTTAAATAATTTAGGTGATATTTACCGAATTGATAATCAACTTGATGCCGCGCTTAATGCTTCCAAACAGGCGCTCGCAATTTTCGATTCTTTAGGTGAAAACAATGGGAGTGCTTATGCCCATCTTCGCATTGGAGAAGCATTTCAAGCCTTAGGTAATTTTCAAGATGCTCTAAAGTCTTTTGGATATGCGCTAAAAATTCGTGAGAAAGAACAAGATAAAACCGCGATTCGAGCTGCACTTTCATTGACCGGGGAATGCTACGCCGAGATGGGAAATCACCGCGATGCGCTTCAATATCATTTCAAAGCACTTGCTCTTGCCGAAGCACAGCGAAATCCACAAGCCGTTGCCGTGGCGGTTAATAACATCGCCCGTTCTTACCTCATGTTAAAAAAGTATAGTGAATCGCTTGACTTCGCAAAGCGAGGGCTCCAAACTTCACAACTGTTGAAATCGCCGGAACAAACAAGACGCTCTTCTCTCATCCTTTCCGATATCTTTGCCTCCAAAGGCGATTATGCAACATCGCTTCAGTATCTCCGAAACGCCACCGCAATTCGCGATTCACTTATTGGCGAAGAAACCAAAAAGCGTATCGCCGCCATCCAAGCCGGTTATGACGCCGAAGTCCGCCAAGCTCAAATTGAAATGCTAACCCTTAAAACAGAAAGCCAACGAATCCTTCAAAATGGATTTACCATTGGCTTAGTACTTTTAGGTATCATTATTGTACTCATTCTCTTTGCTTATCGCAGTAAACGCCTTTCCGCTCGCGAACTTGCCAAGCAAAACACGGAAATCGAAGCAGAAAGGAGCAAGTCTGATAAACTGCTTCTAAATATTTTACCGGAGTCAATCGCCGAGCGTCTTAAGAAAGGAGAATCGGTAATCGCTGATAGCTTTCCTGATTGCACCATTCTTTTTGCCGATCTGGTTGGTTTTACAAAACTTTCTATCGGAACAACGCCCGAAGCCCTCGTCACTTTTCTCAATGATATTTTCTCTCGTTTTGATTCCCTCGCTGAATTTTATGGACTTGAAAAAATTAAAACCATCGGCGATTCTTATATGGCTGCCGGTGGAATTCCTAAGCCGCAAAAAGATCACGCCAAACGTGTGGCAGAATTTGCACTCGCGATGCAGGGCGTTATACGCGATTTCGATAGCGCCGGGAGCGTCAACCTTGCCATAAGAATCGGCATCCACTCCGGCCCTGTGGTTGCAGGTGTCATTGGGGATAAAAAATTCATCTATGATCTCTGGGGCGACACCGTCAATACTGCTTCCCGCCTTGAGTCACAAGGAATCGCAGGTGAAATTCAAGTAAGTGAAACAACTTTTCAATTGATAGAACCCTATTTTACCTCGAATCTCGTGGGGAATTAGATCTTAAAGGAAAGGGAAAAGTTCAAAGCTACTTGCTGAAAGGCGCAAAAAAGCAAGCCGATAGCACCTCTGTTTTTATTGGCGGATGAAAGAAAAACTAGAACGTCTCATCTCTAAAAGAGGGCTGGGCTCTCGGCGAGAGGCTCAGTCACTCATTCTCAACGGCCTCGTCTTTGTCAATGGCATAAAAGCTACTCACCCCTTACAACTGGTCAATCCTGATTCTGATATTTCAATCACCGGCTCCCACCCCATTCAGTCAAGCCAAAATCAAATGAAAGATTTTGTTTATCTCATTTACCATAAACCAAAAGGAGAAGTCACTACAAAACGCGATGAACTGGGGCGCAAAACTGTTTACGATGCCTTCCTTCGATATAGAGGAAATCAACACACCAATGGGATCAACCCTGTTGGAAGGCTAGATCTTGATTCAACCGGTTTATTACTTTTCACCAATGACTCGGTTTTCGCCAATTTTTTAACTAATCCTGAAAATGAAATTCCTAAAAAATATTTTCTGCGGCTTCGCGAGCCTCTATCCGATAAAGACATTGAAATCATCTCCAATGGCATTTTAATTCAAGAACGCGGAAGTGAGTATCTTGCAAAACCTTTATCTTTTCAAATGATAACCAGTCATAGCGCGACCATTTGCTTAACCGAAGGAAAGAACCGTGAGGTGCGGAAAATATTTTTAGCCCTTGGCAACAAAGTTCTCGACTTAAAGCGCATCGGTTTTGGAAATCTTAATCTTGAAATGAAACAAGATTCTCTTTCCAAAGCCTATTTCCTTTTTGACCATCCATTCCCTCTTTCCGATTTTCGTATAATAAATAAAACTGATGTATGGAAAGGGTTTATCAAAACGAAACAAAAAAATTGAAAGGTGTGATATTCATCCCAAAAAGAAAAAGTACGTTTTGTAACTTCTCTTAATGAATTTATTAACTCACTTTTTTTTATTGTGAAGGAGATTACTTCAACTTTTGTTTTAAGGAGCTGATTATGGATATAGAGGATACCCCAAATTCGGATCAAGAGTCTTCATCCGAAAATAGAATTAACCCGGCAGAAAGCCTTGCAGAGTTTGAATCGTTAAGCCCCTTGAAAGGCCTCGTGGTGGTTGCTTTTAACGGTGAAAACCGTGTCTTTGGGCCTGCCTATTTCACCCAAAAAAATCAATTCCTCCTCTATTATTTGGTTACTTCTTATCATAGAATGGCAATTGATGGTCTCGTAACCAAATCTGAATCTCTTTTCTTGAAAGCTGTAATGAAAGTTCATAAAGAGAAAGGCGGAAAAATACTTTTGGTCAAAGACCATCCATCAGCTAAAACAGAGTTTATTCAAAACGATCGAATGATTGAAGTTCGGCTTCGTCATATCTTGGAATACACGAATAAACATGTTTTTGTCCAGAAGCGAGGCAAAGAAATTTGGGTATTTGAATCGGAAGAAATTCTTGCGAAGTATCCTTTTCCATTTACTGCTGAATTCAGAAAATCGATTCGTAAAGTAAAAAGGGTTGAAGCCAAAACGCTTTCTGAATCAAAAGTATTGAGAAATCTTTCGTTGGATTTGCATCTTTTCAATCAAGTTGATCGATTTATTTTCAAAGAAATTCTTCGATTCCGGTTTCGAGAAGTTGTTATCCAATTAAAGGCAGTTTTTCAATCGATGTTAGAAAAAAAATCATCTTAAGTTGCACTCATTTTATCAGTAGAATAAAAGTTATTCCCCAAGATTAAATGATTCACGTCGGTTAGGGATAAACACACGTTGAAACCCAATTTCATTTAAACCATCCTTCAACCCTTTCGTTGCCTCATCTTCACCGTGTACCAAAAATATTTTTTTCATCGACTTGCGATCGTACTTTCCGATGTATTCAAGCAATTCATTTCGATCGGCATGTGCAGAAAAATTATTCATCACAATTACTTTCGCATTCACTTCAAACGGTTCACCAAAAATGTTTACAACCTTATGCTTTTCTAAAATTTTTCTTCCCAACGTATTTTCTGCCATATACCCTACTATCAAAATCGTTGTGGTAGGATTTGAAATATGATTTGCTAAGTGATGCCGAATTCGCCCGCCTTCCGCCATTCCGGAACCTGCCATTATGATGCAAGGCCCCTGATAATCATTCAGCCGTTTCGATTCATCTGCCGTTCTACAATAGCGAACCTGATCAAGTTTAAATGGACTTTGATCTGTTAAAATGAGCTTCTTCATCTCGTTATCAAAACACTCTGGGTGAAGCCGGTAAATGTTGGTGATATCAATGGCGAGAGGGCTATCAAGAAAAATTTCCATATCAGGAAGCAACCCTTTTAATTTCAATTGATTGAAGTAATAAATCATCTCTTGTGTTCTTCCTACACTAAATGCAGGAATCAATACTTTTCCACCAGTTTGATATGCATCTTGTAATACGGAAGTCAATGTTTCTTCAACCTTTTCTTTTGGTTTATGTAACCGATTCCCATAAGTGCTTTCAGTGATAAGGTAGTTTACACCTTGAATTGGTTCCGGGTCAATAAGGATTGGTGTGTGCGGCCTACCCAAGTCACCGGTGAATGCCAAGGTTTCTTTAACCCCCTTTTCTTCAAGTTCTAAACGAACGACGGCTGAACCAAGAATGTGCCCCGAATTAAAAAATGTAAGGGTTACTCCTTCGGAGATTACAACTGGTTTGTGATAAGGAACAGAAATAAAATTTTGTAGCGAAATCTGCGCATCAAGTGTTGTATAGAGAGGTTCAACAGGAGGCAATTTTTTCTTTGCATTTCTTTTTGAGATGAACTCCGCATCCTTTTCTTGCAAAAATGCCGTGTCTTGAAGCATTGCTGCGGCTAAATCGCGCGTTGCCGGGGTTGAATATATCAACCCTTTGTATCCTTGCTTAATAAGGTTTGGAATATTTCCACTATGGTCGGTATGAGCATGTGAAAGTACCATCACATCGATATCCTCCGGCTGAAATGGAAAAGTTTGATTTAATTCTTCTGTTTCGCTTCTTTTTCCTTGATATAATCCGCAATCCAATAGAATATTTTTTCCATTGATTGTCACTAAATGAGATGAGCCGGTTACGCCGTGTGTTGCCCCAAAAAAAGTAAGTTTCATAGATAATGATTGGTTTTGATTGCGATTTCAATTATCATATTAATTAAAAGAACTGTGCTAAAGGCCGCTTTTTTACACTTTGGGAATAAGTCTTTTGAAGCATCCTGTAAAAGTTTTGATTGCTTCAGTTTGAAATCATGTCACATTTTATCTTTTCATCCATACGAACTTTATCTCAACTTTTTTTCTTACATACAGAAATCTGGTTAAGCTTCGTTGGCTCGTCTTTACTCTTTTCTTTGTTGAAACCTTAGTTGTTATTCAGATTTTGGTACTTTTTCTTAAACAATATCTTGTTTGGATTGCTTTACATGAGATATTGATATTCTCATTCTAAACTCTATATTTATTTAATAGGCGATTCATTGTGGTAAGAAGTTACTTCTTCCAACAGCCATAAATTATATTTGTAATCTTACCTGTCTAGCTCGAAATGCGTAAAATTGATCCGGCAACGATACCCATTTTTGAAGGCGTTACGGCCGAAGAAATGGAGCAAATTGTGAAGTATGCCTTCGTTAAAAATTTTGATCCGGGTTATGTTCTTTTCCGTGAGAACTTGATTGTCGGTCAAATTATGTATGTCATCCTTGCCGGTCGAGTTGACTTATCTAAGAAAAATGCAGCCGGCGATGATGTCACTTTTCTGACACTCGGTCCCGGTGCGTTGCTTGGCGAAATGTCGCTTTTCGAACAGCAAAAGCGTTCCGCTTCTGCTATTGTCAAAGAATACTCGGAGTTGCTTGTTTTACCGAAATACAACTTTGATCGGATGCTTCAAAGTCGCCCAAATGAGGCCATTAAAATCCTACTTAATTTTATTAAAATTTTATCCCAAAGGCTACGCGATACGACCAATAAAATGATTAAAGCCCAAGGTGATGAAAACGCTGATCACCCGGCTGAATCAACAACCGCTGCTCCTACAGCGGATGCACCACCCGCCGTACCTGTACCAGCCGCAGTTCAACCGCCGGCAAAAGAAGGTCATTTAACCCTTTCCTCTGCCGGAGGAACAGGCAAATCAGAGGAACTGTATGTGCTAAGCTTGGAAGATTTACAAAGCGGTAACTTGGTTCGCGTTCTTGAAGAAAAGCGCAAGCAGGGTCTTGTAGCCGATAGCTCAACCCGACTTTTGATGATTCGTGATATCGTAAGTTATTACATTCAACTTCCTATGGAGGAGCTCCAATTGAAAGTTCGTGAAATGGAACTTCGTTACCGAAATCGACCCAAATAAACAGAAAATTAATTTTCACTTTTCAGAGTTAAGCCGAAGAAACATCTTCGGCTTTCTTTATTTTTGCCCAAATTTCTTTAACTCGATTATGAAACATACTTTAACTCTTCTCTTTCACAATCAGCCCGGCGTTGAAAAGCAACTTTTGGTTGATGATGGAACTTCAATTCTCGAAGCTTGTATGGAAAATGCCATCCACCTACAACACAATTGCGGTGGCGTCTGCGCTTGCTCAACATGTCATGTCATCATTAAAAGCGGGATGGAGAATCTCCCCGAATTAAGCGATGATGAGCAAGACCAATTGGATGAAGGCACCGGAATCACCCTCACATCCCGCTTAGGCTGTCAATCCCGCTTGAAAGGAAATGTTACAGCCCTTCTTCCCGATCAAACCATTTACTTGGGTCATTAAAATGCAGCGGCTTCATATCATCGTTCAAGGGAGAGTTCAAGGTGTGGGGTTTCGATGGTACACCAAAGACAAAGCTGATACCCATTCAATTAACGGATGGGTGAAAAATCTTCAGAATGGCGATGTTGAAATCGAGGCTGAAGGAAATCCAAATGACATCAATGAGTTTATTCAGCTTGTTCGAAAAGGACCTTGGGGTTCTTTTGTTTCCAATCTTCAAATCACAGAACAACTACCCGTAGGCAGAAACGACGGGTTTGTCATCACTCGGTAAACCCCCATTTTACAATAGCGTAATACAATTTCTTTTTATATGGCACTTACAGTTAAGTATCTTCGCAGTTACTTTATTTAATTCTTTAGGATTAACGGAAATAATGAAACTACATGCCACCACCGTTGTGGGTGTTATCCGCGACGGAAAAGCGGCCTTAGGCAGCGATGGTCAAATGACCTTAGGCGCAACGGTCATGAAACACTCCACCACAAAAGTTCGCCGAATGCTTGGCGGAAAAATTTTAGTCGGTTTTGCTGGAGCAACCGCCGATGCAATAACCCTCATCGATCGATTTGATGAAAAGCTTCAAGCTCACGGAGGAAAGGTTGAACGCGCTGCCGTCGAATTGGCCAAAGATTGGCGCACCGATAAATATCTTCGCCGACTCGAAGCGATGCTTGCAGTCATTGCCCAAGATCGAGCTCTCATTATCTCAGGAACTGGCGATGTCATTGAACCGGAAGAAAATATCATCGCAATTGGAAGCGGCGGGATGTATGCATTGGCTGCGGCACGCTCAATGATGCGGTTTACTTCTCTTGATGCACGCAGCATCGTTCATGAATCTCTAAAGGTTGCATCTGAAATCTGCATTTATACCAATAGCAATATTCGAATTGAAGAGTTATAAACCTTCTAATTTTGTTTTTATTATTTAACATCATTTTGAAATGGCAAAGTCCAAAACCATTCAGGAATCCAACGAACCAAAACTACTTCTCAACGGAAAAGAGAAAAATTCCGAAGTGTCAGAAGTTCATCAGCTCACCCCTCATCAAATTGTACAGGAATTAGATAAGTACATCATTGGTCAAAATGAAGCCAAGCGATCCGTTGCAATAGCGCTTCGCAATCGATTCCGTCGTCAAAAAGTTGAGGGACCGCTACGAAACGAAATTATGCCCAATAACATCATTATGATTGGGCCAACCGGCGTTGGCAAAACAGAAATTGCCCGCAGATTAGCGAAATTATCAGGCGCACCGTTTATTAAAGTAGAAGCCACCAAATTTACCGAGGTTGGATATGTCGGCCGAGATGTTGAAGCAATGATTCGTGACCTTGTTGAACTCTCTGTAGGAATGGTTCGCTTGGAGCAAAGCGAAATTGTGGCCGAAAAAGCACGCCAACTTGCCGAGGAACGCGTTCTTGATATTCTCCTCCCGCCACTTCGCAAAGGAACTCCTTCGAAAAAAAATCAATCATTTGGATTTTCAAAACCCGAGGACCAGTCCGAAGTGTCTGATTCAGTTGATTTAGAAGGAGAAATAACCGTTGATGCGGCTGAGGCTGAACTGAATGACCGCAGTCGTGAAAAAATGCGCGATCGGCTTCGTGCTGGCAAACTGGATGATCGAACCATCGAACTTGAAATTACCGGCGAAAGCCCTGCAATGATGCAAATCTTAGGTCCTTTTGGTCCTGTTGAGGATTTAGGGAACCTAATGCAAGACATCGTGGGAGGATTACCAAAGCGCCGAAAAAAACGCCGCGTGACCATCGCCGAAGCAAAAGTCATTTTGGCTCAAGAGGAAACGCAAAAGCTCATTGATATGGACGCCGTTGTAAAAGAAGCGATAAAACGAGTTGAAGAAGCCGGTATCGTATTTATCGATGAGATCGATAAGATCGCTACCGCTGGTGGTGCAAGCGGCGGTCGAGGAGGCCCTGATGTAAGCCGTGAAGGCGTTCAGCGAGATTTGCTTCCCATCGTTGAAGGCTCAACCATCACAACAAAATATGGTATGGTGAAAACTGATCACATTTTATTCATTGCATCCGGGGCATTTCATATTTCCAAGCCTTCTGATTTAATTCCTGAGTTGCAAGGCCGTTTTCCTATCCGCGTCGAATTGAAGAGCCTCACCGAAGATGACTTTTTCAAAATTTTAACCCAACCCGAAAACGCTCTCATAAAGCAGTACACCGCTTTAATGAAAACCGAAAATCTAGAGTTGGAATTTTCTGAGGATGGGGTTCGCACAATCGCTTCTACTGCGACCCGAGTAAATGAATCTGTAGAAAATATTGGCGCACGGCGACTTCATACCATCATGACAACACTTCTCGAAGACCTTATGTTTGATATACCGGAGAAAATGCCCTCCGGAAAAGTGGTCATCAACCGTGAGCTTGTTGAAAAGCGGCTCAACACCATTGTTCAAGATCGTGACTTAAGTCGGTATATTCTTTAAATTCCATTAAAAGTTGTTAAAAAGAATAGCCGCTTTTGTGGCTATTTTTTTTAAACGAGTTGATTTACATCAATTCCTTTGAGATGTGGCAGTCACACGGATGCTGTTATAGTAAATCTCTGTTAAACCCTCATATCCGCTATCAGTTCCCACAAAAACCCATATCGCCCCATCGGAATTGGATTTACAAATAAGTGAGGTTTGACTTTCACGTAAAATGAGTTCATAAATGGTAGTCGTATCAGAAACACCAATGTTTCCCAAGAGTGTTGCATCAATGCCTACAATCGATTGATTTCCCTTATCCACATTAAGCCGATAAAAATTATTTTCATCCACAAAATTAAGAGGTTCATATTCTTTTGCACCGGCTTTCAAATAAACAGATTCTCCGGGTGCCCCACCAGCACCAACTGCATTTGTCGGTACATTCGAAGCAATTTCAATTGAAAATGTGATTCGATATGACTGGTTGGGTTCTAAACCTATAATTTGCTTCTTTAAATACATAAATAAGTCATCACTTCGATTAATACCACGAACCCGAATCCCAAATTGAGGAGGTGAAATTTCTTGAGGAAGTTGAGAATATCCAAATCGAAATTGATACAATTCTAAACTGTCTGTCAGTGTCAAGTTCGAAGGGTAATCAGAATACCCCACACGCCAACCTTGAGCATCAAATTCAAAATCATTGTTGAAAATAACCGTGTCATTAATTTCCAAAAAACCTTGGCATCCCATTATACCAATCAAGGTTAAGGAGATTACGCCCTTGAATACCTTCAAGTTTGAAATGAGTAAGAGTAATTTTTCAATCAAGAGTTTTCTATTCATTTGATGCTTCATTCTTTTGGCTTTAGAATCAAAGTCCCGGCTCAGCGCCAAATTCTTGAATCAAATACTTGACAAGTTCATTAGACTCGGCAAGTCGCTTAAATATATCGCGATCATTTAACTCAAATTGGTCATTTTTGCTGACCGCTTCTTTATCTAATTTGATGATAAATTTCACTGATGAGCCGTAATACTGAGAAGCCTTTTCAGAGATCAACTCCGTTTTATCGGCCAGTAGCTCAAATGAGAATCTTTTCTCACAGTACAATAAAAATAATTTTCCCTCGCTTTTCCTTAATTCGCAAAACCGTAAATGAGCGTTGAGCGTTGATTCTCCCTCTTCCTCTAAATACTTAAGGAAACCTTCCCACTTTTCCTTGATAAGTGATACGGGGAAATTTTTGGGTGCTTCGTGGAGATCGTTTCGAACATTATTTTGAACCTGTGCAGAATTGAGTTCAAAAAAATCTGGAGTTGGTTTGGGCGCTAACCTTGGCCGATAATTACTTTCAGAAATGAACTTTTGAAATTTTTCATGCCATTGGGTAAGATCAATCGCATGTAGCCCCGTGTTATTCTGAAGTGTTTTATCTGTATTGAAATTTGGATATTGAAGAAATGGCTCCCTGTCTAAATCCTTTTTTGAATATGGGGCATAATTGCTTTGAGGGCTTGCATTCTCTTGTTCTTCTATCCCGTTTTGGAAGAATTCTTTTTTTTTATGAGTTCTTGAATAGCGGCTAAACCCTTTTCAACCTCTTGCAATCTCGCATCCAACGAACCTGATGAATGAATATCAATCAGTCTTAAAAGCGAGAGCTCAAGCCTTAACTGAGGTTCTCTCAATTGCCGAATCTCTTGAGAGGTTTTTGCTAATACTTCTGCAAATTGAGTAAGAATATCGGCAGTAAAATTTTGTGCAGAGCTTTCATATCGCTTTTTGGTTTGCTCTGTACCATCAATCAAGCGACTTGATCGGACATTTTTGATGATCATCAAGTTTCGAATATGCCTTACCAATTCATCTAAGAAATAGGATGCGTCGTAGCCATTCTCATAAATGAATTGACTGACTTCGAGCATTTTTTGAGCATCTTTTTCTGTTATTGCATCGGTCACTGAAAAGAGTTGCTCTTCACCGATTGTATTCAACAGTTCAGAAACGCGCTTGTAATCAATATTAAAAGAATCGCCATCTTCTTCAGCTGAAAAGAATGCTATCACTTGATCAAGCAAGCTTTGAGCATCTCGCATTGCCCCGTCAGCTTTTCTTGAAATCAGTTGTAGCGCATCTTCATCAGCCCGAATTCCTTCAACATCACAAATATGCCTGAGTCGTTGAGCAATATCAATAGCTGCAATTCGCTTAAAAATAAATCGCTGACACCGCGACGAAATGGTCGGTGGGACTTTATGAAGCTCAGTTGTCGCGAAAATAAATATTGCATGTGGTGGAGGTTCCTCGAGCGTCTTTAACAGAGCGTTAAAAGCAGCTGCGGAGAGCATGTGAAACTCATCAATAATGTAAACCCGATACTTTCCCTTTTGAGGACCGTATCGGATGTTATCTCGGAGCGAACGAACATCGTCAACACTATTGTTCGATGCTGCATCAAATTCAAAAATATTTAGGCTTTCCCCTGAATCAAAGTCGCGGCAACTTTCACAAACCCCACAAGGCTCCGCAATTTCCTTCCGATAATGTTCGTCGGTCAAAACTTTCTCACAATTCAAAGCTTTGGCTAAAATCCTTGCAGAAGTCGTTTTACCAACGCCTCGTGAACCAGAAAAAATATAACCGTGAGCAATTCTTCCGGTTCGAATCGCATTTTGCAAGGTGCGGGTAATATGATCTTGCGCGGAAATATCGGCGAATTTCATCGGCCGATATTTCCGCGCAATTACGGTATATCCTCTTTCAGAAGTACGCGATTCCACAGCAGTCCCTATTGATTACCAAGTACCATTTGGAATCGCAATGCAGCCACAATATTATTGCTATTGGGCGTTTGAACGCCATTTGTTGCAATTCCACCTACCGTTGAGTATGCAAAGTCGCCGGCAAGATTCATTGAAGAATTGATGTCATAAGCGACGATTAACCCAAATAGGGATCTTGAAAAATCACCAAAAGTAAATGAAGCACGAAGCATTGGGCGTAACTTATTTTCAAAGAAATTGAGCCCAAGTGCTGCATCCAAACTTGAAAAATTTTGCTTGATCAACGTTGGCGCATTTAGTTCATTTAGTCCGAAATATTCAAGCCCTTGAGCTGAATAGGCTAAAGAGGCTCGTATTGAATTAGGTATAGAATAGGTAGTGCTAAAACCAAAGTTGGTGCTTGTAAAATCTTGAGAAAGAACTCCCAAATCTTGTGATGAATATCGAATCGTATCCGCCGCCGAAGTTCCTCCGGTTGTTTTTGGACGCGAGAGTTCCCGATTATCATTTCGGCTGGTCAGCGTTCCGAGTAAAGTAAATGAAATTTCAGAGTTGTCTGCCATCGTAAAAGCTTTTTGAACATCACCTGAAATCATTGTTGTCGAATTATCTACCCGAGCTGATAAACCGCTTCTATTTCCTAATATCGCCACGGAGCCTGTCTCTAATCTTGTAACGCTATCTCGATAAACAAGCGGAATTGCATTTGAGTTGTTAATCGCTTGAACTTCTAATCGGAAATTTGGTGCGCCGCCGCCTAAGAATGTTGACACGCCGCCACGAATTAATTGACGGGTTACAGTACCAACTAACGTTTGGGAAGCCGCTTGCTTATTTCGAAGCCCTAATAAGTTATCCTGCATATTTTCAAACCCTGCATTCAAAATGACTTTACTTCCAAAAAGTCTTAAACGATCATTAACCCTAAATCCTTGAATATCCGGTTGATAAAAGGCTAATCCGAAAGATTGATAGTTTTGACCTTGGCGAATAAACTCAGCTCGCAAGTAATTAGTTGAAATTGTCAAATTAGCCCCTCCTCTAAAAGCCAATGAAGATAGGTCTAAGGGATTAAGCGGGTTTAAGTTGGCGTTCAGTGTAATCAAATTTGTAATAAAATCATATCCTCCCGGTATGTTTCGTATCTGATCTGCAGTAATCTTTTGGTCAGTAAGCCTCTCAAATTGCTCTGGGGTTAATGAACCTCCGGTAATGTCACGGTTCGAAGCACCAATTCCAAAATCTCCAAATAGATCAAAATGCTCGGGGACAATACTCAAGTGCAAAGTTCCCCCTAATGCTAAGTTATCTTGTGGCCTTACACCTCTCGTGTTGAATTCATTTACGCCAATTTCATCACGGCTCTTTAATACTGAAAGTAAAAACTTAAAATTATCTGAATCAAGCCCAATGACCCCAGTCGTTAAACTTCGCTTAAACGAACCAGCAGTTGTGATTCTCCGATAAGTTTTACCGGCAGCTGAGGAATCAACCAAAGTCCAAATACCGGGCACCCCATTGTCTTGATCCCTTTGAACAATGGCTGCGATCGTGTCATTCGCAATAGTTAACGTAATTACTGTATCAGAAACCGCTTCAAAAGCCCGATTTGCTTCACCTTGTGTTACTGTCGCTCTAAATCCGCCTAGCCTTAAATCGGCTTCTATCCCTCTCACGCGAACCCCGTTGGTGAGATAGTAAGAATACTCAGGAAAAACATCGCCATATCGAAGACTCAAAACATCCGTTTCTAATTTAATTAAAAACCGATTTGCCGCTTGGGCATTTGCTCTCTCTTCGTTTGTTAAATAAACATTTCCACCTATTCTTAACCAGCCATTAATCTTCGTATCAAGGTTGGTGTTAAATCGGATATAGGTTAAATTGGTATCTGCAAATTCAATTGTAGGTGGTAAACTAGGGTCAATAAGCGATTGAACAGTTCTGGCAAATGTTTGCTTTTCTTGACGGCCTTCTACCCAAGTATCAGATAAGTAAGAAAAGCCGGGTGCAGGCGGCACTTCATTTCCATATTCGTCAAACTTTCCCGAACCCGTCATCGTGAAATTATTTTTCGCTTGAGCAATGGGTTTATTGTCTTTATCAAATAGCACAACCTCTACACTGTAAACTCCGTCTTCAATCTCTCCTTCTTCAGGAATAAAGGTTAGAGTATTCTCAGATTTTGTGGTTTGATTTGTGACATCACGTTGCGAACCGTCTTTAGAAAGAACGACTCGAAAACGCGCCACTTTATCCGAAATTCGATAAAACGAATACACGACAATCAAATCTTCTGGTCTTATCTTTTCACCGGCAGTTGGCGAAATTATAAAAAGCCGCTCGTCTTCCGGTTTCGGACGAACGGTTGTTATCACTGGTGTCGTTGTCGGGGTATTTACAGGGAAAGTTAAAACCCTACCATCTCCCAATTTGGCCTGAACATAGTACATGATGGACGGAGGAGCAACAAATTCTCCCGGAATCACTGCAATAAAATTCTGACCTTCCGGCCGTGCTTCTACAGTTCGCCAATCGGCATTATCAAAGGCCTTATACCGCAATGTTGCACTAACTATCGGTTGTAATGGAAAACTAATTGTTACTCGAAGGTCTTTTCCCTCTTCGGCGCTTTCATTCTTGACTGAGATTTGATCTTGAGCCAAAGAAAATTGGGCAAAAAATAAAATTGCAACGAATGCCATTGCAGTTTTCAGCAGGTTTCTATTCTGTATGGTAACACTTTTACCCATAATGGTAAGCGAGTTAAGTTTATGGTTTCAATTCAAATTAATCTTCTTCACTAAGTGTGAGTGTAAAAAGAGCCTCCTTTAACTCTTTTAAGGCATGTGCCTCACCCTTTTTTGTTGTTAATTCTATGCCTTTTTGATAAAGTTCTTTGGCTTCAGAAGTTTTACCTAATCGTTCGAGCACTTTTCCAAAATGATAATAAGTAGCACTATAATTAGGGTCGATTTTGAGTAACCTTTCAAATTCTTCAACCGCCAAGGAGATATCTCCACTATTTAAATAATCGAGCGCAAGCGCATATCTAGAAAAGGAATCATTTGGATCCTTTTCCAAAAAACTCTTCAAGAATTCTATTCGTGTTGAAAGTTGTGATGTGGTCATTCCCGTTTGAAAATCACTCTTTATCGAAACTCATTCATATCGAATTTCAGACTCAAGTTAATGAAATTCCATTCGTTTTACCTATTTCAAAAGTCAAAATTAATTACGCCTTTTTTCTGTCAAATTGTCGGGAAAGGAGGCCACCCCATCCGCTTTCCTCCGATTAAATGAACATGCAAATGAAACACTGTTTGCCCACCGTCTGCATTTGTATTGATGTTGATACGATAGCCTTTGTCAGAAAGCCCAAATTCAGCCGCTAACTGCTTTGCAACATGCATCATTTTCCCCAAAAGAAACAAATCGTCTGTCGTTACTTCTACCAGTGACGCAATATGTTTTTTTGGGATAATCAAGATGTGAATTGGGGCTACCGGATTGATATCATGAAAAGCAAATATTTCTTCGTCTTCATAAACCTTTTTGGAGGGAATCGCTCCGGATGCGATTTTGCAAAAAATACAATTTTCCATTTATAACAACGTTTGTTTTATCCACTAACCAAGTTATTTCCAAGCATTACTTACAGTACAAGTTTTAATTGCTTCCATACAGTTTCAGCAAGAATTCGATGCCCCTCGGCTGTCGGATGAATACCATCCGGCAAATTCAACTTAGGGTTTCCACCAACGCCTTCTAAGATGAAGGGGATTAACCTTACCTTTTTTTCTTTTGCAATAGCAGGAAAGATTTCACTAAACGACTCGCGATATTTTTTGCCAAGATTCGGTGGTACTTGTATTCCTGCTAAGATAATTTCAATTCTCGGATTCTTTTCCCTTGCTAAGTCTATGATGGCTTTCAAATTCACTTTTGTAGCATTCGGTTCGATTCCACGAAGCCCGTCGTTTCCACCCAATTCCAAGACTAAAATATCGACCTTTTGCTTAAACAACCAAGGTGCTCTTCTCAAACCTCCCGCTGATGTTTCTCCACTAAGCCCCGCGTTAATCAATTTCGCGTTTAGGTTTAAGGAATCAACCCGTTGCTGTAATAAAAACGGAAAAGACTCTTCAAGCGAAAGTCCAAGCCCGGCTGTGATACTATCTCCCAAAAATAAAACAACCCTTTCCTCTGTTGTTTTCACTTGAGCACTTACACCTATATTGAAAATCATGAAGAATAATAGCACGGCAATGTTCGATTTCACTTGACACATTTTTGGAATTTAGGGTTGAATTTAAAGCTTAACATTTTGTACTCAGAATCTGAAAAAGATGCTCAAAAAAAAAGGCGATTCACCGAATCGCCTTTTGAAAATTTCCAAATGTAAATTATTGAATTGCTTTAATGACATCAAAGGTCAGATTGGTCTGTTTGGCGCCATACATTACTGCGGCTTTATTCACCACAAGACTATAACCCTCTTTTTGAGCCACTTTTTCAACAGCTTTCATTATTTCTTCTTCAATTGGACGAAGAAGTTCAGCTTCTTTTTTTCTGAGATTTTCCGAAAGCTGTGCTGCGGTTTGTTGTGCTTGTTGATAACGCGTTCTTAACTCTTCTTCTTGTCTCTTTTTCTCCGCATCATTCATCAACGATTTTTTTCTTTCATATTGCTCACCCGCATCTTGCAATTCTTTTTGCTTCTTTTGCATTTCATCCTGAGCGGCTTTGGCATCTTTTTCAAGTTTTTCCCGAACCGCTTTCGCTTTGGGCATTTCAGCTAATATCTTTTCAACTTCAACATAGCCTACCTTTTCGGGTGAACGCTGAATAAAAGCTGAACCAACTCCAAGCCCTAAAGCAAGGGCAAAGCCAAAAATGACTCCTTTTGAATTTGAAGCGATGCGAATCAATGTTTCTTTCGATTTCATGTATTTAATTTCCTCCTGTTATTTGAAATAAATCCTTAAAAAATTCTATCTCGGTTGGGAATTGCCTACTGGGGCAATAACCTTCAGTTTCTCTAATACTTTTTGTGTCAAATTGTGTTCTTCATTCGCGTACATGAGCATAACCTCCCCAGAACGGTCAAAGATATAATCATATTTATCGTCAGTTGCCACCCGCCGAAGCGCTTGAAAAATTCGGTCTTGAATAGGCTTCATAATTTCACCTTGTTTTTGAAAATATTCACCGTTTGGACCGAATTTTTTGGATTGAAAGTCGTTTATATCCCTCTCTGCATCCACAATCTCAGTTTGCTTCTGCTTCTTAATTTCTTCTGTATAAAGAATCTCTTTTGCTTGATACTCCTTAAAAAGCTTATCCAAAACTTCTTTTTTCCTTTTTAATTCGAGTTGCCATTCGGTTGCAAGCAACTCCAACTTTCTTTGTGCATCCTTCGATTCAGGTAATTGATCAATAATTGCTTGAGAGTCGATAAAACCGATTTTTTGCTGAGCGTTTGCAAAAATAGGAAAGCAACTTATCAAAAAGAGAAATAAAAAAGTGATTTTTATATCCCAGAAAAACTTCTTAATGGTGGATTCAACTTGAAAACTCTTAAAAACTTTCATTTGATAACAAGAAAAATTCATCGGTATGATTCTTTACATCTCCGAATAACGCCCGGCTCACCCTATTTATTTGACACTTGTGCCAAAAGATTCGTTTAAAGATTTTCAATTTAATAAAGACAAACTTATGAATCAAAGATTTGTTGTTTTGCAATTTCAGGGGATTTTTCTGTTACGAAAGATATTTAGATGAGTAATGGAAATGGGGGAAAGTTTGGAATAACTATGCAGAAAATTTATACCCTTTTCCGTGAATCGTTAAAATGTATTGTGGATTAACTTGCTGATCTACTTTTTGACGAAGCCAAGCAACATGTACATCAACAGTTCTTGTATTCGGAAGCCGATGATAACCCCAAACAAAACGAAGTAAGTCACCACGAGAAATCACCTTACCTCGGTTTTCGACAAAATACCTTAAAAGCTGAAACTCCTTATCAGACAAATCGAGTCTTACGCCATTTCTCCAAACTTCCTTTTTTTCAAACTTGATTTTTACATCACCAAAAGAGTACTGTTCGATTTTTGATGAACTTGAAACAGAATGCTCTGCATACACATCACTCGAGAAGGGCTGATAAGAAACCTTTTCACTCATAAGATTGGATGAAGCGTTTGTTTTAGAAAAAAAGAAATATGTAAATCGAATCACATCAAACATTTTACAATTCTCTTTTTATTCATTTCCGGTAGAAAAGTTGCACTTCACCCTAATTTTTTTAGATTTTCACCTCATTTGAGTCAAATTTATTCTCTTTACCTCGTTCACAAGTTTGGTTTAGGAATGAGGAATTGACTTTTGTAACTTTAAGAAGTCAATAAATGAATTAATTCTTGTCTATGCCAGAAGAAGTTTCAGACACTCGGCAAATAAACTCCGGTTCCTCTCAATCGCAACGAAGGACAACGGGCGATTTTCTTGATGATAAATTGACTAATCTTGACAATCACATCCCCGAGCGTCGTTTACATCGCCTTTTTTTTTCTAATGGATTCAAATGGCCCTTAACCCAAAAGCAGTCAAGAGTATTTACCGCATTTTTTTTCTCTTTGATTTTTTGGTGGTTCTCGACCGCGGTTATCATGTATCTCTCCTTTATTCCAAATACAAGAACTTTATCATTTTTATTCTCTCTTGGATTGGCTCTTGTTTCACTTTACCTACTTTATCACTTCCGAAATGATCGTTCTGAACGTGCTATCTACATTTCATTTACAGCTGGGGTTTTGATTTGGGCTTTTGTAGAAGTCAGTTTTTACTCGGGGTATATTGTCGGCCCGCGTGTTCGACCGATCTTTTCAATCAAGCCCTCAATGGATTCATTTTTCAGAGCGGTTCATCAAAGTGCCTATCACGAAGGATTAGTACTCTTTTTAGCATGTTTAATTTTTGGTATTTCTGCAAAAGCCAAAAACAAATTTGGGCTTTATGTTTACTTGATGTTTTGGTTTATGCATCAATCGGCAAAGCTGAATATTTTTCTTGGCGTTATGAATACAGGTAAGGAGCTTGTACCTGAAACCGTAGAAAGTATGACCCATTATATGACAATTGCTCATATGAATTGGCTTTTCCCATTTTCAATTACTCTAACAACGCTTATTGCTGCTTATGTATGGAACAAAGTTAAGCAATCGGATGAGGCTTGGATTCAAGTAGGATTTTCACTGATTGGCACAATGTCCATTCTTGCATTGCTTGAGCATTGGCTTTTAGTTGTTCCTCTTGATCAATCCATTTGGGAAATTGTGGTAAAACGGCTTCATTAAGCTTGATTTGGAGAGCGTAAGTGTAAGCGTTATCTTTGCAACCCAACATCAAAGTCTGAGAGTCAATATTACTCCAAATTGATTCTACTTTTTGCTTAAGCAAATTTTTGGGATTTCTGCAAAGGCAAAAATTTTGGGGATATAGCTCAGTTGGTAGAGCGCTGCAATCGCACTGCAGAGGTCAGGAGTTCGAATCTCCTTATCTCCACGACTCCCCCTCCTTTTAGGATTCTCTCACTTTTGCAATTTTCGATAACCAATTCGACCTTCAATGCCGCCTGAAAGAAAATTTATTGTAAACTCTGAATATTCTCCCTCCGGTGATCAGCCCAAAGCGATTCAAGAGTTATATGAGGGTTTAGAACGCGGTGATAAATATCAAACACTTCTTGGTGTAACGGGCTCCGGAAAAACATTCACTGTCTCTCATGTGATTGCCAAAGTCAATAAACCGACTTTAGTCATTAGCCACAATAAAACGCTTGCGGCACAGCTTTATGGAGAATTCAAACAGTTTTTCCCAAATAATGCAGTTGAGTACTTTATCTCTTATTATGATTTTTATCAACCCGAGGCCTATATCCCTTCAAGCGACAAGTATATCGCTAAAGATTTTCGAATTAACGATGAAATCGATCGATTAAGGCTCCGTGCGACAAGCTCTTTGCTTAGCGGTCGTAAGGATGTTATTATCGTTAGTTCTGTTTCGTGTATTTATGGTTTGGGTTCACCCGAAGAGTGGGCATCCCAAGTGATTATTCTTGAGGAAGGTCAGCACAAATTTAGAAAAGCATTTTTGCAAGAACTTGTAGGAATTCATTACACAAGAAATGATGTCGAGTTCACCCGAGGGAAATTTCGGGTAAGAGGCGATAGCATCGATGTTGTGCCTGCCTATGAAGATTTTGGGATTCGGGTCGAATTTTTTGGGGATGAAATTGAAAAGATTTCAAGTTTTGATATCAAATCCGGTGAAATAACAGAGCGCATTGGATCGGTTACCATTTATCCGGCGAAGCAATTTGTAACAATGGAAGACAACCTTCACCGTGCAATGCGTGATATTCAAAAGGAACTCGTTTGGCGCTTAAATATTCTGAGAGACGATGGAAAATATCTTGAGGCGCAAAGATTAGAAGAGCGCACCAAATATGATCTTGAAATGATGCGAGAACTTGGCTATTGTTCTGGAATTGAAAACTACTCACGACATCTCTCAAACCGCGCTGAAGGAGATAAACCTTATTGCCTCTTAGATTATTTTCCGAAAGATTTTCTTTTAGTGGTTGATGAATCGCATGTCACTCTTCCTCAAATCAGAGCAATGTACTCTGGGGATCGTCAGAGAAAAATGGTACTTGTTGAACACGGCTTCCGGCTTCCTTCAGCACTCGATAATCGCCCTCTCCGATTTGAAGAATTTGAACAAATGACCCCTCAAACCATTTATGTCAGTGCAACCCCGGCAGATTTTGAGCTTCAGCAATCTGGAGGAGTTGTGGTAGAACAAATTGTTCGTCCAACAGGGCTTTTAGACCCTGAAATCACCGTTCGACCGGTGAAAAATCAAATCGATGATTTGCTTGAAGAGATCCGCAAACGGGTCAAAGTCGGTGAAAAATGTTTGGTGTTAACCCTCACCAAAAGGATGTCGGAGGATTTGCAAGATTACCTTGATAAAATCGGCATTCGTTCTCAATATCTTCACAGCGAAGTCAAGGCATTGGATCGAGTTCAAATTTTACGCGACCTTAGAACTAATGCATTTGATGTTCTTGTTGGGGTTAATCTTCTTCGTGAAGGGCTTGATTTACCGGAGGTTTCGCTTGTCGCCATACTTGATGCTGATAAAGAGGGTTTCCTGAGAGATAAAAAATCGCTTTTTCAGATTTCAGGTCGTGCAGCGCGCAATGTCAATGGGTTGGTGGTCTTTTATGCCGATAAAATTACCGATTCAATGAAAGCCGTTATTGACGAAACCGCCCGAAGGAGAAAATTACAGGAGGAGTATAATCGAGAAAATGGCATCACTCCAAAAACCATTCAAAAAAGTGTCGATCAGGTTATTGTTGGTACAAGTATCGCTGATGCTGCGATTCGCCAACAAAAACGCGAACTCAAAATCCACTCGGATTCTCCAAAAGATATTCTCAGCGAACAACTTGCAAAAATGTCAAAGGAAGACATCATTGAAATGATCACGCAAATGTATATCGAAATGCAGGAAGCGTCGGACAAAATGGAATATGAAAAAGCTGCATACCTTAGAGATGAAATCAAAAAAATGGAAGACGAAATTGGCGTTAAAATTAATGGTGGTTTGACTTAGCCAATCAAAGATTCACATTCTCATTTTGAGAAAAATTTGATTTGCATTGTAGTGAATTTTCTCTATCTTTGCAGCCCAAAGAAATAAATTTTGATTATTGCAATCATTATTTTTTTGTTCGTTCGGTTCGTTTGTATGGCAATAAATTTCTTCTTTAATGCCACAGTCTAGCGATAATTCGTGAGTCCATTTTGACATTCATATTCATACGTTTTATTGTAACGGCCGAGCCAAGTTCTTTTTTTGTCATGCGCCACTACTTCATCTAAATATTATGACGCTAAAAAATAATTTGGTGTAAGTCACCTCGTAATCATCAGTTGATGGAACAAAGTGGAGCGAACGGCGAAAGTTGTTCGCTTTTTGCGTCTTAAGTATTCAGAGAGTGTTTCGATTTTTTTTAACCAAAAACTGCCCGACGTTCTCTCTTGCGTCGAAAGCGGTAAAACAAAGAGAGATTCACTTATGCAACTTGTAGATACTCCGCAGGAGAAGACTAAGAAAAAGAAGATAGCAAAGATTTTTGCCGACTATTTGCCGGATGAAATTCAGATGCTTGAAGCAATGTATTCAGGTACTTTGAACGAATTAAACGCTGGTGAAATCGTTAGAGGGCGAATTGTCAGTATTTCGGAAAAAGATGTAACCATCGATATCGGCGCTAAGTCGGAAGGTGTTGTTGCGTTGATGGAATTCCGTGAGCCTGATAAATTAAAAGTCGGCGATGATGTTGAGGTATATCTTGAGAGCCTCGAAGACAAAATGGGTCAGTTGAATCTTTCCAAAAAAACCGCTGATATGATGCGTATTTGGGACAAGATTCGTGAATCTCTCGAAAAAACCACCATTTTGAACGGAAAGATTACAAGCCGTGTGAAAGGTGGAATGACCGTCTCTCTTGGTGGGGTTGAAGCATTTTTACCCGGATCTCAAATTGATGTTAAGCCAGTTCGCGATTTCGATGCATTAGTCGGTCAATCAATGGATTTCCGTGTTGTTAAGATTAATCCTTTGACCAACAATATCGTTGTGAGTCATAAAGTTATTCTTGAAGCTGAATATGAATCTCGCCGTCAAGAAATGCTTTCCAATATCAAAGTTGGAATGGTGCTTGAAGGAACCGTGAAGAATATTACTGACTTCGGAATTTTTGTTGATCTCGGTGGTTTAGATGGTTTGGTACATATCACTGACATCACTTGGGGCAGAATCCAACACCCCTCAGAAGCGGTTAAACTTGATGAGCCGATTAAAGTTGTGGTTATTGGTTATGATGGAGATAAACAGCGTGTTTCATTGGGTATGAAACAGCTTACGCCTCATCCGTGGCAAGACATTGAAGGTAAATATCAAATTGGTACCCGCGTTAAAGGTAAAGTGGTATCCATTACCGATTATGGAGTTTTTATTGAAATTGAAAAAGGAATTGAAGGTCTTGTTCATATCTCCGAAATGTCTTGGACACAGCATATCAAGCATCCCAGTCAATTTGTTGCTATGGGCCAAGAAGTTGAGTGTATTATTCTCAACATTGATAAGGAAAACACCAAGCTTTCACTTTCAATGAAGCAAACGGAATCCGACCCTTGGCAAAAACTGGCTGAAAAGTATGCTCTTGATACCATTCATAAGGGAGTTGTTCGAAATCTCACCGATTTTGGTGTATTTGTAGAGCTTGAAACCGGTGTTGATGGGTTGGTTCATATTTCCGATCTCTCTTGGACTCGCAAGATTCGACATCCCGGCGAAATGGTAAAGAAGGGTGACGAATTGGATGTTAAAGTTTTGAAAGTTGATGTAAAGGCAAGAAGAATTGCTTTGGGTCATAAACAAGTGACTGAAGACCCGTGGAATAACTTTGAATCAGTTTATGCCACCGGTACAGAAACGAAAGCAAAAGTTTCTTCGATTATCGAAAAAGGTGTACTTGTTGAGTTGCCGCTTGGTGTTGATGGGTTTGTTCCTGCTTCACATTTACTTAAAGGCGGGGTTGCAGATTTGAAAACCTCCTTTAAATCGGGTGATGAACTACCGCTGAAAGTGATTGAGTTTGATAAGGAAAACCGTCGTATCATTCTATCTGCACTTGAATACTTTAAAGGAAAGAGTAAGGAAGAAATTGATGCCTACTTAGCGGCTCATCCGAATGAAAAGCAGAAAATTCAAGAAGCGGTTACCGCCTTAGATACACCACTTCCGACTCCGGATTTGGCGTCTGTTGATATGATGAAAAGTTAATGATTCGCTGATTGAATCGAAAGCCACCTTCGGGTGGCTTTTTTTATTCGTGGAATTATTTATTTAGAAAGCCATTTTTAAGAGTTGAACACATTTCGAACACATGAAAATTGTAATAACAGGTATTAATGGGCTTATCGGTGAATTTCTTGCAAAGAAATTAAACAGCGAGGGGCATTCGATTTCAGCCTTAGGTCGAAATCCCGACCAACTGCTCCAAAAATTTCCTTTTCTTAAAAAAACAGGGCATCTTCCCCGAATGAATAGTGAATCGCTTGATTTGATTTTACAAGACTGTGATGCGGTTATTCATCTCGCAGGGGCTCCTGTAGGAGTTCGATGGAATGATGAAACCAAAAAGGAAATTTACGATTCAAGAATTTTAACCACACAAGCCATAGCTCAGTCGCTTCAGCGGCTCAGCCGTTTAGGACAAAAGAAATTTGTTTTTATCTGTGCTTCAGCCGTTGGCTATTATGGTAATTCTCCGCACGGTCATGAAGCATCGATTTTTACCGAAAAGGATTTACCGGGACATGATTTTTTATCCAAAGTCTGTGTTGATTGGGAAAAATTTGCTTTAGAGGTCTCGAATGAACATGTTCGTGTGGTTACGATTCGAACTGGAATCGTGCTTTCTACAAAAAGCGGGGCACTCTCGAAAATGATTCCCCCTTTTCAGCTTTTTTCAGGCGGCCCAATTGGTTCAGGGCTACAGTGGGTTCCTTGGATTCATTTGGAAGATGAAATAAAAGTTATTCAATATGCTCTCGAAAGTTCTTCATTAGAGGGCCCGGTGAATTCAGTTGCACCAAAACCTGTATTAATGAACGAATTTGCAAAAACACTTGGAAAAGTATTGAAGAGACCTTCACTGATTTCTGTACCTAATGCGGTGTTGCAGGTTCTTTTTGGAGAAGCGGCCGAAGTAATTTCTGAAGGCCAACGGGTTTCACCGGAAAAACTCATCAAAAACGGGTTTTTATTTCAATTTCCTGAATTAGAGGGAGCCATTTCGGATATTATCAAAAAAAACATCTGATTTACAAATGATTAACAAGCGTTTAAGAAAAGCCCAATAAATTTTTTTTTTCGAAATGTGAAGGTATATTCTTTGAGGATTTTAGTGGAATTACCTTTCAAAATTGAGTTCATTGTAGAAAACCGGCTCATCACTTTTTCACAACAAAACCATTGGTCTTCTTATGGCACAACAGAAGGATGAAAAACAAACAACGATACGATACACGGAACTGATTATTTATGGCTCAATTTTCCTTGTCCTTGTAGCCTCAGTCTTTGTTGTTAATTTGATTCTCTCACAAGACAGTAAGCGAGATGCTGAACAAATCTTTTGTGCAACGAAGCAACAGGAATTTTGGCAAAAGTCTTTGACTTATGTTAGCAACACGCAAACCGGGTTTGTTCTTCTTAACGGGATGATTGAACAAGCCAATATCGACCCGGATTTGTACCCAATGATTTCCCCTAGAATTGATACCATACGGCTTACAGATGAACAAATTGCCGCGGCACTTAAGAAAAGCAAAGGTAAGCCTATCGAAACCTATCAATTAATCATTGCACCGATCGATACTGCTTTAATCCCACAAATTATTTCAAAGCGTGAAGCAATTTATGCCGACTTTACCAAGTATCGAGAAGCTCTTGAAATGTACGGAAAAACGGTTGCCGCAATGCAATATGGCGGAATTCTCGATATTGACGGTGCTTCGATTGAAGTAACACCTGTTACTGACCCTCGTGCAAAAGCGACCGTTGATACCTCATTTGCGCATTGGGACGAGAAAAAAGAGAATTTGATGAAAATTTTCAAGACATTTGAGCAAACAAAAAAAATTGATCAAGTAGCGCTTGAAGCTGCGGTCGATTATTCTATTGTGAATGATGATATCGTGCTTTCATCCACTCGAGATTTTATCGTTACACTGGGTCAACTTGCAAGTGAACGAAGCAAAAGGCTTCAAATATTCCAATTGGCTGCGCTTATTTCCAGTTTGCTCGTTTTTGCGTTTATGGCGATTCGTTTGACGATTTCACTGAGACGCCAATCGAAAATTATCAGTGAATCTCAAGACCAACTCGTTCAATCTGAAAAAATGGCTTCGCTCGGACAAATGGTTGCTGGTTTGGCTCATGAAATGAATACACCTTTAGGCTTTGTTCGTAGCAATGTTGAAATTATCAGTGCAAATGAAATTGATTTGCTTGAAGCGGTTGAAGCAGCCGGTGAGATGACAGCAGCCATTGAAAAGCAGGATTTTGAAACGTTATCAAAAGTGGCTCCAAGCGCAATTCAAAAGGTGACATCGGTTCAAAAAATTGGTATTGTAGATGAAAATAAATCTCTTTTAACCAGTACCCTTGAAGGTCTTGATCGGATTCAAGAACTCATCTCAAATTTGAAGAATTTTTCGCGTTTAGACCAAGCCAATCAGCAACGAGCTAATATTAATAATTGCTTGGATTCAACATTAGTTATCGCCAATCACATTCTTAAACGGCATATGACCGTTACAAAGAATTATGCGAATGTGCCGGATATTCTTTGCTCAGCGGCTCAGTTAAACCAAGTTTTTTTGAATATCATTACCAATGCCGCTCACGCCTGCGAGGAAAAGGGGCAAGGTTCTTTACTTATCAAAACGAGTACACAAGGAAATGATTTGATTGTTCAAATTTCTGATAATGGAAAAGGAATTCCGCAGGAAGTAATTTCAAAGATTTTTGATCCTTTCTTTACGACAAAACCTGTAGGAAAAGGAACGGGTTTAGGTCTTTCAATTTCCAAAAAAATTATCGAAGTCGGTCACAAAGGCCGTATCGAAGTCAAGAGTCGCGTTGGACACGGAACCGACTTTTTCATTTATTTGCCAATCAAGAAAGCTGGGGATGAAAAAGTGGAACAAGTCTTCTCGAATGAGTCGGTTTTGAATTAATTTGCGTAAATTGAGTTCTGTGTTGTTACGCCTTTTGATTCTTCAACATTTATAGAAATTCATTGTTTTTTAACGCTTAGCGAGGTTTTATGCCGGAATCAAATATCAATATCCTTCTTGTTGATGACGAGCCTTTAGTGTTACAATCACTTTCGGCCACTTTTCGCAGACAGTATAATATTTTTACCGCAACGAATGGTAAAGACGCCATAGAGGTTGTTCGTCAAAATCAAATACATGTTGTTTTGAGCGACCAACGGATGCCGGGGATGCTTGGTCACGAAGTCTTGAGGATTATCAAAACCATTAGTCCAAGTACCATACGTATCCTATTGACGGGCTATTCAGATTTGGATGCAATTATGAGTTCTGTCAATTCGGGTGAAGTGTTTCGCTTTTTGACAAAGCCGTGGAAGGTAGATCAATTGCGCGAGACCGTGGCGGCTGCCGTTGAAATCGCGCAAAAAGTTGGTCAGATTTATCCCAATAAGAGTGATGTGATGAAAGCCACGGTTGAAACTGCAGACATCTCTGATGCTGATGAAATAGACCAAATGCCTGCCATTACGAGTGGTCAAAAAGAAAATTTATTAATTGTTGAGTTCAACAAAGAGCAGTTGAATGCAATGATAAAAGTATTCGAGAAGAAGTATAATGTGCTCCCGGCACTCTCTGTTGATGAAGCATTCAACCATCTTTCCAACAATGATATTTATGTAATGCTTTCGGATTTAAATTTGAATACAGACGATGGTATGGATTTTCTCTATGCTGTTAAGCAAGAGTATCCCAACATTGTGATTATTCTTCTTACACAAGTACGCGATGCTCTTTTAGCCATTAAGTCGATTAATGAGTTTCAAGTGTACCGATATCATGTCAAGCCTTGCTCTGTTGAAGATCTTGATAAAACGATACAGTCTGCAATGGCAAGAGCGCGTTCGTACCGTGCGCAGCCACTCCGAAATATTCATTATGTTGCAAAGGAAGTGGCGCCAACAATCGTTGAAAAAAATGCACCGGAAAAAGGTAATTGGTGGAGAGAAAAATTAAGAACAGCACGGAAAATTTTCGGTTCTTAAGTCTTTTTTGATTTATATGGGCGAATTCATTGACCAATAAGGTTTTGACTTCGCCCATATTTTTTTTATTAAGTTTTTGTCTTGATGAAATTTGCATTAATCACTAATGTATCGAATACAACTCACCGAATTTGAAGGTCCGTTAGATCTTTTGCTCTTTTTTATCAAGCGTGATGAAATTGATATTTATGATATTCCAATTACCCACATACTCAAAAACTTTATGGAATATTTGGATGCAATGCGAGAGCTTGATCTTGAAATCGCCTCGGATTTCATTTATATGGCCTCCGTTTTAATGAGCATTAAGGCAAAGATGTTACTTCCACAGCCAGACGGTCACGGAAAAGAACTTGATGAATTTGACCCTCGCAATGAGCTTGTACAGAAGCTTCTTGAGTATCGACGATTTAAAGAAATGGCTCTTGCCCTTCAACGGTTTGAAGAAGATCGCCGATTAATTTTCCCCCGATTAACTTTCGAGACTGTTGAGGCCAGAGTGATTGATGAAGATGCGCTTCAACGCCCGACCCTTTTTGATTTGATTCAGGCCTATCGAAGAGCCATTGAAAAAATGCCTAAGAAAACGGTTCACGAAATCAAACGAATCCCTGTAACGATTGAACAGCAAACTGAATTTATTTTGAAAGCACTCGAAGAAAAGGTTCAACTATCTTTTATCGAAACGGTATCTCAATTTGCCGATCGAATTGAAATTGTTGTGACCTTTCTTGCCATTTTAGAAATGGCGAAGAGCCACCTCATCACTTTGATTACACAAGACGATTACAACGACTTTTGGATTTCAAAAGCCGCCTAATTCTTCATTTCACTTCTATTCCAATTTTTTATGCCAGAAATTGCTGCATTTCAAGGAATCATTTATAACTCCGAATTCATTTCAAATTTTGAAAGTGTCCTTTGCCCACCTTATGATGTAATTCCTCCGGCAATGCAGGAGTCGCTTTATGCTACATCTCCTTATAACGCCATTCGTCTTGAGTTACCAAAAGAAGAAAATAAATATGATGCAGCTGCTGAAAGACTGAAAACTTGGCTAAGCGAAGGTATTTTAAAGAACTCCACTAAGGAATCGATTTACCCTTATCATCAAACTTTTACTACTAAAGATGGTGTGCAATACACGCGCAAGGGGTTTATAGCACGCTGCAAACTTTATGAGTTTGAAAAGGGTGTTGTGCTTCCACATGAAAAAACATTATCGGGTCCAAAGAAAGATCGATTGCAGCTTTTTATTAAAACGGGTGCAAATATCAGCCCAATCTTCGGGCTGTATGCTGATCAAGAAAAGTTGGGCGACAAAGCTATTGAGAAATTTACCCAAACTCAGGCGCCATTTATAGACGCAATGGATTACCAAAACACCAGAAATAAAGTATGGGAACTTAGCGACCCTGAGATTATTTCCACCGTTAAACAGGTCATCCATACCAAACAAATGTACATTGCTGACGGGCATCATCGTTATGAAACAGCAATTAACTATAGAAATCTTCGTCAAAGTGAAAACCCGGGTCATACCGGCAATGAAGCATACAATTTCATAATGATGTATATGACAAATATTTTTGATGAAGGTCTTGTTATTTTCCCAACACATCGGCTTATTCACAGTCTTGAAAGCTTCAGCGAAAACATCTTTATCGATTCCCTAAAAAAGCACTTCGAGGTTAGAGTTCTCCCAGATAAGGCTTCGATGAAAACTTTTCTCAAATCTTCTGCCCCTCATGCGTTTGGAATTGTAATGAAAAATGGACTTTATGGAATTAAACTTGTGAGTTCTCCTTTAAGTGCCATTGAAGAGACTATGGCGAAAGAATTAAAGATGCTTGATGTTGTGGTACTCCATCAATTAATTGTCGGGAAAATTTTAGGGATTTCGCAGGAAGCTCAAGCAGCACAAACCAATCTCAATTATTCTAAAGATTTTGATGAGGTTTATGAAAAGGTTTCTTCAAACCTCTGTCAAATAGGAATTGTGATGAATCCAACTAGTATTCAAGAGGTTGAGGCGGTCTCACAAGTGGGCGAGGTTATGCCGCAAAAATCAACCTTCTTTTTTCCAAAAGTTTTAACTGGAGTTGTGATACATTCAATTCAGTAAGGTTGTATTGAATTCAAATGAATAGGGGGCTTATGAATGATTTCAAGAGAATACCGATTGCAATACTTCTACTTGTGTTTTGCTTTTTTTCTTCGTGTTCGAAGAATTCAAAAACGCAGCAGAACTCGAAAACCTTTGTACACGCTTATGTTGCGGATGTTGATTACATGAATCCAATCCTCATTACGGATAGCAACAGCAGAGATATGAATTTCCTTGTATTTCCTCATTTGTTTGAAGAAACTTTTGATACCACTGTTGGGATAACTATTTACAAGCCATTCGTGGCTCAACAATGGGCGTTTTCAGATAGCAATCGTGTAATGACCGTTCAATTACGCGGCGACCTGAAATGGACCGATGGCGCACCTGTAACTTCAAGTGACTGGAAATTCAGTTATGAACTTTATGGAGATCCGATTATTGGCACAACGAGACAAAATTTCTGCGACGACTTTCTTCGTAAGCCGGACGGAAGTATTGATTTTGAAAAATCTATTGAAACGCCAGATAATCAAACACTTGTTATCCGTTTCTCTAAGTCGATGCCGGCACATGTTGCATATAAATACACCAATCTTGCCTTTATCCCATATCATATTTGGAAGAATGTCAACCGCAAAGATATTCGGACTGATGAACGAAATTTTAAGAATGAAAAAATTGTCAGTTGTGGCCCTTACCGTGTTTCGAAGTGGGTAAAAAATCAGGAACTCACTCTTATTGCGGATGACAATTTTCCTATCACAGGAAAACCAAAGATTGAAAAATTTTTGATGCGTGTTATTCCTGAATACACCACTCGCATCACACTTCTTAAAACGGGAGGTGCGGATATGGTTCAAAGTCTCACACCAGAAGATGCAATTCGGATTAAAAATGATTCCCTAACTCATGTTTATGAGCGCGGTTATGTTTTTTATGACATTGTGAATTGGATGAATATTGATATTGAAGACTATCATCGCAATAAAGAAATCGCTCTTAAATCCTCAGAAAAGAAACCTTTAAAGATCAATCCTCATCCGCTCTTTGGATCAAAAAACGTTCGAAAAGCACTTACTTATGCGATTGACCGCCAATCCATTGTGGATGGACATTTACAGGGCTATGGTAAGTTGGCGGTTTCAGATGTGGTGCTTGAGTGCAAATGGGCTCAAAACCCTTCCCTTTCACCTTACCCCTACGACCCTGAACAGGCAAAAAAACTGCTCGCTGCCGATGGTTGGAAACCGGGTTCCGATGGTATTTTAACAAAGAATGGACGACCATTTTCATTTACACTATTTATAAACAATGGAAATCAACGGCGTAATTATGCAGCGACTGTGATTCAACAAAATTTGCGTTCAATTGGGATTGAATGTAATGTCCAATCAGTTGAATCGAATATTCTTCAGGAGCAAATACGGAATCGAAAACTTGATGCATTCGTTTTTGGATTTGCCGTTGTTCCACCTGACATTGACCCGGCGGAAACACGCAAATCTGATTTTGAGAATACACCGTACAATCAAAATTGCTTTCAGAATTCTCGCGTTGATGAGTTGATAGAATTAGGAAGAAGAGAGCTTAATGTGCTTAATACCGCAAAATATTGGAAAGAATACGCTAAGATTATTTATGACGAGCAACCTGAAACGATTCTTTATTGGTGGACCAATTTAACGGGAATATCAAAGCGGGTGAAAAACGCGAGCCCATCATCTGTTTCGTCACTTGATCGATTTTATGAATGGGAAATCGAATAAGTGATTTTTGATAAGTATAAAAAAAATCGCCCGAATGGGCGTTTTTCATTCTCCACCACGCCGCAGTTCGCGTTCTGCATCTCGCTTACGAATGGAATCGCGTTTATCGTGTAGCTTTTTCCCTTTGGCTAATGCTAATTCTATTTTTGCTTTTCCACGATCATTAAAATAAAGACGAAGTGGGATGAGCGTAAGGCCGCTATCAGAAACATCGTAACGAAGTTTTTCAATTTCTGATTTGTGCATTAAAAGCTTTCGACTTCTGCGTGGATCGTGATTATGAATATTTCCAAGTTCATACGGTGAGATATTCATGTTTTCTAAATAGACCTCGCCATTTTTAAGCAAAGCGAAACTATCTTCTAACGAAGCTTTTCCTTTTCGAATCGATTTGACCTCAGTGCCTTTCAAAATCAAGCCGGTTTGAAAGGTATCAAGAATTTCATACTCAAATCTCGCTTTACGATTTGAAATACTTTTGCTGTATTCTTCTTCCTTCTTTTTCGCCATTATTTCAGTTAACAACAGGTGAAGAAAGTTTCTTAAGATAGTCGAAAGAATATAAACCCGTTTGATGCCCATCTCCCCACGTTGGCTGTAAAGAGTAGTTACCAATAATTTCGATTTTCTTTAAATCGTACATTCCGGGAACAAAGATAGGGAGCTTGGGCGGCGCGGATTCAAAAAGAACGGTTTCTCCTTTGCAACTCGCACACGGACATTCATCACGCATTTTTTTTAATTCAATTTCTGAGCTTTGCCCATCATTCCAATCGAAGCGCAGCGAATTTGATTCGGTTCGTTTAACCTTTGAAAGTAAAAGCATACAACGCGTTTTATAAAGTTTGATCGATTTTTTCGTAATAGCGCCTAATGATTCTTTCATAATCTTCAGTAAAGCCCTGTTCTTTTAGACGTTTAAGGGCATCTCGGAGTCGGTTCGGAGGGGGCGTTTTTGGCAGTTCAGCCGGCGATCGTTTAAAGATACTTTTTGCGCTTTTCGCTTCTCGTTGCTCCTCTTCCTCACGCTTTTGAAGAGAACGGGTTGATTCCAACATTCTTGTTAGAATTTTTTGTTGGCGTGAAACAAGTTCCTTATTGAATTGATTTTGCGCCAATTCTTTTGCGGTTTGTTCCATCTCGCTTGCCAGTTCATCAAGGTTCCCTAAAAGCTCTTGTGAGGAAGGTTTTCCATCTTTTGACGCTTTTTCTTCTTTTTGCTTTTGCCTTTGACGAATTCCTTCCAACTGTTCTTTCAGAGCCATTTGTTGTGCCGCAAGTTGAGACATTCTTTCGGACTTGCTTTGCTCTTCTCGACTTCCCATTTCTTGAGTCTGTTCATTTAATTTACCTTGTTCGCCCGCGAGACCATTCATTGATTCGCCCAAATCTTCGCCATCTTCTCCTCCTCCTTCACCGCCTTGACCTTGATTTTGCATCGCAGCCATCATTTCCGCGGATCGACTAGCGAATTCATTCAAGTTTTGCATTGCCGATTGCATTTCAAGCTGCGCAGCCGGTGTGTTGCGATTTTCCAATTGACGAATCGAAGCCTCCATTTGGCTTGCAGCCTTTTGAAGCAATTCTGAAAGTTCTTGCCTTACTTGAGATGATTTTTTTCCAACATTCGAAATTGATTGTTGCATTTGGCGAAGTGATTCCAAAAGCTCTTGTTGCCCTGCTGCCTTTTGACGCATTTCTTCCGTGCCGGCATTCATATCAGGTTCATCAATATTGCCTCGTAATTCTTCCTGTTCCAAAGAGAGTTCAAGAGCAGAATGAGCGAGATTTTGCATTGCATCCAAAACTTCCTCTTTACGCTGTTTGGTGACTTCCCTTTTCATTGATGCAAGGCGGTCTTTTTGAGATTTCATTTTCGCTTGTACAGATTGCTGCTTCTCTTTGGCACTTTCAAGTTTTCTCTCTTTGATTTCTTTTGCTGCTTCATTCATCTCACGCGTGACATCTTGAAACTTCATTTCCTCTTCAAAATCCTGCTGTTCCTTTGTAGGCAGTTTATCTTGCTTCGGATACGATTGCATAAGCGACTTTAATTCCTCGTTTTGTGCTTGAAGCTCTTGATACTCCTGCTTCAATTTTTCTTGCTCTTGAGCAAGGGATGCCGCCTTTTCTTCCTGCACTTTCTCTGACTTTGCGGGTTGTGAAAGTTCACGCTCTGTTTTTAGTTGGAGTTTATCTTGCTTTTCTGAGAGGGCATCCATTCTCGTTATCATTTCATCAATTTTGCGCTCAATCTGTTTTCGGGTAAGCAATTCTTTTGTTCGCTCAAGCACTTCTTTCAATTTCTTTTCATTCATTGAAAAATTTTTTAATGCTTCTCTCATTTTTTGTTCATTCATCTGAGAGAGCGCCTTTTCCATTTCAGCCCTTGCCTTTTCAATTTCAGCAGATTTCACTTCATCCATCAATTTCATAACCTCTTCATATTCTTTCAATGTTTCTTCGGAAAGCAATTCGCGCTCTTCTGCTTTGGAGAGCATCTCACGCATTTCATTTTTTACTTCCTCAATGCTCGCTTGCAATTCCTTTTGTTTTTGCATCGCTTGTTCAATTGCTTTTCGATCTTGCCAATCGGATTGAACTTTTTGGCGCAGTTCATCTTGAACTGCTTCTAATTCGCGTTGCAATTCAGCTGCCTTTTCAATTTTGTCATCTAAATTTTTTAAGATGCTTTCCTCTTCTTTTTCGACTTCAGTATAAAGTTCATCAAGCGTTGGCAGTCTTAATTTGAAAGTTTCACTTTTTACTGATTTAAATCCTAAAACCGCATCGTTATCCCAAACTTGGAGATAGAATTCTAATTCATCACCTTCTGAAATTTGAATTTTAGAGAGATCGAATTGGTAATTGATTCTCTTTTCTGTTTTACTTCCTTCAGCTGATTCAAGTGATAGAATTAACTCGGAATAAAACTGTTCCGGCTCTTTATAATTTGATTTTGAATTGCGATAAAAAAGAGAGAAACGACTGAAGCCGAAGTCATCGCGAAGGTTTGCAATCACGGGTAGCTTCATTGATTGGGGAATATCGAATTCAGGCGTTGAGGGTGCTACAACTTTTAGTTCCGGAGGGTTATCACCTATTGCTTTAATTTGATACTTCGGAGAAAGTTCACCTTTAACTTCATTTTTATCTTCAATCAAAAAACGATAGGTGGTATTTTCACGGATAGAAAGTTTTACTTTGGCAGAATCTGAACGGACACTCATTTCAATCACATCAGGGAGCGGGGAATCGATGATGGTTCGTGCTTTCAATAACGCTGTTGAAGCACGCAAGTTTAATTCAATTTCTGAACCTCTTATCACAGTGGCATCGCCAAAATTCGGTTCAATTTTAACAGGCTGCAAACCGGTATAGCCGGGTGGCTTAATGGATAGTTGAAAGAAATTAACCGAAGGAATTTGTAAAAGAGCAATGCGATGAGTGTCGCTTGTGATTGTTTTTTTTTCGTTCAGTTTTGCTACGCCGTAATAATGAAGCGCTTCCTTAACGGATCGCATTTTAAAGTTAAATTTGCCGCTACTATCGGCAATAAGCGCCTGCTCCGCGAATGAAAATCCATCTTTATTCACTAAAAAAATCTTCATTTCGTGGGGCGGTGAGTCGTCGACTCCCTCCAAAAGTGAAACTATCGTAAATTGAAGAACCGCCTCCTTCCCTGCCAATACTTCCAAATCTCCAGAAAGCGCTTTTAATTGAAATTTCTCAGGCGGTGAAAAGTGCTCATAAAAAAATAGAATTCGCTTTAACGGCTCTGAAAGTTGAATCGGCGGTAGAAAAAGCAATAATGAAAAAAGAGAAAGGCTTAAGACACTTGGGCCAAATTTTCGGAACCATCGATCATCATAAACCTTGGCTTGGAAGTTGAATAGAGAAGCAGATTGATAAGCAGAAATCAGTGCCGCCCTTGAAAATGCATTCTCAGGAGACTCTTGATAGATTTGTAACGCATTTATCAGTTTATCGCCTATTTCAGGAATCATATTCCCAATAAGTTTGGCCATTCTTTCGCGGTTAAAAGGGAATCTCTTTAATGGGCGAAATAAAAAGTATATCGATGCACTCGCAACAGAAGTCAGTACAAGAATCAATAAAAACCCTCGCCCAATCCGACCAAACTCAAAAATCCACTCGGTTAAACCAAAACAGAAAAGCACTACCAAAGCCGCCATTAGAACTTGAAGTATGCCTGTTTCCCAAATTCTCCGGCGCATTTTTTTCCAAAGTTCAAAAAGCCGCTGTGTTATTTCAATTTCTTCATGCAAGTGCTTCATTTCTTTACAGACAAGTATTCGTTGAGATAAGCTCCTGTAAGTGAATGCCTTGCTTTTGCGATATCTTCGGGTGTTCCTTCAGCCACAATCTCCCCCCCTTTATCACCAGCCTCAGGGCCAAGGTCAATCACCCAATCGGCTTGTTTAATGACATCCAGATTATGTTCAATAATCACCAAAGTATTACCCTGCTCAATTAAGCGATTAAAGCATTTTAAGAGTTTTTGAATATCGTCGAAGTGAAGCCCGGTTGTTGGTTCATCAAAGATAAAGAGTGCCTCTTTTGATTCTGCACTTGAGATATGATAGGCTAATTTTAACCGTTGAGCTTCGCCACCAGAAAGCGTGCTTCCCGACTGTCCCATTTGCAAATAACCAAGCCCGACATCGACAAGAATCTGAAGTTTTTTGCTGATATTTTTGTGTTCAGAAAAAAAGCTAAGGGCTTCTGCAATTGTCATTTCTAATACATCCGCTATTGACTTTTCTTTATAAACCGCTGAAAGTGTTTCTTCTTTATATCGCCTTCCTCCACACGCTTCACAAGGGATATCAAGATCGGCAAGAAACTGCATTTCAACATGAACGGACCCTTCACCGGCACAAGTTTCGCAGCGGCCACCCGGAATGTTAAATGAAAAATATCCGGCATCCCAGCCTTTTAATTTTGCAACCTGAGTTTGAGCGTAAAGGGTGCGAATATCATCAAATATTTTAAGATAGGTTGCCGGATTGCTTCGGCTTGTTCTTCCAATTGGCGATTGATCAACCAATTCTACTTTACTCACTTTTTCTCCTCCTTTAAGCGCTTTGTGAGTTCCTACTTTCTCGGCCGTGCCTACTTTTTGCTTTAAGAGACCAAGGTAAAGAATATCCCCAACCAGAGTCGATTTTCCCGACCCGCTGACTCCGGTTACGCAGGTCATAACCCCTAAAGGAAACTTGACTGAAATATTTTTCAAGTTATTTTCCATAGCTCCTTCTACTTCCAAGGCATTGGAAAGCTTGACATTTCTTCGCTTTTCAGGGTAAGGCAGTTCGTTGATATTTCTCAGATACTTCCCGGTGAGTGTATGCTGAGCGGTAAGAATTTGTGAATGCGTACCGTGAAAAACAAGTTCACCACCTAATCTGCCGGCTTTCGGACCCAAGTCAAGAATGACATCGGCCGCTTCCATAATCTCGCGATCGTGCTCAACAACAATTACTGTATTTCCAATATCACGTAGTTTTTTCAATATCGTAATCAACCGAGCGGAATCGCGTTGATGTAAACCAATCGAAGGCTCATCGAGGATATAGATTGATCCAACGAGCGATGAACCTAAAGAAGTGGCAAGATTAATTCTTTGCGATTCACCGCCTGAGAGGGTATTTGCAGGTCGATCGAGCGTGAGATATTCTAACCCAACTTCCAAAAGATATTGCAAGCGTTTTTGGATTTCGTTGAGCAGTGTTTTTGCAACTTCACGATCAAAGGGAGAAATCGCGATTGCTTTGAAAAATTCAATTGCCTCCGAAATCGTCATTTGAACAATATCGGCGATATTCTTACCTCCAATTTTCACGTAAAGCGCGTCTTTCTTAAGCCTTGAACCGCCACATTCCGGACAGGTCGAATAGCCACGGAATCGATTCAAGAAGACGCGGTAATGCATTTTGTACAGACTTTCTTTTTCGATGAATTTGAAAAAGGCATTTAACCCAATAAACTTTTCGCTCGGAATTCCCTCCCAAATCATCTTTTTTGCCACAGTGGGCAGCAATGAGTATGGCGTTCCTAAGTCAATTCCGTACTTAGGTGCAATTCGAATTAAGTCGAAGAAATGTTTAGAGTGTTTTTCACCACTCCACGCCACAATTGCTCCATCGCGCAAAGCCAGTGCACGATTAGGAATTACGGCATCTTCGTCAATACCCGCCACACGCCCAAACCCCTGACATTTCGGGCAAGCCCCAACCGGAGAATTAAAGGCAAACATTTGGGGCGAAGGTTCTTCATATTCAACCCCATTAATCTCAAACTTATCGCTAAAAGAAAGATCTCGGTAACTTCCATTTATTTCAATTCGAATGGTACAAAAGCCGTAGGATTCCCGAAACGCAGACTCAACCGCTTCAGAAACACGTGAAAGTAATTCCTCTGTGTGGCGTAAAATCAATCGATCGGCAACAATCAGCAATTGCCCTTTCTCTGATTTAGTAAGCTTGAGTAATTTTTTTTCTGATTCAGGGTCGCTTAAATCAAAAAGTTCATTTCCGGCTTTGATACTGGAAACAAGCCTATAAAATCCTTTTTGTTTTAGCGTTTGAAGTTCTTCTTCAAAAGTTCGTTCTTTATCTTTTTCATCGTGATGATGTGGAATAGGGAAACACACATAAAATTTTGCCCCTTCCGAAAAAATTTTTAATTGGAGAAGAACATCATCAGGTGTATGTTTTTGAACCATTTCATTGGTATCAGGGGCATAGGTTTTTCCAATTCTTGCGAAGAGTAGTCTTAAGTAATCATAAATTTCAGTAATTGTACCAACCGTGGAACGAGGGTTTTTAGAAATTGTTTTCTGCTCAATTGCAATCGCCGGAGCGATTCCTTGAATGTAATCCACATCCGGCTTGGGCATACGCTCTAAAAACTGACGAATGTAAGACGACATTGACTCTACATAACGCCGATGCCCTTCTGCATAAAGTGTATCAAACGCTAAGCTTGATTTCCCCGAACCACTCACACCTGTAACCACAATTAACTTTCCGCGTGGAAAAAGCGCATCGACATTCCGCAGATTGTGCGTTCTGGCACCTTTGATGAAAATATCACCCTTTTTTACATCCCAATTAGACTCGGGTTTTACAGCTTCTTTCATTACAGCTTTCATTGAATTACTTACACGGTTTAAATGGCCATTTTGAACCGCACTTTTTTTTGGTTCACGCCGAGATTTTTTTTCCGGTTTGGCTTGCTCGTATTTTACTCCGGCCTCGCTTTTTTTTGGTTTCGTTTTGGGCATATTCTTTTTGGGCAAGAAGGGAATTTAATCATTTCGTATAAAAAGAGATTCTACTCTTTCAGATTCTTTGAAAAGTTTACAGACCTTGAAATATGTGTTAATGAAAACCCTCTTTTTTGTCTATGCGTTTAGAATGCTTTTTCAAAAAGACTCCTCAAAAAAACACATTTTCTTTTGAAGAAATGAAATCAAGAAACCCGAAAATCATTTTTGTGCTTTTGAAAATTTCATGTAAATTTGCCGCTCACTTTTTTTAGCGGGAATACGCTCAGAAAGCAAAAAAGGAGCATTTTTTTGAATAGGATAAGCAAATGTCTTATTCAATAAGGGTTTTTAGGTTATTAATCCATCTTCAATCACATTGTTTGAGTCACTAAGCGATAAACTTGATCTTGCGCTTCGAAAAGTTTCGGGGCAGTCGAAAATCAATGAGGTCAATATCGGAAATGCGCTCCGCGATATTAAGCGTGCGCTCTTAGACGCCGACGTCAACTATAATGTTGTCAAGCAATTTATTGAGGATGTTCGGAAGCGCGCATTAGGTAATGAGGTGATTCAAAGTGTTTCACCCTCACAAATGATAGTTAAGATCGTTTACGACGAATTAACATTATTAATGGGTGGCGAAAAAGCGGATTTAAATCTTCAAACCAACAGAATCCCCGCGGTCATAATGGTTGCAGGGCTTCAAGGGTCAGGTAAAACAACCTTTTCAGCAAAGCTTGCACTTCAGCTCAAGAAAAAAGGGCGAAATCCTCTCCTTGTTGCTGCTGACGTTTACAGACCCGCAGCCGTTGATCAATTAAAAACATTAGGCGCTTCAATTGATATCCCTGTTTTTTCAATTGAAGAAAAGGATGCCATTAAAGCCGCCACGAAGGGAATTGAATTTGCAAAACAAAATGCTCGCGATATTGTGATTCTCGATACCGCCGGCCGTTTGCAGATTGATGAAGAAATGATGAGTGAAGCCGCAGAATTGAAGCGGTTGCTTTCTCCTGAAGAAATTCTTTTTGTTGTTGATTCAATGATTGGGCAAGAAGCTGTTTCAACAGCCAAAGCCTTTCATGACCGGCTTGATTTTGACGGTGTGGTACTAACCAAAATGGATGGTGACACCCGTGGCGGTGCGGCTCTGTCTATTAAAACCGTTGTTCAAAAGCCGATTAAATTTATTAGCCAAGGGGAAAAAGTAGAAGACCTTGATATTTTCTACCCCGAACGAATGGCGCAGCGCATTTTAGGAATGGGCGATATCGTTTCATTCGTCGAAAAAGCGCAGGAAAAACTTGACCTGAAGAAGAGTGAAGAGTTGCAAAAACGACTTCTTGAAAATGAATTCAACCTCGAGGATTTCCTCGGTCAGATTCAAGAAATTAGAAAAATGGGCTCACTTCAAAATATCGTTTCAATGATTCCGGGAATGAGTAAAATGCTTCCAACCGATCAAATCAATGAAAAAGATATGAAAAAGGTAGAGGCAATTATTCATTCTATGACTTTAGAAGAGCGAAAAAAGCCGGATGTTATTAATGGCAGTCGTCGAATTCGCATTGCCAAGGGAAGTGGAACTTCTGTTCAGGATGTGAATGCACTTCTAAAGCAGTTCACTGAAATGAAAAAAATGATGAAGTCGATTACGAAAATGGCAAAATCCGGCCGCAAATTAACGGCCGATAACATGCAGCTTGGCAGGCTTTTGAATCGGTCATAGGCTTGTGAATTGCGAATAGTTTTTTGAAGCCTTGCTTCTAAGGTACAGTTTCTCTTAAACACTAAATATTGCACAACATTGGTTAAGATTAGATTACGCAAGATTGGTAGAAAAAAACTCCCGATCTATCAAGTCGTGGCTACGGACATTCGCGCCCGTAGAGATGGAAAATTTTTGGAAGTTTTGGGTCGCTATGAGCCAAAACTTCGTCCTCAGCGAGTAACGCTGAAGGAAGACCGAGTGGTTTATTGGCTCGGTGTTGGTGCGCAGCCAACCGTAACGGCGCAAGGTGTTTTGCGCTCTACCGGTCTTCTTTATAAAATGTCGCTTCAAAGAAAAGGGAAAAGCGAAGAAGAAATTATCGCGGAAATGGCAAAGTGGACCGCTCGTCAGGAAAATCGCTTAAAGAAGAAGGCTTCGCGCAAATCCATTCGCCGAAAGAAAAAGAAGGCGGAAAGCAGTGAAAAAGCCGCTTCTTAATCTTTAATTGACCGCCTCAATGCCATTTGTAACGATTGGGAAAATCGTAAAAACAAGAGGGCTAAAAGGTGAAGTAAAGGTTCTTTCTGAAACAAGTTTTCCTGAAAAGTTTAAGACGCGCAAGCGATTATTTCTTGGTAAAACAGAAACTGACGCTGTTCTCTTTGAAGTTGACTCGGCAAGAATACAAGATGATTTTGTTTTCCTTGCCTTTAAGGGTATCGATAGCCTTGAAAAGGCTGAGCCACTTTTAGGTTCCACAATTTTTTTGGATGAACGTGAAATGGCAAAACCGCGGCGTAATGAAGCGTTTATTCACGAACTCATTGGTCTAACGGTTGTTAATGAAGCACTTGAGCCGCTTGGTGTTGTGAGTAATGTCTTCAATTATCCTTCGTGCGATTCGTACGAAATACAATTGGAAGCCGACCGTTCAAAAACCATTTTGATTCCGGCCTTAGAGGAATTTATTGCTTCGGTTGATTTGCAAAACCGAAAAGTAATCGTAAGGCGGTTCGAAGAATTTCTTTGATTTTCTTCTCAGCTCTAAGATATTTTTTACAAGGCTTGATTTATGAGGCTTGACCTGATTTCGGTAATGCCGCGATACTTCGAATCGTTTTTGCAAAATGGTATCGTTCGAATTGCGCAATCCAAATCCCTTGTTGAAATTGTCACACATAATCTTCATGATTATGGGATTGGAAACTATCAACAGGTTGACGATTCTCCATTCGGGGGCGGTTCGGGGATGATTATTATGTGTGAGCCCGTGTTCAAGATCATTGAAAGGCTTAAATCTGAACGCGTTTACGATGAGGTTATTTATCTCACCCCTGATGGTGAACCGCTGAATCAATCAATCAGTAACCGGCTTTCGCTCAAAGAAAATTTGATTTTGCTTTGTGGTCATTATAAAGGCATTGATGAGCGAATACGAGAAACATTGATCACAAAGGAGATTTCGATCGGTGATTTTGTTCTTTCTGGCGGTGAGCCAGCGGCTATGGTTCTTACAGATTCCATCGTACGCTTGTTACCCGGGGTTATGACAGATATCGAATCGGCTTTGCTTGATTCATTTCAAGATGGAAAGTTAGATACGGCTCATTATACAAGGCCGGCCGAATTTAGAGGGATGAAAGTACCAGAAGTGTTACTTTCAGGAAACCATAAAAGAATTGAAGAATGGCGGCAGTTGAATTCGCTTGAGCGAACCAAACAGCGCCGACCGGATCTTTTACAATAATTTTCACTGCGTAAGCAGGTCAATCATTTTCTTAAAACTATACTATTCGAACAATGGATAAAATTAAATTAGTTGAAGCCGGCTACGCGAAGAGCGATATTCCTGAGTTTCGCCACGGAGATACAATTACAGTTCATGTACGCGTTATTGAAGGTGATAAAGAGCGAATTCAGTTGTTTCAAGGAATTGTCATCAGCCGCCGTGGCAGTGGCCTATCCGCCACGATGACCGTTCGTAAAATTGCGCACGGCGTTGGGGTTGAGCGTATTTTCCCACTTCATTCTCCAAGTATTGCAAAAATTGATGTTACCCGTCTCGGTAAAGCTCGCCGTGCGAAACTCTTTTATTTGCGCGGACTGACCGGAAAAGCAGCAACCCGTGTTAAAGAGCGCGAAGCACGCCCGGCAAAAGCTTAAATCAATTGCATTCGATTAGATTAAAGACTTAACCCAGATTACTGAAAATCAAGAACGGGCATTGTGCCCGTTTTTGATTTTGATGCTCGGAGTTTATGCGTACTTCGCCGACTTCTTAAAAAACCGGCCTGCTTCTTGGACTGCACAATCTTTGAATTCTAATTCGAATAGCGCGACAAGAACTTCGCTGATATCTAGCCCTGTCCGCTCTGCAATGAGATCAATATGCAATGGGGATTCGGAAAGATGGCGAAAAACATGAATCTCTTGCTCTGTCATTTCAGGCAAAACGAGGGGGAGAAGCGCATTACCTCTCTCAGAATTTTTATTTTTGGATAAGAGATTTAGTGATTCTAATATTTCTTTTCCGGATGAAACAAGCTCTGCACCGTCACGAATTAGCGCGTTTGTCCCATTCGACTTCCTCGAAAAAATGCTCCCCGGAATGGCAAAGACATCTCGATTTTGTTCCAAGGCGTACTTTGCTGTGATAAGTGAACCGCCGGTGACATCCGATTCTACAATCACTACACCAAGTGAAAGCCCTGAGATAATACGATTTCGCTTTGGGAAGTTTTCCGCAACAGGCGGCGTTCCAATCCACTCTTCTGTAATGATGGCACCATTTTCCAAAATTCTTGGAAAAAGTTTTCTGGATCGATCGGTATAAATATCGTCGATTCCATTTCCAAGTACCGCGAGCGTTCTTCCGCCTGCATCAAGGGCTGCGCGGTGGGCTTCGGTATCAACTCCGATAGCCAAGCCGCTGATGATGGTCACTCCGGCTTCTGCAAGTTCGGTGGCAATCTTCTTGGTTGCATTCTTTCCATATTCTGAAGGTGATCGAGTCCCAACAATTGCGACAGATTTTGAATCTTCCGGCTTAAACTCACCGCGAATAAAAAAATAGGCCGGCGCATCACCAATTTCTTTGAGCAAACTTGGGTAGGTTTCATCCCAAAATGTAACAAAACGAATGTCAGACTTTTCAAGCATCAATACCTGTTTTTCAGCATTATGGGATGCTTTTTGAAAAACTTCTTGATTATGAAAAAAAGCTGAGATGGTATCGGAAAGTTGCTCGCCGATAAGTGGCGTTCGAGAAAGTTCGCCTGCCCCGGCTCGTTTAATGTTTTCGAGAGTTTGGAATCGATTGATGAGATTTTTGAGGCGAACCAGACCAATTCCCGGAACTTGTGACAGCACCAAGAGATCAAAGGTTAAAGTTTCTTTGTGAGGAATTATCACAGTGTAAGATTTATCGAAAAGTATGTTGAGAAATGACGCTTGAATTTAGAAGAAAAATTTTACTTGCAAAACATTGAGTTGAGCGAATCTCCTTCATTTAGCCTTTCACAATTTCATCACCATCGTAGGTCACACCGTCTTTAATTGAGATCACCCGATTCGCAGCATTGGCCACCTCTTTAGAATGAGTAGCGATAATCAAAGTAGTTTTTTCCTCACTTGCAAGTTCTTTAATCAGGTTAAGGATGATGGCCGCATTTTTTGAATCTAAATTTCCCGTGGGCTCATCCGCAATAATAATTTCTGGATTATTGATTAGTGCTCGCGCGATGGCGGTTCGTTGCATTTCACCGCCCGAAAGGGTATGTGGCTTATAATTCATGCGATGAGCAAGAGCAACACGCTCGAGCCATTTTTCTGCTGCCTTAGCCGATTCCATTTCATTTTTCCCTGCAAGCAAAGCCGGAAGAGTCACATTTTCCAAAACAGATAAAGTGGGCATGAGATTAAAAAATTGGAAAACAATTCCAACTTTACTTCTTCTAAACTCTGTTAATTTTTTTTGTGAATACAGCGAGATGTCTTCGCCTGAAATGACAACCGTTCCGCTGGTTGGAATATCAATTGCCGAAAGCATATTCAAGAGTGTTGTTTTTCCACTTCCTGAGCTGCCGATTAAAGCCACAATATCGCTTTGGCTAACCGAAAATGACGCGTCTTTCAACGCCTCAACCGGTGAGGATTTCTCATTGTAAACTTTTCTAACTTTATTTAACTCAATCATTGAGATAAAATTTTACAACCACTTGGTTCATTTTGGTGTTTCTTACATTACCATAATATTTTAGGTAAGATAAACTCATACCCTTTGGTAATCGTTGCAACTTTAAGATTCAAACATTCAATACCAGATTAATCAATGAAAAAACTCTTGATTATTTTAGCACTTATATCAAGCGGCGCCGCAGGAATTGAAAGCTGTGCACCAACAACAAAAGAACCAACACCACCGATGATTCCACTTCGCGATTTTTTTAGAAACCCTGAGAAAGCAGGCTATCAAATATCTCCTTTGGGGTCTTTTATCTCCTACCTTGCACCTGTTGAAAACCGAATGAATGTTTTTGTTTACAAACGAAGCGACCCCACCGAACCCGCAAAACAAATCACTACCATTAAAGATCGTGACATTTCCGGATACTTCTGGAAAGGCGAGTCGAAAATATTGTATGCAAAAGACTTTGGAGGCGATGAAAATTTTCATGTTTTTGCCGTCAATCCCGATGGCACCGGTGAGCGCGACCTCACGCCATTTGACAGTGTTCGTGCTGAAATTATCGATGACCTTGAAGACCACCCAACAGATATTCTTGTTGGCTTGAATAAGCGCGACCGAGAAAATTTCGATGTTTACCGACTTAACACCGAGACCGGCGAAATGAAAATGGTGGCTGAAAATCCGGGTGGTGTGGGAAGTTGGGTGACAGACCACAACGGCACGATTCGCATCGCCATTCAAAGCGACGGCGTCAATCAAGCTGTACTTTATCGCGAAAACGACTCAGCACCCTTTTCGCCGATTCTAACTACCAGTTTTAAGGAATCTTTGTCACCTCTGTTTTTTACTTTCGATAACACCGCTTTTTACGCGGCGTCTAACCTTGGAAGAGATAAAGCAGCCATTGTCAAATTTGACCCCAAAAGTGTGAAAGAAACAGAATTACTTTTTGAACACCCCGAAGTTGATGTTTATTCAATGGCTTATTCAAAAAAGAGAAAAGTTCTCACGGCTATCAGCTTCACGACTTGGAAAACCGAGCAAAAGTTTTTAGATGCAGAGTCTGAAGCTGATTTCAAATACCTACAAGCACAATTGCCCAATACTGAAGTGTTTGTTACATCGGCAACGAAAGACGAATCGATTTTTATTGTTCGTACAATGAGCGACCGCTCTCGTGGCGCTGTGTATCTCTTCGAAAAAAATACACGCACACTTTCTAAACTGACGGAGGTTGCACCTTGGCTCAATGAAGACGATTTGTGTGAGGTAAAGCCGATTTCATATCAATCGCGCGATGGGCTTACCATCCACGGTTATTTAACCTTGCCTAAAGGAATAGAACCCAAAAATTTACCGGTGATCGTTAACCCGCACGGTGGGCCGTGGGCTCGTGATGAATGGGGCTTCGACCCTGAGGTTCAATTTTTGGCGAATCGCGGGTATGCCGTTTTGCAAATGAATTTCCGCGGCTCTACGGGGTATGGACGCGCATTTTGGGAAGCTTCTTTCAAGAAGTGGGGAAAGGAAATGCAAAACGATATTACCGATGGTGTGGCGTGGCTTATTTCACAAGGGATAGCCGATAAAAAACGCATCGCCATTTATGGTGGAAGTTACGGCGGTTATGCAACGCTAGCGGGGCTTGCATTTACACCTGATCTTTATGCCTGTGGGGTTGATTATGTTGGTGTCTCAAACATCTTTACCTTAATGGAAACCATCCCCCCTTATTGGAAACCCTATCTTGATCAGATGTATGAAATGATTGGTGACCCTGATAAGGATAGCCTTTTGCTTCGTGATGCCTCTCCGGTTTTTCATGTGGATAAAATCAAAGCGCCGCTCTTTGTCGCTCAGGGTGCACGCGACCCTCGCGTGAAAAAATCCGAATCTGATCAAATCGTAGAAGCCCTAAAAAATCGAGGCATTGATGTTCCATATTTGGTTAAAGAAAATGAAGGCCACGGGTTTCGGAATGAAGAGAATCGATTTGAGTTTTATGAAGCAATGGAAAAATTTTTGGCGAAGCACCTTTTAGGGATGAATGATCTTTAATTTTTTTAACGATAATCGAATACTAGAATGGTGTCCGTTCAATTTCAACGACTTCATCCCGAAGCAAAACTTCCATTTTATGCCACGAAGCAAGCAGCGGGAATGGATATTTCCGCTTGCCTTGATTCGGATATCACGATTCTTCCGCAAGGCTCTGCATTGATTCCCACAGGCTTTGCGATTGCACTTCCCGAAGGATATGAAGCGCAACTTCGCCCTCGAAGTGGCTTGGCGCTCAAAAATCTCATCTCACTTCCGAATTCGCCGGCGACGATTGATGCCGATTATCGAGGTGAAGTGAAGGTTATTCTCATCAATCACGGCCGTGAACCGTTCACCGTGCGCAATGGTGATCGAATCGCACAAATGATTATTGCAAAAGTTGAACAAGCACATTTTGAAGTGGTTTCGGAACTTGGTTCAACAGAGCGCGGCGTGGGAGGATTTGGTCACACGGGCATAGAAAGAAAGTAATGCTTGATTTTTTTATAGAGAGATTCTAGGCTTGGTTGATCATAATAGAGGAATCAATTAAAAACAAAGAGGCTGCAATGTGCAGCCTCTTTTTATTCTCTGAATTGAAACATACAAGCAGCAGGATTAAACCGCGTCGGAAAGACTGGTGAAGGTAAAGTCCCGAATTTTCATCGGCGGAATCCAATTGCCCAACATTCGCATTGGTTTGCCTAAAGCTTCCAAATTATTGAGCATAATAATCGGGCTCTCATTGAATCTTAAATTCTTAATTGGATGTGCGATTTTTCCGTTTTCAATAAAAAACGTCCCATCGCGCGTAAGGCCTGTGTAAAGCAAGGTTTGCGGATCAACATCGCGAATGTACCACAGGCGTGAGACCAAGATGCCACGTTTGGTATCTTTAATTAAATCTTCGATTGATGCCGTGCCACCGTCGATAATAATATTGCTTGGAAATGGTGTTGCTTTTACTCCTTTTTTTTCAGCCCAATAGCGCGAGTAAAAAAGATTTTTTACTACACCCTTTTCAATCCAAACAGTTTTTTCTTGTGGCCTCCCATCGCCACTCCACGTTTGAGCGGGAACATCGGGGTGGGTTGGGTCGGAGTAAATAGTGATGCGTTCATCAATCAACTTTTCGCCTAATTTGGTTTTCCCACCGGCTTTTGAAAGGAAGCTTCTTCCTTCTTCGGCACTGCGGGCATCCATATTAAACATCATTTGATTCAAAAGTCCTTCATCGGAAACAAGCGCCGAGGGTTCTAAAATGACGGTATATTTTCCGGGTTCAATGGCTTTGGGTTCACGCGATTGCAAGGCTTTTTCAATCGCAATTTGAGAAGCCACGGCTGCATCGAATTGAGCAATGTCGTTCACATCTCGGTAAACATAGCCGGACCCAGTACCATCGTTGGTACGAACCGTGAGATTAAACTCGGTATTGGTTCCTAATTGATAAGCCGAAACTCCCGAAGAATTGGCCATCGATTGGAAATACTCGTTGTTTTGAAAGAATCCTGCCGCGGTCAGATTTCCATTGGCTTTACAGGCCGTGATTCCCGCTGCAGCAACCTTTGAGCGATACTCCGCCGTAATGGCTGCGGTGCTTTCGAAATGTGTTTTGGAAGTCAGATAGGTTTGCTTACCCAAGTTTTTGACAAACTCAGGATTTTCCGGCGCAAGCCTTGCAAGCTCTTCGGAACGGCGAACGGCCTTTTCAATGGCATCGTCTGTCAATTCGTTGGTCGTGACGTTGCCGGTGCGTTTGCCGAAAGAGGATTGGATTGCAAGCGAGATACTATTTTGTGAGCCGCTTGTTGAGATGGTGTTGCGTGCATAGCGAATGTTGCCGCTTTTTCCACCACCTAAATTGACTTCGCATTCATCAGCCTTTGAGAAACTGAGCGCTTTCTCAAGGATGCGTTTTGCTTCGCTTTCTGTTAGTATTGCCATTCTTGATTTTAAATTTTGCGTTCAGTATTGATCACATTAACTCCGTTAAAGCGGGCGGTTGAAGCGCCGTGAGAAACCGCGCTGATTTGCCCCGGCTGTCCTTTTCCATCAAAGAAGGTTCCGCCAAGGCGGTAATCCTTTTCATCGCAGATGGCCACACATGAATTCCAAAACTCTTGCGTATTGGATTGATAGGCCACATCTTTGAGCATTTCACCAATTTTTCCATTTTTGATTTCATAGAAAAGTTGGCCACCGAATTGGAAGTTATACCGTTGTTGATCGATAGAGTAGGATCCTGCGCCAAGGATGTAAATTCCTTTTTCAACATTTTTAATCATTTCACTGACCGCAAGTTTCTTTTTCCCCGGCGCAAGCGACACATTGGGCATACGTTGAAATTGGACTGATCCCCAATTATCGGCATAACAGCAGCCGTGAGATTCATTTTGATCGATGATTTGAACCTGATCGCGAATGGCTTGATAATTGACAAGGATTCCATCTTTCACCAAATCCCACCTTTTTGTGGGTACGCCTTCATCGTCGTATCCGACGGCGCCAAGCGAGTGCTTTTGTGTTTTATCAGCAAAGAGCGTTACGATTGGGCTACCATATTTGAACGATTTCGTTTTCCATTTATCGAGGGTTGCAAAACTTGTTCCGGCGTAGTTGGCCTCATACCCCAAAACACGGTCGAGCTCTAGTGGATGGCCAACGGATTCGTGAATGGTGAGATAAAGGTGTGAAGGGTCGAGCACGAGATCGTACTTCCCTGCCACAACCGATTTCGCCTTAAGTTTCAATTTCGCTTCAAGCGCAGCGTTCGAAGCGTCTTCCACCATATCGTAACTATTGCGATAGTTGGTGGTTACGCCTTTTAATTTCTCGGATGATTTGCCATCGAGATATTCATAGCCCATTCCCATTGGAGCGGAAAGGGAGTCTCGAGTCTGAAATTTTCCGGTTTTTTCGTCGATACAGGTTACTTGAAATGTTGGCCAAGTGCGGTGCACATCTTGATCGATGTAGGAGCCATCGCTTGAGGCAAAGTATTTTTGTTCATTGACAAAGAAGAGCACCGAGTTGATGTAGTTGGCTCCCTTTTTCATTGCTGCTGCGTTTGCCTTTAATAACAAATCCGCTTTGTCTTTGATGGGAATCTTAAATGCATCTTTTTCAATCGGGGTTTTCCAGACAACCTCACCCACACCCTTTTGCGGGGCAAGTTTGACAGGCTCAGTTTGATAGACTGAATTTGCCTTTGCAATCATCACAGCTTCCTTTGCGGCATTGGCAACGCTTTCGGACGAGAGATCGTCGGTAGAAGCAAAGCCCCACGTACCGTTTGCAATCACCCTGATTCCGATTCCGGCAGAGAGGGTATCCACCACATTCTGAACTTTATCTTCCCGAGCAAAAATAAATTGATTGAGGTAACGGCCGAGCCGGACATCGCAATAAGTTGCGCCTTGTGTTTTTGCTTCGTTTAATGCGATATCTGCCAGTTTTTTCTTTTGGGAAGCGTCCATCCAAGCCGCTTCAGGCTCGATGACGGAGGCTACTGCATATTTCGGCAACATCAAGGCACCGGCACCAAAGGCGGTTACTTTTAAAAAATCGCGTCGCTGCATGTATAAATGGTTGTTGATTTATGAATACTAAAAAAAGTCGGCTACCTGCACTGTAGCCGACTTTAATGAAAGTTAGACTGCGTCTGAAAGGCTTTCAAAAGTGAAATCCCGAATCTTCATCGGCGGAATCATGTTCCCTGCCATTCGAACCGGCTTACCCAAGGCTTCAAGGTTATTGAGCATAATGATGGGGCTTTCATTGAAGCGCATGTTTTTAATTGGGAAAGCGATTTTTCCATTTTCGATAAAGAATGTTCCGTCGCGCGTGAGCCCGGTGTAAAGCAAGGTTTGCGGGTCCACCGGACGGATATACCACAACCGAGTAATTAGAATTCCTTTTTTCGTGTCTTTAATCAAATCTTCAAGGCTCGCATTTGTCCCGGGGATGATGATGCCGCCGGGCGGGGCAATCGATTTCTTTTCTTTCTTTTCAGCCCAATAGCGCGAGTAGAAAAGATTTTGAAGCACACCGTTTTCAACCCAAGTGGTTTTTTCACGCGGGCGACCGTCGCCTACCCAAGGGGTTGAAGGAATATCACTATTGGTTGGGTCGGAAAAAACGCTGATACGTTCGTCGATAAATTTCTCACCGATTTTATTTCCTCCGCCTTTTTTTGAGAAGAAACTTCTGCCTTCATCAGCACTGCGAGCATCCATTGCGTTAATCATTGCGCCAATAAGACTTGCATCAGTATTGGCAAGCAAAGCGGCAGGCTCAAGAATGACGGTGTATTTCCCCGGCTCGATGGCTTTGGCTTCGCGTGAACGAAGCGCTTTTTCGATGGCGACTTGCGAAGCCGCTGCTGAGTTAAACTGTGAGACATCGTTGTAGTCTCGAGTAACATACCCCGAGCCGGTGCCATCGGTGGTTCTAACGGTAAGTGTAAACTCAACACTGGTCGATTTTTGATAAAGTGAAAGCCCCGCTGAATTGGCAACTGCGCCAAATGAGGTATCGTGATCCAAAAACCCCGCCGCTTGTAAATCCTTTCCGGTGCAGGGTATAATGCTGTCTTCAGCCACTTTGGTACGGTACTCCGGCGTAATCCCCTCGGTTGATGCAAATGCTGTGACCGATTCAAGATACTTTTGCTGACCCAAAAGCGGCATCGCTTCGGGGTTTTCAGGTGCAAGCTGCGCAAGCTCTTCAGCCCGGCGAACGGTGCGTTCAATGGCAGCATCGGTAAATTCATTGACGGTTGCTGTTCCGGTTTTCTTTCCAAATTTGGATTGAACCACAAGTGTCATGTTGCTATTTTCACCACTCGTGGAAACGGTGTTTCGCGCGTAACGGATATTTCCGCCGACGCTTCCGCCCAAATTCACTTCGCACTCCGGCGCTTTGGAGTACCCAAGCGCTTTACTCAGAATCGCTTGTGCTTCTTCTTTGGTTAGTATTGGCATTGCTTTCAAAAAGCGATTAATCGTTAAGAAAAAATTGTTATTAGATTTTACGTCCTGTATTCAAAACATTGATTCCGTTAAAGCGGGCCGTGGGCGAGCCGTGCGAGACGGCACTCACTTGGGATGGCTGACCTTTGCCGTCAAAGAACGATCCATTCAGACGGTAGTCGCGCTCATCACAAAGTGCACTGCACGAATTCCAAAACTCTTGTGTATTGGATTGATAAGCCACATCTTTCAGCATCCCTGCAATTTTCCCATCTTTGATTTCATAAAAAAGCTGCCCACCAAATTGGAAATTATATCGCTGCTGGTCGATGGAATATGACCCACGACCAACAATGTAGATGCCTTTTTTAACATCTTTAATCATTTGCATTGGGGTAATCTTCTTTTTTCCGGGCGCAAGTGAAACATTGGGCATGCGTTGAAATTGCACGCTGCTCCAACTATCGGCGTAAGAACAACCGTGTGATTCATTCTGATCGATAATGTGAACTTGATCGCGCGTCGCTTGATAGTTGACAAGCACGCCGTCTTTGACCAAATCCCAGCGTTTGGATTGCACGCCTTCATCATCATAACCGACAGAGCCAAGCGAACCGGGCTGAGTTTTATCCGCAAAGAAATTGACTATGGGGCTACCGTAATTAAACTTTTTGGTTTTCCATTTATCAAGCGTAGCAAAACTTGTACCGGCATAATTGGCTTCATAGCCAAGGACGCGGTCTAGCTCAAGCGGATGACCAACAGATTCATGAATAGTAAGAAAAAGATGCGTTGGGTCTAAAACCAAATCATACTTGCCCTTTTCCACCGACTTTGCTCTTAACTTTTCTTTGGCTTGTTTGGCGGCATCACGAGCATCGGCAATCATATTATATCTCTTGTCGTACAAGTCAAGCGCAGTGGTAAGTGCCGGTTTGGCATTATTATCCAAATACTCATAGCCCATTCCTGAAGGGGCACTGAGCGCCAAGCGAGTCTCAAATTTGCCCGGTCCATCAGTAACGGTGACAGAGAAATTTGGCCATATTCGGTGAATATCCTGATCAATGAAACTGCCATCGGTCGAAGCAAAGTACTTTTGCTCATTAATCAGGAAGAGTTGTGAATTCACAAAGCTCGCCCCGGCAGTCATTGCTGCAGCATTGGCGCTAAGCAATACCTCTACTTTTTCTTTAATGGGAACATCAAATCCATTTTTCAAAATCGGTGTTTTCCACGACACCTCGCCCAAACCTTTAGTGGGCGCAAGTTTAACAGGCTCGGTTTGTATGCGAGAATTCGCTTTTGCAATGGCTACTGCGCCGCGAGTTGCTTTGGCGATGCCATCGGCGGTGAGATCGTTGGTGGATGAAAATCCCCACGTGCCGTTCACAATCACACGAACCCCGGCACCGAGCGACTCGCCGCTTTGAATGCCTTGCACTTGCTTTTCGCGGGTGTTGATGGCTTGGCGGAGATACATTCCCAAACGGACATCGGCATATGAAGCTCCGGAGGAAGTCGCGACAGTGAGTGCCACAGTTGCCAAATTCTTTTTATCGACCGCTGAAAGTGTTGCTTCCTTTAGGCGCGATTCATCAACCGATTTTTCAAACGGCTTTGAAAGCACGGGACTTACCAAGGCAGCTGAGCCAAGCCCTAAGGCGGAAAGTTTTATAAAATCTCTTCGCTTCATGATTTAAATTTTGCGAGATGTGTTAATCACATTGACCCCATTAAAGCGGGTGGTTGAAGACCCGTGAGAAACCGCGCTTGATTGCGAGGGCTGCCCTTTTCCGTCGAAGAATGAACCGCCGAGCCTGAAATCGCGGTCGTCCGCAATTGCTGCACACGAGTTCCAGAATTCTTGCGTATTGGATTGATAAGCCACATCGCGGAGCATTCCGGTGATTTTTCCATTTTTAATTTCGTAGAAAAGCTGTCCGCCAAATTGGAAATTATAGCGTTGCTGATCGATGGAGAAGGAGCCATCGCCAACGATATAAATTCCTTTCTTCACATCTTTGATCAATTCATCTACCGAAAGTTTTTTCTTTCCGGGAGCAAGCGAGACATTAGGCATGCGTTGGAATTGTACATCAGCCCAGCTTTGCGAGTAACAGCAACCGTGAGATTCGTTTTGCCCTAGAATATGAACTTGATCACGAATGGCTTGATAGTTTACAAGCGTTCCTTCCTTCACCAAATCCCATCGCTTGGTGCTTACGCCTTCATCGTCGTAACCCACCGCACCCAATGAACCGGGTTGAACTTTATCGGCAAAGAGATTAACGAGCTTACTGCCATATTTGAAGTTGCCCGATTTTAACTTGTCAAGTGTCGCGAAACTCGTTCCCGCATAATTGGCCTCATAGCCGAGCACACGGTCGAGTTCAAGCGGATGACCGACGGATTCGTGAATTGTCAGCCATAAGTGTGACGGGTCAAGTACGAGGTCATATTTGCCTTTTTCAACCGACTTCGCGCTGAGTTTTTCTCTTACCAAAATGGCGGCATTCCCAATATCCTCGACCATATCATAATACTTTCCGTAACGCGTTACGGTGCCTTGAGGCCCGGCAAATTTGCCTTCCTTCCGACCGGAGAGATACTCCCAACCCATTCCGACGGGTGAAGAGAGCGCACTGCGGGTTTCAAACTTTCCAGAGGTTTGATCCACGGCATTGACAAAAGCCGCCGGCCACAAGCGATGCACATCTTGCGAAATGTAGGAGCCATCGCTTGAGGCAAAATATTTTTGTTCGTTGATGCAAAAGACAAATGAAGTCACAAACGGTGCTCCATTTTTCATTGCAGCGGCGTTGACCGAAAGCAAAAGATCGGCCTTTTCTTTCATTGGCACTTCGAAGGCATTCTTTTCGATTGGGGTTTTCCAATAAACCTCTCCGAGCGAAGGTGTCGGTGCAAGCTTCACAGGATCGGTTTGAATGCGTGAATTGGCTTTTGCAATAGCCACTGCTGCGCGTGCAGTTCGGGCGATGCCTTCAGGCGATAAATCGTTGCTTGACGCGAAGCCCCACGTGGCTTTATCACCGGCAAGGACGCGAATCCCTGCTCCAATCGATTCGGTATTGGTTACATTCTGCACTTTGTTTTCGCGCGTAAACACTGCTTGATTGAGGTATCTACCGATTCTAACATCGCAGTAAGTGGCACCAGCAGCTTTGGCCGCTGAAAGTGCGGCATCGCTCAATTTTTTCACATCGACGAAATCGGCAAGTGAGGCAAGAGACTGTTCAACAGGAATTTCTTTAGCGAAGGTAGGAAGTGAAGTCAGGCTGGTTAATGCTGCGCCGGAGACTCCTAATCCGGCTAATTTCAAGAAATCTCGACGCTCCACGCGGCAGTTCCTCCAAGTTTATGTTGATTCAAAAATTGACCTTTGTTTCGTTGAGATAGGACTGATGCACGAAACAATTTTTGAAGTTTAATCACACTGAAGTGGAAATGCAAAGGCTTGCTCAATCATTTTACACTTGAATGCAAAGACTTTGCAAAACGAGTATTTCGTGAGATTACCTCGGAAGAAGCTACGAGAAGGCGGGTCGCCGCTCTGCAGGGCTATTGATCAAATTTGAAATGACCTCCCGTAACGCCACGACACGTATGGGTTTAGCGATGACGATAAGATTAGGAATTACGGCGAGCTTCGGGCTGAGATCGCGCCAATCCGACCCCGAGGCAAAGAGTATCGGAATCGTGCTGTCATTGGAACGTACAAACAAAGCGACTTCATCTCCGTTTTTAATGGGCATTTGAAAATCTGTGATGACAAGGCTTAGCGAGTCTTTCAATAAACGATACCTTTCGATGCCCTCTTCGCCATTTTTTGCAAAAGCGAGATCGTATTGATCGGAAAGGGAGATGAAAAGCAATTTTGAAATCATCGGATCGTCTTCGACAATGAGGATTCTCTTTTTCATTGGTGTTCTCTACACGAGCGTTTATGTTGGTAAACAGACTTGGCTTATGTTTTTAAGACATCTCACGCTTTGCAAAGGTTTAATTAAGTCAGGGCATTTTTGAATCGAATAGGTTTTATTTATTGAAAGGCTACAAACATTCGATGGCTTCGCCATCGGATTATCGCCTGTTAATCCCGAGGGGATTTTATGTCTATAGAATTTGGTGATTAGGAAAAAGGGGGATGAAGTCAATGAGGTATCGGCTTAGGCGTGAATGCTTTCTTGATGCTTTTCAGTTGGGGAATTCACGGCCTTGGACATTTCAGCGGCTGCTTTTTGTTTCATTCGCTCCAAGCGGAGAGAATACGAAGCAAATTTTTTGTTGAAGGGGCTTAAGAAATAGGTTTTGACGATGTATCCCCAAAAACTTGGCACATTTAAATAAGGATCGATTTTCCCGGCCATTTTGGCGTGGGCTTCCGGTGTGAGGCTCCAATGAAGCTGAGCATTATCGTGATGAACGGTGTGATAGCCGTTGTTGAAGAGCAACGCATTTAAGAGCGGGCTCACGAAGTTGCGCGAGTGATTGACGGGCGAGGTTTCATCGGCGTGGACATGCTGGAGATAATTGAAAACAAGCACAGAAAACAGCGCCACTTGATGCGGAATCAGGATATAAAGAATCGCCTTTTTCCAATCCACCCAAAGTCCCACAGCCACCACAGCGGCCAATGCCACATACTGCATGATGTAGAAGGCAAATTTGCCTTTATCTTTTTCCCACGTTTTTTTGAGAAAATCTCGAATTGGGGTTTGTTGAAAATAACTGCTGATGGTGGGGTAAGAAATGATAGTCCAAAAATTATTTTTTTCGGTGAATCGGTAGGTGATGGTATAGTCGCCTTCGCGATTATTGAATTTGTGATGATTTTTATTGTGAGTTGGAATCCAAGCAAAAGTTGGGAAGCCGTAGAAAACCGTGAGCCAATAGTCGGTGATTCCATTCATCACCGAAGATTTCCAAATCGGTAAGTGATTGTGGTTGTGCGCAATAACCGCAACTGAAACCGACATAAAAAGAAGCCACACATAGAGAAATGGATTCAGGCTCTCGAGATTCCATTGCACAAAAAATAATGCCGTGGTGGTCATGAGATAAGCCACAGTGCGGATATCTGCTTTATTTTGAAGCACAATTTTAGGATTTAGGTTGACGAAACTTCGGATGAAAAATCTTGTGATACTTTTGTGATAAGTTATTGAATATAATCATTCTTTGGAGAATGCCGTGAGGATGACCTATCAAAAAAAGCCCCGACTTTCGCCGAGGCTTCTGAAAAGATTGTAACTCCCTAAATTTTACTTCACCAGCACCATCTTCTTCGTTTGCATGAAGTTAACAGTTTGCGAGCCAGTCGAGCGGACTTCAAGCCGGTAGAAATACACCCCGCTTGACACATTGCTTGCATTGAAATTGGCTTGATAGCTCCCCGCCGCTTGGCTTGCGTTCACCAGCGTTGATACTTCTCTTCCCAACACATCATAGACCTTGAGGCTCACTGCGCCTGCCACCGGAAGTTGGTAGCCAATCGTGGTGCTTGGGTTGAACGGGTTGGGGTAGTTTTGATTTAAGGCATAGGTATTTGGCAAACCGGCATCCACTTCAATTGTGGGGTGAAGTTCAAACTTTCCATCGAAGTCGATTTGTTTCAATCGGTAGGTCACTTTGCCCGAAACGCTACGATCAATGAAAGAATAACTCTGCGCTTCTGTCGTCGTTCCTTTTCCCTTCACAAAGCCCAGCGCTTTCCATTCCCCTTGTTCTGTGTTCCTTTGGACTTCAAACCCTGAGTTATTCTTCTCAGATGCCGTAGTCCAAGTTAGAAGAATCCCATTCGCACTTCGTGCACCCGTGAATGCAGATAACTCAACCGGAAGCGGATTTATCGCCCCATCGGCGCCAATGGTGAATTCCGAGAATCCAGTCATACCGGATTGCACCACACTTGGAGAATCGAATGTTCCGGTGTTCGCGCTTGATGTACCCGCGCCAACACTTGACCAACTGCCACCATTCGGGCGCTTTGCGATTCGTAGGGAAGTAACATTGGTTATACCCGGCGCATTTTCTCCCCGCAAAGTCATTGTATAAGTCCCCGGCGTACCAGAGGCGCTAATGCGCCAGAAAAACGGTGCAACTGCATTTACAACTTGGCCTGCAAAAGTCTGGGGCAACCCTGTGTTTCCGGGTGCGGTGTTGAAAAATTGGAATGTGAGATTTCCTGTGCTTGCTCCGCTTGTAAAGTTAACAGTTGCACTTCGGTCGTTGCCCGATTGTACATAAGGAAATGCATAAGCGTTGTTGCCATTGAATGCCCGAACAAGAGATCCGTTCCCAGTAAGGAAACCGGCACCAGAAACAGCACCCGAAGCGCTGTTGGTAACCGTAATTGTATTTCCGTTCAAGTCTGCTAAAACACCTGTGTTGAGCGTAAGTACACCGTTGACTGTAACAGCACCGCTGAGGCTCCCACTGCCGGTAAAAGTGATATTGTTGTAAGTTCCAGCAGGAATTATGGAGGTATTGCCAACATAGTTACCACTATTAAAGCGTAAAACGCGGTGGTTATTTCTATCAGCCACATAAAGATTACCCAACCCATCTACTGCCACGCCATATGGACCATTCATCGTGCTTGCTGAGCGACCGCCGTTGTTTGCTGTGTTGCTTGTGAGATTGGGTTGTCCGAGAGCAACCGTTGCCGCCGCACCCGTTAGCGCCGTTGCCGCACTCGCAAAACGCAAGACGCGGTGGTTGTCTTTATCAACCACATACAAGTTTCCCGACACGTCGACCGCCACGCTGTATGGACCAAACATCGTGCTTGCCGAGAGACCGTCGTTGTTTGCTATGCCGCTTGTGAGGTTGGGTTGTCCGAGCGCAACCGTCGCCGCCGCGCCCGTTAGCGCCGTTGCCGCACTCGCAAAACGCAAAACGCGGTGGTTGTCTTTATCAGCCACATACAAGTTGCCCGACCCGTCGACAGCCACGCCATATGGACGATTCATCGTGCTCGCAGAGCGACCGCCGTTGTTTGCTATGCCGCTTGTGAGGTTGGGTTGTCCGAGCGCAACCGTCGCCGCCGCGCCCGTTAGCGCCGTTGCCGCACTCGCAAAACGCAAAACGCGGCTGTTGCCTGCGTCAGCCACATACAAGTTGCCCAACCCGTCGACCGCCACGCCGAATAGACCATTCATCGTGCTTGCCGAGAGACCGCCGTTGTTTGCTGTGCCGCTCACAAGGTCGGGTTGTCCGAGCGCAACGGCTGCCGCCGCACCCGTTAGCGCCGTTGCCGCATTCGCAAAGCGCAAAACGCGGCTGTTGTTTTGGTCAGCCACATACAAGTTACCCGACCCGTCGACCGCCACGCCGAATGGAGCATTCATCGTGCTTGCCGAGAGACCGCCATTATTTGGCGTATTACTAAAAAAATTGGGTTGACCGAAAACCGCTTCCGCCGCGCTACCGGTCATCATTGCCGCCGCGCTCGTAAAGCGCAAAACGCGGTGGTTGAATTGGTCAGCCACAAAGACTTTGCCCGAAACAGGGTCGACTGCTACGCCGCTTGGTAAGTTAAAGCCCGCGCCGTCAAAACCGTTTGCCCCGCCTGCTGTAAAGCCGCCTTGTCCCAAGACAACATTCGCCGCCGCGCCCGTTGCCAAGGTTGCCGCACTCACAAAACGCAAAACGCGGCTGTTGTTTTGGTCAGCCACATACAAGTTGCCCGACCCGTCGACCGCCACGCCGCTTAGAATACTCATCGTGCTTGCCGAGAGACCGCCGTTGTTTGCTGTGTTGCTTGTGAGATTGGGTTGTCCGAGCGCAACCGTTGCCGCCGCGCCCGTTAGCGCCGTTGCCGCACTCGCAAAACGCAGAACGCGGCTGTTGTTTGCGTCAGCCACATACAAGTTGCCCGCCCCATCGACCGCCACGCTGTATGGATTAAACATCGTGCTTGCCGAGAGACCGACGTTGTTTGCTGTGCCGCTTGTGAGGTTGGGTTGTCCGAGCGCAACCGTTGCCGCCGCGCCCGTTAGCGCCGTTGCCGCATTCGCAAAGCGCAAAACGCGGTGGTTGTTTTGGTCAGCCACATACAAGTT